>JADLEL010000151.1 GCA_020846145.1 Pirellulales bacterium | reverse complement strand
ATCGCCGCGAAAATGGGACTGTCCCCCTCGCGCCGCGGGAAGGGGACAGGTCCATGTTTTCGGCCTACCGTTTGTCCGCAAAATACGCTATCCCGCCGAAAAATGGACCAGTCCCCGACCGGGGCGTGAACGCTTACCATCGTGAAGCGCAAACGAAGGGAGAATTGGCGACTACGGCCGATGATCCCGGGAACGCGGGAGCGGTTCCACTGAAATCCCCAGCCGGCGGGACGATGCATCGCTCGTCCCACCCCGCGGATTAGAACCACTGCAAAATGAAATCCATGAGGGAGCTGTTGGCGGTGTAGGCGCGGTCCCAACTCCATATATTGCGGATCATGTCGTACATCATCATGCCGCAGAGCATGAGGAGGATGGTGCAAGAAACCAGGCCGATGATTTGCGGCGTGGTATAGGGCGTTTCGGGCGCAAAGGCGGCGGCGGGCACGGCGGCCGCGCTTTCGGCCAAGGCGGCGGACGTGCCCAAAGGCGATGCCCCCAAGGCCGCGCCCGCGCCGAAATCCAGCGCCGGACTCGATCCCAAATCTTCGTCGAGCATGGCGCCCATCGCATGGACGGGCGTGCTGGCGATCATCGTCGAGGCGTCGTCGCCTTCGGTGTCCAGCGCGATGACTTGCGAGCCGCTTTCCGATTCGTCGGCGTCGCCGGCTTCCTCCATGGGAGTGAGCATGAAATCGTCGTCCCCCTTCACGCTCGAGCCGGGGCCTTTTTTGCTGCCCGCCAGCGAGAGCATGTCGTCCTCGCCGAGTTCGAGCGATTCGACCTTGCTGCCGGCGATTTCCAAGGGCTCTTCGAGCGAGAGCCCGCTGTCGTGCGGATCGACGAGCGAAATGCCGCTATCGCCGCCGAGCGTTAATCCGCTGCCGGAACTGCCCCCGCCCAGCACCATTTCGTCGTCGTCCATGGGCTTGGCGGTAACGACCGAGGAACCGCCGCCGGTGGGCGATTCGGCAATGGGCTTGATCTGCGTTTCCAAATCGAGGCTGCTGTCCTCCAGGCTCACGTCCTCCTCGAGCGTAAGGTCGAGTTCCTCGAAGGGCGAGGCATGCGAATCGCCGGGAAGTTTGGGAACCGAAATATTACTGTCGCCGGCCAGATGGATTTCGCTGTCGGCGGAGATGCTCAAATCGCTGTCGGGGCCTTTTTTGCCGTTGGCTTCCATGCCGATCACGGTGCCCGACGCGCCGATGCTCGATTGTCCCAAGGCCACCTCGCTGAGCAGGACTTCCTCGGAGGAATCGTGGGCGGCGGGTGCGGCGGGCGGGCGCTCGGCGGCGAGGCGCTCGACGTCTTCCGCCTTGAATTTCCAATCGGCGCCGTCGCGGTAGCCGTACAACTCGCGCTGCTCCTGCATTTTGCGGACTTGATCCTCGGAAACGCCGAGCAGCCCGGCGGCTTCTTTCACATTGTAATATTTTTGGGCCATGACGAACTCGTGTCCTGTAACGCGAATGCGCCTTCGCTTGCCGGGACGAACGAGCCGTGCCTTGGCGAAGACGATTATCTTTGCTGCAACAACGACTGGATCTCTTGCGGCAAGGGAGCGTCGTTGTTGTAATGCGAAATTTGCAAGTCCCAATTGAGGTTGCGGGCGCTCTTCAGCGCGATTTTGCCGGTAACCGGATCGACGCGATATACGCACAAGGTGCGCCCACGCGGATCGACGATCGAAAGCACCTGGCCTTTTTCGGCGGAGGGCATCGGCACGACGATCAAATCGCCCCCGCCGGCTGCGGGAACGGCTGCGCCATGCTGTTGCCCCATCGCCTGGTCGCCGGGTCCAAACGTGCAAAAAACCGCGGCCACGAGGCCCACAACCGCCAAAATCCCCAGCATCGCCTGTTTCATAACGCACCTTGAGGTAGCCGCTTCCCGATAAAACAAGGTTGTTTTTAAGAGGAAACGGTAGGGGTTAGGGAAACTGGGGTCTCTTTATAATACATTCTAAAAGACCTCGTTCCGGTTGCAAGTGAAAATGTCCGATTTAGATCGATTCTTGATTTACATTCCACCCATTATGGTGGAGCATGTATCGATTAGTCGGAGGATATTACCTTGAGGGGGTGCGGGATGCAAGATCGTTTGGCGACCGTGTTCCCGCTTCATGCGAATCCCGCGGTCAGAATTGGGCCTGGCTCAAACCAGGATTACAACACTCGTTTCCAGGCTCCGCCTGGGAACGCCCTCTTCGCGAGGGCTTCCGCCTCGCAAAAGTGCTTACCAATTCCAGTAATTTCAGTCCAAGCCGATTGTCGCCATTACCGCGACCATTTTGAACCGTGCCGTCTTTTTCTCCTTGCCGGATTCCCGCAAGCCGTTAACGGATTTCCGCAAACCTTCTTAGAAACCGCGACGGCCTGCGCCGTCCATTTCTCCGCAACTCCATGCACCGTCGGAGGTTCGGCATAATCGCAGCAGAAAAAAACAAATGGCACATGCGTTGCTATATACGGCGGCAGAACCGATCGCGATCAATCGCATAACCGTTCAATCATGTCATTTAGCCCCCGGTGAATACACCGGGGGCGACGCGGGGAAAAGAAATATCGGTGGGAGCGCGCTTCGGTAATCCCACCCAAAAATCAGTTTCGGCGGAAAGCGTGGGAGAAAAACGATGGCTACGGTGCAAACCTCCAAGGGCGCGGATTTGCTGGAACGACTCGGCAAGAATGGCGACGGAAAGCCGCCGTTGGGCTGCATGCAGTGCGGATTGTGCGCGGCGAGTTGCCCGTTGGGCCAAGCCATGGAGTTCCCTCCCCGGAAACTAATTCTGCAAGCGGAATCCGGCAATTTGGAGAAGGTTCTGGCGAGTCCTTCGTTGTGGATGTGCGTCGCCTGCTACGCCTGCTCGAAGCGCTGTCCGCGCGGCATCGAACTGGCCGATGTCCTCTGGCCGGCATTGCGCGACGCCGCCATGCAGCAGGGAATCCAGCCGCCCGCCGAACTCCAGGAAACATTCCAAAACATCTTCAAATACGGCAACACCTTGGGCCGGTCGCCCCGGCAGCGCATGGATTGGACCAAGGATTTGGACGTGCGCGTGCTGGACCTCTCGAAAGAGACGCGCCCCGTCGAGGTGTTGTTGCTGGTGGGCTGCTATCCTTCGTATTATCCCCGAAACCAGGTGGTCGCGCGGGCTTTCGCGCGGCTGTTGACGCAGTTGGGAATCACCTGGGGCGTGCTCGGCGCGCAGGAGAAGGCCATCGGGGAGTGCGATCGCATGTTCGGGGAAGAGGGGCTGTTCGAAACCCTCGTGGAAGCGAATCGCAAGCTGCTCGACAAGCAGGATTTCCGCAAGCTCGTCGTGCTCGATCCGCACGCCTTCCGCGCGTTGCAAAAGTATTACCCCCGCTTCGGCGTGTGGTATCCCGTGCAGCACTACACGACTTTTTTGGCCGAGCGCCTGGAGCAACTCAAGCCGCTGATCGCCAAACCGGTCGAAGCGGCAGTCACGTATCACGACAATTGTTGCGCGGGCCGGCGCTGCGGGTATTTCGATCCGCCGCGGAATCTCCTGCAGCTCGTGCCGGGAGTGAAACTCGTAGAGATGGCCTGCAATCGCGACAACGCCCTGTGCTGCGGCGGGGGCGGCGGCGGCATGTGGCTCGACGCGCACATCGTGGCGCAGGGGGGCCAGCGCCTCTCGGACCAGCGCGTGGCCCAGGCCGCCGAGACCGGAGCCGAGATCCTCGCGGTCTCTTGCCCTTATGAATTGGCGCGATTCGAGGATGCCGTCAAAGTCGCGGGCTTGGAAGGACGGCTCAAGGTTCGCGACATCATCGAAGTGCTGGCCGAGTGTATGGACCTGGGTGAAAGGAACGCATAAAAACCGCAGAGGAGGACATTATGAACATCGCGGTGGTGATTCGTCAGGTTCCGGACTTGATCGAGCCTCTGGAAATCGACGCTTCGGGCAGCGCGCTCGACCTGGATTCCGCATCGTTCATCGTCAACGAGTCCGACGATCACGCGCTGGAGCAGGCCATCCTCTTGAAGGAAGCCGGCGGGGCGACGGTGAACGTCGTGGCGTTGGATTTCGGCAATGTCGATGACACGCTGTATGCCGCTTCTGCGAAGGGGGCCGACCGCATCTTCAAAATACCGCTGGACGGCCTCCCCCCGCCGCCTCGTGCCGCGGCCGCCCTCTTTGCCGAGGCGATCAAACCGCTGCAAGCCGACCTGGTGCTGGTGGGCGTGCAGGCCCACGACGAGTTGGACGGCGGAGTATCGCCTTTCCTGGCCGCGGCCATGAACCTGCCTTACGTGGGCGTGATCCGCGGCGTGAAGGCGGCGTCCGAACCGGGCACGATCTCGGTCTGCAAGGAATTTCCCGGGGCGGTCATGGCGCGGTTGAAAGTGAAACTGCCGGCCGTGCTGGGAATCCTCGGGGCGGAACAACCGCCCCGCTACGTTCCGGTCAGCCGCATCCGCGCGGCGATGAAATCCACGCAATTCGAGGAACGATCGGTCGCAACATCCCCCTCCGAGCCGCTGCTCTCGGTCTGCCGGCTTTATCCGCCCGCCTCCGGGAGCCGCGCCGAGATGCTGTCCGGCTCCGAAACCGAAGTCGCGGCCCGCATCGCCGAGATTCTCGCCCAGAAAGGAATGGTTAAATGAGCGCCCAAGACATACTTGTTCTGGCGGAAATCCAGCGTGACGCACTGGCCGATTCGACCTTGGAATTGCTCGCCGCCGCCCGCGGGCTGGCAAAAGCCGGCGGCGGACAAGTGCTGGCTTTGGTTTTCAGTCCGGATGGCGCGCGTCATGCGCCGTCGTTGAGCGCGGCGGACCGCATCATCGCGGTGGACGATCCGCAGTTGACCGCCTATTCTCCCGAGCCGTTCCTGGCGGCGTTGCAAGAAATAATCGCATCGGAAAAACCGCGGGCGGTGTTGATCGGCGGCACGTCGATCGGTTGGGACTTAGGACCGCTGTTGGCCGCACGTCTGGGCGCGCCGTTGGTCACCGGTTGCAAGGCGATTGAAGCCGACGGCGACGCGCTGCGCGTTACCGCTTCCTTCTGCGGCGGAAAAATGCTGGCCGAGGTGCGGGCGAAGGCTTCGCCGGCAATCCTCGTGGCGCTGCCGGGCAGTTTCCGGCCGGACGGCGAAGCGGGAAAAGCCGTCGTCGAGCAACGAAAACCGGCCGCGCCGCTCTCCGCCGGCGCGATCGCCTTCGACGATTGGATTTTACCCCAGGCCGGCGACGTCGATATCACGCAGCAGGACATGCTGGTGGCGGTGGGGCGGGGCATTCAGCAGAAAGACAACCTCGAGCTTGCCGAGGAACTCGCCCAGACTTTGGGCGGCGCGGTCTGCGCCTCGCGGCCGGTGGTGGACCAGGGTTGGCTGCCGCCCACGCGGCAAGTGGGCAAGTCGGGCATGACCGTGAAGCCCAAACTTTATCTCGCGCTGGGAATCAGCGGCGCGCCGGAGCATCAGGAAGGCATGAAGGCCGCCGATCTGATCATCGCCGTGAACACCGATCCCAAAGCGCCGATCTTCGACATCGCCCACTATGGCGCGGAGGTCGATGCGCTCGATCTGCTTCCGGCGCTGACCGCGGCCCTGCAAGCGAAGAAAGGATGAGACATGGAAGCGGCCCGGCCCATCATGTGGAACGTCCCGCACGGGGCGGAAATCGCGCTCTACGTGCTGATTCCCCTCGTGCTCGCCGCATTCGCGGCCGGCGTCGCGTGGCGGATTCGCAAGTGGTTCGTGGGCCAAGCCGATCCGGCCGAGGGGAATATCCGCCGGCAACTCTTACGACAATTTCTAACCGGCCTCCAGCCGCGCCGCCTTGCCGAGTGGGTGCGGACGGCCTTTTTCCAGTCCCGGCTCAAGTCTGACGGCTTCTCCCTCTTCATGCATCTGGCGATCTTCTGGGGAATGCTGGTGCTGGCCGTCGGCACGGCCCTGGCGACCGTGGATCAGGACTTCACGAATCTGTTTTTCGACTTTCAGATTCTCCGCGGATTTTTCTACAAGTGGTTCGAGTTGGCCTTGGACCTCTTCGGCTTGGTCTTGATTCTGGGCCTTGCCTTGGCCGCGTACCGCCGCTACCTGGTCCGCCCCGAGCGGCTCCAGGCGGCGCGGACCGGCATCAGCTTGTGGGACGGCTTCCCCTTCCTCACGGCACTGTTCCTGATCGCGGTTACGGGATTCGTCATCGAAGGGCTGCGGCTGGCCGAGGGATTCCACATCGAGACCCAAGTGGCTGCCGCTCGAGATGCGGGAGCGAAGGACCGCGCGATGGACGAGATGAATCTCCGCGAGCGGTTCCGCGTGGGCCGCGAGCGGCAGGACACCCAGTTGGCCCGCATTGCCCAAGGCGGCCCCGTCTTCCCCGCGGCAGCCTGGGCGCCGGTGGGCTATGGACTGGCACGGATTATGAGGCCGCTTCCGCTCGGCGCGATCCAGGCGGCCCATCAACTTGCATGGTGGCTGCATGGATTGCTGGCTTTCGGGCTGATCGTGGCCGTCCCCTTCACCAAAGCGTTCCATCTGCTCTCCTCGCCGGCCAACATGCTTTTGCGAGTTCCAACCCCGCCGGGTAAACTTGCGGTGGCCGCGGAATCGGGCGTGAACACGGTCCGCGATTTCACCTGGCGGCAATTGCTCCAGGTCGATGCCTGCACGTGGTGCGGCAAGTGCCAGGAGGCCTGCCCCGGCCATGCCGCCGGCTTCCCGCTCTCGCCGCGGAATCTGGTGCAGGCCATCGATTCGCGGCTGCTGCGCACGCCGGTGAAGGGTAACGGAGACACGCCCAGCCTGCACGGCTCGATCGTCAAACCCGAGGAGCTTTGGGCCTGCTGCGCGTGCCGCGCCTGCGAAGAGGTTTGCCCGGTGTTCGTCCAGCAACCGCGGCTGATCGTCGATCTTCGCCGCCGCCTGGTGGACCAAGGGCAGGTCGATGAAGGACTCCAGGACGCCTTGATGAACTTCCAACGCTACGGCAATTCCTTCGGACAGTCGGCGCGCAAACGGCCCGAATGGGCGAAAACGCTCGGTTTCCCCCTCAAGGACGCGCGCAAGGAAGAGGTCGAATACCTCTGGTTCGTCGGCGACTATGCCTCCTACGACCAGCGCGCGCAGGAGATTACGCGAACCATCGCCAAGGTGCTGCACCTGGCGGGCATCGACGTGGGATTGCTCATGGAGAAAGAGCAGAACGCGGGCAACGACGTGCGGCGGGTCGGCGAGGAGGGGCTTTTCTCCATGCTCCGCGAAAAGAACTTGAAGGAATGGGCCGGCGCGAAGTTCCGCAACCTGCTGACGACCGACCCGCACACTTACAACACGCTCAAGAACGAATATCGAGGCAACGGGCAGTCCGGCGGCGAAGACGCGGACTCGCCGCTGGCGGGAAAGCAAGTGCTGCACTATACCGAACTGCTGGACGAGTTGCTCCGGCAGGGAACGTTGAAGTTGGGAGGATCGCTGGGCTGCGCCGTTACCTATCACGATCCATGTTACCTCGGCCGATACAACGGAGTTTATGAACCGCCCCGCCGCGTATTGCAGGCGCTCGGCGCGGAGTTGGTCGAAATGCCGCGGCACGGTCCCCACAGTTTTTGCTGTGGGGCGGGCGGCGGACGAATCTGGATGAAAGACGCCCCCGGCATCGCCGAGCGGCCCGCCGAAAATCGCGTCAAGGAAGCGCTCGCCCTGCCCGGCGTGGAATGCCTCGTCGTCGCTTGCCCGAAAGATTTAGTCATGTTCCAAGACGCGGTGAAAACCGTGGGCGCGGAAGGCTGGCTGCGCGTGGCGGACTTGGGCGAATTGGTTTACGAATCGATGGGAATCCCCGTTTCCTAGCCGTTCACAGGGGACTGTCCCAATTTTCGCGGCGAGAAAGATTATGGTGCCGGAAAAATGTTTGATCGCCGCGAAAATGGGAATGTCCCCCTTGTGCCGCGGGAAGGGGACAGGTCCATGTTTTCGGCCTACCGTTTGTTCACGAAATACGTTTTCCCGCCGAAAAATGGACCAGCCCCCGACCGGGGCCGCGTTACGCGGTTTCCTAGCGGGGGCATGGCACCGGGTAGATCGAAAAGTATTGGAGCCATAGCATGATCGACCATGAATCGCTGCGGATCGGAGTTTACGTTTGCCACTGCGGCAGCAACATCGCCGGCGCGCTGGACGTCGAGGAGTTGACGCGCTTCGCCGAGGGGCTGCCCGGCGTGGCGCTTTCCCGGCACTATAAGTACATGTGTTCCGATCCCGGCCAGGAACTCGTCAAACGCGACATCGTCGAGCACCGCTTGAACCGCATCGTGGTGGCCGCCTGCTCGCCGAACTTGCACGAGCCGACGTTCCGCCGCGCCGCCGAGGACGCCGGCCTGAACCGGTTCCTCGTGCAGATGTGCAACATCCGCGAGCAAGTGGCGTGGGTCACCGAAGACAAGGCCGATGCGCTGACGAAGGCCGAGGCCCATTTGGCCGGGGCCGTCCGCCGCGTGGCGGGCCACGAGCCGCTGCAGCGGCAGTTCGTGCGGATCGTCCCCCGCGCGCTAGTCGTCGGCGGCGGCATCGCCGGAATCCAGGCCGCCTTGACGCTGGCCGACGCCGGCCACAAGGTCGTCCTCGTGGAGCGCGAGCCGTCGATCGGCGGGCACATGGCCATGTTCGACAAGACCTTTCCCACGCTGGACTGCGCCGCCTGCATCCTCACGCCGAAAATGACGTCGGTCAAGCTGCATCCGAACATCAAGCTGCTCACTTACTCCACGGTCGAGTCGGTGGAGGGTTCCGTGGGCAACTACCGCGTCAAAATTCGCCGCAAACCGCGGTACATCGACGAAGACTTGTGCGTGGGCTGCATGCAGTGCATCGACGGCTGCGTTTTCACCCAGGCCAAGTTCTCCAACGCGTTCGATCAGGGGCTGGGCCTGCGCAAGCCGGTGTACCTCCCCTTCCCGCAGGCCGTGCCGCCGGTACCCGTCGTCGATCCGGAGGTCTGCCTGCAGATCGCCCGCGGCAAATGCAAGCAAAGCTGCGTGGAGGCCTGCGGCGAACGCAACGCCTTCAAGTTCGACCAGCAGGAAGAGATCGAAGAATACAACGTGGGCGCGATCATCGTGGCCACCGGCTTCAAGGCCTTCGATCCCTCGGTCATCGAGTATTACGGCTACGGAAAGTATCCCAATGTCTATACCAGCTTGGAAGTCGAGCGGTTGCTGAACGCGGGCGGGCCAACGGGCGGAAAACTCGTGCTCCGCGATGGTTCGACCCCCAAGCGCGTGGGCATCGTGCATTGCGTGGGCAGCCGGGACGCCAACTACCATCCCTACTGCTCGCGCGTCTGCTGCATGTACGCCCTGAAGCTCGCCCATCTGGTGCGCGAGAAGACCGGGGCCGAGGTCACTAACTGCTACATCGATATCCGCACGCCCGGCAAGGGCTTCGAGGAGTTCTACAACCGCGTACAGAACGAGGGGGTGCAGTTCATTCGCGGCAAAGTGGCCGACATTACGCCCGCCGCCGGAAATGGGGACAGTCCCCATTTGCCGGAACGGCCCAGCGGGTGCTTAGCACAAATGGGGACTGTCCCCTTTTCCGGCGGCCTGGTGATGCAAGTCGATGACACCCTCTTGGGCTCGATCCGCAAGGTCGAAGTCGATATGGTCATTCTGGCCGTGGCGCTGGAGGCGCAAGCCGACGCCGGCGACGTGCGGCGCACGTTCGGCATCTCCTGCTCGACCGAAGGCTTCTTCCTCGAAAAACATCCCAAACTCGCGCCGGTGAACACGGCCAACGACGGCGTCATGGTGGCGGGAGCCTGCCAGGGGGCGAAGGACATTCCCGACACCGTCGCCCAGGCCGACGCCGCCGCCGCCAAGGCGATGGTGTTGATCGACTCCGGCCAAATCGAACTGGAGCCCAACACGGCCTGGGTGGATGAGGAGATGTGTTCCGGCTGCAAGACCTGCATTTCGCTTTGTCCCTATCAGGCGATCACGCCCGACGAAGAGCGGAAGATCGCCGTCATCGACCAGGCGCTCTGCAAGGGTTGCGGCACCTGCGTGGCCGCCTGTCCCTCGGGCGCCGCCAAGCAACATCTCTTCGGCGACGAACAGGTCAACGAAGAACTGGAAGGATTGATGAATTACGTCTGACACTTTATCAACGCCCTGAATACGTTTCTCGAATATCGGCCATCAATCGGAAGGATAATCGAATCATGTCCGAGCCTTTCAAACCGAAAATCGTCGCCTTTCTCTGCAACTGGTGCAGTTATACGGCCTCCGATCTGGCGGGCACCGCGCGGATCAAGTACTCCCCCTACGCGCGGATCATCCGCGTGATGTGCAGCGGGCGCGTCGATCCCGCGTTCGTCCTCAAGGCGTTCGGCCTGGGAGCCGATGGCGTGCTCATCGCCGGCTGCCATCCCGGCGACTGCCACTACATCGAACAAAACTACAAAACCATCCGCCGCCATGCCATGCTCCGCTATTTCCTGGAGCGGATGGGCATCGAAGCCGACCGGCTGCGCCTCGTTTGGGCGTCGGCGGCCGAAGGGCAGTACCTCGCCGAATCGATCGACCGCTTCGTGGCCGACGTGCAAAAACTCGGCCCCTTGAACTGGTCGGAGAACTGGCGGGAGAACGGCGACCGCGAGCGGGCGCTCGAGGAAATCGTGGCCGAACACGCCGAAACGATGGAGGTCCCGGTTTGACGGGGACTGTCGCATTTTTTTCCACTCGTTCCCACGCTCCCGCGTGGGAACGAGGCTGAACGCCGAAGCGATGGAGGTTCTGTCATGAGCGATTTACCCAAAGGAAAATTGGCTTTGTATTGGGCCGCCTCCTGCGGCGGCTGCGAGATCGCCGTGCTGGCGATCAACGAAAAAATCCTGGACGTGGCGGCCCTGTTCGACATCGTTTTCTGGCCGGTCGCGATCGATGCCAAGGTCCACGACGTGGAGAAAATGCCGGACAAGAGCATCGACGTGTGCCTCTTCAACGGCGGCATCCGCACCAGCGAGCAGGAATACATGGCCAAACTGCTGCGGCAGAAGTCGAAGGTGCTGGTGGCTTTCGGCTCCTGCGCGTCGGAAGGTTGCATCCCCGGATTGGCCAACGCGACCAGCCGCCGGAAGATCTTCGACACGGCATATCACAATACGCCCTCGACCGAGAATCCCGACCGCGTCGAGCCGCAAACCCAGACCGCGATGGCCGAGGGAACGCTCCATCTGCCGCTGTTCTACGAGACGCTGCGGACGCTGGACCAGACCGTGCCGGTCGATTACTACCTCCCCGGATGCCCGCCCGAAGCCGAGCGGATTTGGGACGCGATCACCGCGATCGTGGAAAGCAATCTCCCGCCGCCGGGATCGGTGATCGGCGCGGAAACCACCGTCTGCGACGAGTGCAAGCGGACGAGAAACGAGAAGAAAATCAAAAAATTCTACCGCACCTGGCAGGTGATCCCGGATGAAGATTCCTGCCTGCTGGAGCAGGGCCTTCTCTGTTGCGGAATCGCGACGCGGGCCGGCTGCGGATCGCTCTGCCCGCAAGTCAACTCGCCGTGCATCGGCTGTTACGGGCCGAACAAAGGCGTCCAAGATTTCGGCGCGCGGATGATGGCCGCGCTTTCATCAATGATCGACTCAAACGACCCGGAGGAAATCGACCAAATCATCCGCGACGGCATCCCCGATCCCGTAGGCAGCTTTTATCGCTTCAGCCTGGCCGCCGGCCACCTGCGGCGGGCGAAAGTAGGGAGTAGGGGATAGAGGATAGGGGATAGGGTTTCACTCGTTCCCATACTCTGCGTGGGAACGAGAAAATCCCTGTTCCCTGTATCCTGTCCCCTGTATCCTGTCCTGCATCCTATCCCCTATCCCCTAACCCCTATCACCTACCCCCTGCCTCCCATGAACCGCATCTCTATCGATCCCATCACCCGCCTCGAAGGTCACGGGAAGATCGACATCTTCCTCGACGACGCCGGCGACGTGGAAAATGTTTATTTGCAGATTCCCGAACTCCGCGGATTCGAGGAGTTCTGCGTGGGGCGTCCGGCGGAGGACATGCCGAACCTTACGGCGCGGATCTGCGGCGTGTGCCCCGAGGCGCATCATTTGGCGGCCACCAAGGCCCTGGACGACCTGTTTCACGTCGATCCGCCGCCGACGGCGAAGAAACTCCGCGAACTTTTCTACAGCATTTTCTACGCTACCGACCACACGACGCACTTCTACGCCCTCGGCGGACCGGACTTCGTCGTCGGCCCCACCGCCCCCGTCGCGCAGAGGAACATCTTGGGCGTCATCGCCAAGGTCGGCATGGACGTGGCCGGCAAGGTGCTCAAAATGCGCCGCGACGGGCACGAACTGATCAAAATGATGGGCGGCCGGCGCGTGCATCCCAACTGGGGCCTGCCCGGCGGCGTCAGCCGCGGCATCGACGAGGAACAACGCCGTGAAATCGAGGCCCGCGGACGCGAGGCGGTCGAATTCGCCAAGTTCTCGCTTCAAGTGTTCCAAGACCTGGTGCTGAAAAACGGCGATTATGTAAAGCTGATCACCGGCGACATCTACGTCCACCGCACCTACAACATGGGCACGGTCGATGAAAACAACCGCGTGAACTTCTACGACGGCAAGATCCGCGTCGTTGGCCCCGACGGCAAGGAACACGCGAAATACCACGCCCGCGACTACCGCGATTACGTGGCCGAGCGCGTCGAGCCGTGGAGCTACTTGAAGTTCCCCTACTTGAAGAAGGTCGGTTGGAAGGGATTCGTCGATGGCGTCGATTCCGGCGTCTATAAGGCCACGCCGCTCTCGCGACTGAACGCCGCCGATGGCATGGCCACGCCGCTGGCCCAGGCCGAGTATGAAAAATTCTACGAGACCCTGGGCGGCAAGCCGGTGCATCACACGTTGGCTACCCATTGGGCGCGGCTGATCGAATTGCTCTATGCGGCCGAGCACTGGGTGGAACTGGCCGCCGATCCGGAAATCACCGGCAGCGAGTATCGCATCCTCCCTACCAAGACGCCGACCGAGGGCGTGGGCAGCGTCGAGGCCCCCCGCGGCACGCTCACGCACCACTACGCCACCGACGAGCGCGGCATCCTCACCAAAGTCAACTTGATCGTCGGCACGACGAACAACAACGCTCCGATCTCGATGTCCGTGAAAAAAGCCGCTCAATCGTTGATCCGCAAAGGCAAGGCGGTGAATGAAGGGCTGCTGAACATGGTGGAAATGGCCTTTCGGGCTTACGATCCGTGCTTCGGTTGCGCCACGCACAGTCTGCCCGGCCGGATGCCGCTGGAGATTGTCTTGCGGGACTGGCAGGGCAATGTCGTCCAACGGTTTTCGCAATTCCTTAGATAGTGGTTCGACAACCACTAAATGACAGGTTAGGGTGCCATGCCCACGCTTGTCGTGGGCATGAGAATCGCCGGAAAACACTGCAACATGCCCACGCTTTTCGTGGGCATGGCACCCGTCAAATATAATTTGCAGGACCACTAACTCCTTGCAACATTTCCCGATATATGGCAAAATAACGCCTTCTCTTTGAATTTGATGTCGTCTCCGAGGAAATGCCATGCTTCTTACCGAACGCGAGCGGCTCCGGGAGGAGTTGCTCCAATTGATCGGCCAGATCGGCCGGGACCGCAGCGCGTTGCTCCCGCTGCTCCAGGAAGTGCAGCGCAAGTACTGCCACATTTCCGAGTATTGCATGCAAGTCATCGCCGACCTGCTCGACATCCACCCCGTGGAAGTCCATAGCGTGGTCTCCTTCTACAGTTTTCTCGACGAGCGGCCGCAGGGGCAATTCGTCATCCGTCTTTGCCGCACCGCGACGTGCGACATGGCGGGCAAGGACCACGTCGCGCGGCAGCTTCGAAACGACTTGCGGATCGGCTTCGGCCAAACTACGCCGGACGGCAAGTTTTCCCTCGACTGGGCGAATTGCTTGGGAATGTGCGATCAAGGACCGGCCATGCTCGTCAACGAGCGGATTTTCACCCGCGTCACGCCGGAAAAAGTCCACGGAATCCTGGCCGAGTGCCGGCAAATGTTCGGAGCGCACGCCACCAGCTCGCCCAAGGAGCGCCAGATATGACGACCTCCGCCGCGGTTCAAACGACGACCAATCGGCTCACCTTCGCCGCGATCGAAGCCGGACAGGGGCTAAACGCCGCGCTCAAGCAGCCTCCGGCCGACGCGCTGCGGCAGGTTGCCTTTTCCGGCTTGCGGGGGCGCGGCGGCGCGGGCTTTTCCACCAGTCTCAAGTGGGAGTTGGCGGCCAAATCGGCCGGCGAGCGGAAATACGTGGTCTGCAATGCCGACGAAGGCGAACCGGGAACCTTCAAGGATCGCGTGATCCTCGCGGATTTCGCCGATCTGGTCTTCGAGGGCATGACCATCGGCGCCTGGGTCATCGGCGCGGCGCACGGGATCGTGTATCTGCGGGCCGAATACACCTACCTTCGTCCCCACTTGGAGGCCGTGCTGCAGCGCCGCCGCGATGCAGGCTTGCTGGGATCCGCGGTGGCGGGCCAAAACGGTTTTGCTTTCGATATCGCCATCCGCATGGGATCGGGCGCCTACGTTTGCGGCGAGGAAACGGCGCTGATCGAGTCTCTCGAAGGGCAGCGCGGCGAACCGCGCAATCGCCCCCCCTTCCCCATCGACACCGGCTTCCTGGGAAATCCCACCATCGTCAACAACGTCGAAACCTTCGCCTGGGTAACTTGCATCCTGGCCAAAGGCGCCGATTGGTTCAAGGGCCTCGGCACCGAAAAATCGACCGGCCACAAACTCTTCAGCGTCTCCGGCGACTGCGCCCGCCCCGGCGTCTATGAACTCCCCATGGGCATCACCGTGGCGGAATTGCTCGAGGAAGTCGGCGGCGAAGCGGCGAAGGCGGTGCAGATCGGCGGGGCCGCCGGCCAGTGCGTTCCCGCCGCGCGCTTCGACCGCACCATCGCCTACGAGGACATTCCCACCGGCGGCTCGGTCATCGTGCTCGGCCCGCAACGCGATCTGCTCCGCATGTCGCGGAATTTTCTGGAGTTTTTCCTCGAAGAGTCGTGCGGCCAATGCACTCCTTGCCGCGAGGGAATCCCCAAGTTGCTGGAAGGCGTGGAGTTGCTTCAGAATGGTCGCTGCTCCATGACCTACCTCGAAGAACTCTGCGGCTTGGGCGAGACCATGCAACAGGCCTCGAAGTGCGGCTTGGGCCAATCGGCCCCCAACGCCCTGCTGTCGATCGTCGAACACTTTCAGGACGAGATTTTGGGCCGCGTCGTCGCCAAACGGCCGCCGGCCCGACGGGAGAGGACCGCTTGATGGACAAAGAACTGCAACCGATCGGCTCCGAAACGCGCGCCCCCGCCAGCCAGCGCTCGCGCACCGCCGAATTGCTCAAACATGCGAAGGCCCTGGGCAAGGAAATTGATGTGTCCATCGACGGCAACTCGGTTACCGTCCCCTTGGGCACGACGATTCTCGAAGCCGCCAGGGAACTCCGAATTCACATTCCCACCCTCTGTTTTCACGAGGATTTGTGCCTGGCGGGCGTGTGCCGGATTTGCATGGTCGAGATCGAAGGGCAGCGCACCCTCCAATCCGCGTGCAGCTACCCCATCACGGCGCCCATCCGCGTGAGCACCCACACGGCCAAGGTCCGTCGCGCGCGGCGGCACGTGCTCGACCTGCTCTTGGCGAGCCATCACGGCGAATGTTACATCTGCACGCGCAACGGCCATTGCGAACTTCAAGCGCTGGCGGCCGAATACGGCGTCGATCTGTTCCGTTTCGGCCGCGCGGACCGGCCGCGCTACGCAATCGACGCTTCCAGCCACGCGGTGGTCCGCGACATGAACAAGTGCATCCTCTGCCGCCGCTGCGTCCGCACTTGCATCGACCTCCAGGAAGTGGGCGTGCTCGAAGCCCTGCACCGCGGCCAACACACCAAGGTCGGTACCTTCATGGACAAGCCGCTGGCCGACGTGGTGTGCATCAACTGCGGCCAGTGCATCAACCGCTGCCCCACCGGCGCCCTCCGCGCCAACGACCTGACCGATGAAGTCTGGGAGGCCATCGACGATCCGGCCAAACACGTCGTCATTCAAACCGCGCCCAGTCCCCGGGCGGGGATCGGCGAGTGTTTCGGACTCGAACCCGGCCGCCCGCTCACCTTCCAGATGAACACCGCGCTGCGCCGCTGCGGATTCGACCGCGTGTTCGACACGAATTTCGCCGCCGATTTGACGATCATCGAAGAAGGCGTCGAGTTGTTGCTCCGCTTGCAGCGCGCAATCGTCGAACGGGATCCCGCCGCCGTTCTCCCCCAGTTCACCAGTTGCTCACCGGGCTGGGTGAAGTATTTGGAGCACTTCTTCCCCGATTACCTCCCCCATCTCTCCACGGCCAAGAGTCCGCAGCAGATGTTCGGCGCGCTCATCAAGACGTACTACGCCCGAACCAACCGCTTGGACCCCAAAAACATCGTTACCGTCGCCTTGATGCCTTGCTCGGCCAAAAAATTCGAGTGTAATCGGCCCGAAATGTGCGCCAGCGGATTCAAGGACATCGACTACGGACTCACGACCCGCGAACTTGCCAAGATGATCCGCGAGGCGGGAATCGACCTCCCCAAACTCGAAAAATCCGATTTCGACAATCCCTTCGGCACGGCCACCGGCTCGGGCGTGATCTTCGGCGCCACCGGCGGCGTCATGGAAGCCGCCCTCCGCACCGTCTTGGAACTCGTCACTGGCCAAAAAATCGAAAATTTCTTCGCGCACGCCGATATCGTGCCGCTTCGCGGTTTCGAGGGCGCGCGCTACGCCGAAGTACCGATTACCAAGGTCGGACCGGTCCCCGCGCTCGTGCGGCATCTGTTCCCCGATTGGAATTGGCTCCGCGGCGCAACCTTGAAAGTGGGAGTCTGCCACGGCACGGCCAACGCCAAGCGCGTGATGGAGGACATCCGCGACGGCGGACGGTTCAGCCACTGCCACTTCATCGAATTCATGGCCTGTCCCGGCGGGTGTCTCGGCGGCGGAGGACAACCGACTCCCACCAGTCCGGCCATCCGGGCCGCCAGGGCCAAGGCCATCTATTCCGAAGACCATGCCTACTCGGTGCGAAAATCGCACGAGAATCCGGCAATTCTGCGGGTGTACGAGCAATTCCTCGCCGCCGGCCCCTGCGGCCACGAGAGCCACGAACTCCTGCACACCGCTTACACCCGCCGCGGAAAGTACATCGCTTGATTTGGCATCTCGTTGAAAATGTCTAAACGGCGAGCCGGGGGGTATATCCCCTCGGCTAAACGGATTTACTTCTCGATCCCAAGCTCCGGCTGGAAACGCACCGTCCGCCGGCGGAACGTCAAGAAACGAGCGCGGCCGCGGGTTTGGTCCCTCCGACTTGCGGCGGAGGCATGAATCCCGCGGCTCGCCGGGGCTAGCCCGAAGCTCGCGTGTAGCCTTGTCTAGCTCTTATCGGTCGCTATGGCTTTGGGCTTTAATCCGAATCACCGGGGGAATTGCGGCGATATGCGGTGTCCGCTACAATTGTCGGCAGCCAACCCGATCGCGGGAAGATCGAATCCGAAAGCTTTCGATCCCGCTTCTTGCGCTAAAATATTTCGCCGCTCGTCCGGTTATCCGATCCTCTACATTTTTTCGCGGAAAGGAGAACGAACCGTGATCTTCCGAACTTCTTCGTGCAAATTGTTCTTCCGTGCAGCCCTCCGCTGCTTTTTACCGTCGCTGTTTTTTATCTCGCCGCTCGGCAATCCCGCAATGCTGCGCGGGCAAGACCGACCGGCGGCGGAACCGAGTTTGATCTGCGTCGATCCGCTGCAAAAAGTGTTTCGCGACGCAACCGATTTGCCACCCGCGGAACCCGAAGCCCGCGCGGCGGTCGGCGAGTACGCCACGATCCAATTCGTCTTCCGGTCGCCGATGGCGGTTGCCGATCTGCAAGCGTCCGTTTCGGGCGACGTGCCCGAAGCCGCCGTCCGCTGCGTCGGCTACGTCAAAGTCGGGCGTTCCTACAAGGGCGCGCCGGCCGACGTCCTGAAATCCGCCGACGGAACCTTCCCCGATCCACTGCTCGAGGACAAAGCCGTCGCCGTTGCCGCGAATCAAAACCAACCGATCTGGATCACCGTCCCCGCCAAATCGCCGGGAGTTCTGCAAGGCAAGCTAACGGTGCGATGGAACGGCGGCGAGATCGGCCGTCCATTTACGGTCCGCGTTCACAACGTGAAGATGAACAAGCCGCGCCTGGGTATCACGAACTGGTGGTTCTCCGACGCCGAGCGTCTGTCGATGCTCGCCGGCCGCAAGGTCGAGCCTTTTTCCGACGAATACTGGAAATTGATCCGCCAATTCGCCGATTTCATGGCCCAGTACCGCCAGAACATGGTCTTGATCTCGCCCCTCGATCTCGCTCAAATCGGCTTCAAGGACGAGAAATTCAGCTTCGATTTCTCCCGCTTCGACAAAACCGTGCAAACGTTCATCGATGCCGGCGTAATCGGCCGCATCGAAGGCGGGCACATCGGCGGAAGGTCGAGCGGAAACTGGAATTCGCCGTTCTTCGTGCGCGTTCCCGAGTTTTCCGGCGGCGCAATGGCCTTTGCCAATAAGCCGGCGACCGACGCCGCCGCCCGCCGGTTCTATGCCCAGTACCTTCCCGCGCTGGCCGGTCATTTGGCCGCGCGCGGCTGGGACAAAATCTACTATCAACATCTGGCCGACGAACCGGTCAATCCGAACGCCGCGAGCTATCGGGACATCGCCAACCTGGTCCGCGAATTCGCCCCCGGCATGCGCGTCATCGAGGCCACGCAAACCCGCGCGCTGGTCGGTTCGGTTGACGCCTGGGTGCCGATCCTCGACCACTACCACAAGGATATCGCGTTCTTCCGCGAACGCCAAAAGGCCGGCGATGAAGTCTGGTTCTATACTTGTTGCGGGCCGACCGGCCAATACGCGAACCGCTTTATCGAACTGCCGCTCATCAAAACCCGGCTGCTGCATTGGATCAATTTCCGCTATGGCGCGACCGGCTATCTGCACTGGGGCTTCAACTACTGGAATCCCGGCAGCTCCCCGTTCGCGGAAACGACGTTCCAATGGCCCGGCGGAGATCAATGGATCGTCTATCCCAAAGACGGCAAATTGCTAAGCTCCATCCGCCTCGAGGCGATGCGCGACGGCATCGGCGACCACGAACTGCTCTCCATGCTCGCCGAAAAAGATTCCGCCGCCGCGCAGAAACTGGCCGCCGAGTTGATCCTCGACTTCGACCGCTACGACGCCGATATCGCCCATTTCCGCGCCCTTCGCCGCCAACTCCTCGAGGCCTTGGAGAAGTGATTCGTCAACCTGGAATCATCGTAAGCATTCACGCCCCGGTCGGGGACTGGTCCATTTTTCGGCGGGAAAACATATTTTGTGGACAAACGATAGGCCGAAAACATGGACCTGTCCCCTTCCCGCGGCGCGATCCACGAATGAAAACTTTCAAGAACCGCGGATCTTTTCCCATTGCGCATCGAGCCGCTTGCCGGAGACGGGAACGGCCGTGCCCAGCTTTTGGGCGTAAAGCGATACGCGAAATTCCTCGAGCATCCAGCGATAATACTCCCATTCCGAATCGAAAAGCCCCAACGCAGCGCGCTCTTCTTCGCGTGCCCGATACGCTTCCCACCGCGGTTGGAATTCGGCGAAATTTTTCTGGTCGCGGGCAAGCCCGCCGGCGGTCAGCGATTCGAGCCTCGCGCATGCGGCGCGGAAATAGCGCGGATACTGCTTCAGCCACTCCCACGGCGCGGCGGTCGCGAATTTCGGCCCCAAGAGCTGCCCGAACTGCTCGCGGATATCGGCCACCGCGTATTTCGCGTTGGGATTTTTCATGCTTTCGAGAGCCAGCACGGCCCGATGAAAGTTCTCGAACGTCGGCATGGCCCACTCGGCGATCGCCTGCACGGCCAGGCCCAATCGCGCTTTGCCCGCCGCGAGTTGCTTTTTGAAATCGGATTCGTTGCGGGGTAACGCCGATTCCTCCGCGAAAAAGGCGCGGTCGGCCAGCAGTTCGGCGAATTGGCGGCGAAGGTCCAACCCCTCGAGCGACGCGCCGTAAACGAGAATCTGGTTGAGGCGCGGCAGCCAATCGATCTGCGTTTTCAACTCCCGCCAACTAGCGAGAATGAAAAGCCGCCGCGAGCCTGCCCGCATTTCCCTCGCCGCGCGTTCGGGCGAGTCGAAGAGCTTTAAGGAAGCGGAATCCTCCCGATCGACCAGCGCGGGATACGCCTTGAGCGTCATGAAGCCGCGCGCGACCTCGATTTCCGCCGGCAGTTCGCCGAAATCCCACGCCGTGACGCCGTCGCGGTTGAATCGCGGATCCTCGGCCGCGGAAAACGTCGCCGCCGCTTCCGCGCCCAGCGTCTTCCGCAATTCGTCGAGGTCCCGGCCGACTGCCAGCGTCTCTCCCTCCGCGCCGGTTACGCGGACGTTCATCTTGAGTTCGTCGGGCAGGCGTTCATCTTGAAAGGCGTTCGGCGGAATGTGCTGACCCGCAAGCCGCGAAAGCGCGGCGGCCACGGCCCCGCGAAAATCGCCCACTCCGAATCGGATGAGGGGCAATGCATTCTTGGCCGACTCCGGCGCGGGCACGAACAGCGTGCGCAGCGATTTCGGCAGCGCGCGGATCGAGGCCAGCACCTTCTCTTCCAACAAACCCGGCACCAGCCAATCGAGCCGCGAAGGATCGAGTTGGTTGAGTGCCTCCAGGGGTACGCTGACCGTTACCCCGTCGTCCCTTTCGCCCGGCGAAAAGCGATAGTCCAACGGCAGATCGATATGCCGCGCGGAGAGCGTGTCGGGATAGGCCCCCTCGACGACCTCGACCTCCCCGCGAATCAAGTCGGCTTGGGTCATGCACAAAGATTTCAGATTCTCCAGGGCGCCATGCCCACGCTCGTCGTGGGCATGTTGGGGGAGATTTTCCGCCGTTTCTTTCATGCCCACGGCAAGCGTGGGCGCGGCGCCGGCCGATTGAATATCCCTCAACCACTTCATCAACCGCGGACCGTCGTAAACGTCGTCGGGGATGCGGCGGTCGTAGAATTCATACCGCGCCCATTCGCCCAACAGCAGATCGCGGCGGCGGAGCTTGGCTTGCAGGCGTTCCATCTCCTCGAAAAGCCGTTCGTTATGCACCAGGAAATCGGGCTTCTTCTCGAACTGACCTTCGACCAAGCCGTGGCGGATCAACAGTTCGCGGGCAGTTTGCGGATCGATCGGCCCGAGCCGCACTCGCCGCCCCGGCACGATCGTCAGCCCGAAGAGCGTTACCCGCTCGATCGCCATCGCCGAAGCCGCGGCCGGGTCCCACTGCGGATCGCGATGCGTTTTCTTCGCCAAATGGCCGGCCAGCGGCTCGATCCAGCGGGGATCGATCTTCGCGCAGCAGCGCAAGTAGCGCCGCGTGGTTTCGACCACTTCGGCGGCGACGATCCATTTCGGCCGCCCCTGAAACACGCCCGAACCGGGCCAGAGATTCCCCTTGCCGCCGCCCGCGACGGTGTATTCGTAGGTTTCCCCCTTCTGCGCCAAATTCGAAAGCAAGCCGGTAAGAATCGCCCGATGAATGGCGGCGTATTTATCGGTGGAATAGGTGGAATTTTCGGTGCCATGCCCACGCTTGTCGTGGGCATGTTGTCGGGATGTTCGAGTGGCCCCTTTCCTGCCCACGGCAAGCGTGGGCATGGCGCCCGTCACCGCCCCCGATTTTGTCCCCGCTTTTCCCTTCTTATAGAAATCCGCCTCTTCAACCAACTCCAGCAGTTCGCGGTGGATGTCGGCCCATTCGCGCATCCGGTTGTACGATAAAAAGTTCTGCTTGCACGCCTTTTGAAGCTGATTCCGCGAGAGCGTTTCCTTCAAATGATGATAAAACTCCCAAAGCTTCAAGTAGCTCAAATAATCGGAATCCGCGTCGAGGAACTGCGCGTGGGCCTCGTCGGCGGCTTCCTGTTTTTCCAAGGGCCGTTCGCGAGGATCTTGAATTTCGAGCGCGGCGGCGACGATCAGCATTTCGTGGAGGCAATGCTCCTCGTCGGCGGCCAAGATCATCCGCCCGATCCGCGGATCCACCGGCAGCCGGCTGAGTTTCCGCCCGATCTCGGTCAACTCGCGGTTCTCGTCGATCGCGCCCAACTCGAAAAGCGTGCGGTAGCCGTCGCGCACGGCATCGGTCTTGGGCGGATCGAGAAACGGAAAATCCTCGATCTCGCCCAATCTTAGCGCGGTGGTCTGCAAAATCACCGCCGCCAGGTTCGTGCGCTGGATTTCCGGCGCGGTGAAGCGGTCGCGGGCCGCGAAATCTTCCTCGCTGAAAAGCCGCACGCACACGCCCGGCCCGATCCGCCCGCAACGCCCGGCGCGCTGATCGGCCGACGCGCGGGAAACCGCCTCGATCGGCAGCCGCTGCGTTTTCGAGCGCGGCGAATAGCGGCTCACGCGCGCCGTGCCCGGATCGATCACGTAGCGTATCCGCGGCACGGTGAGCGACGATTCGGCCACGTTCGTGGCGATCACGATCCGCCGTTTTCCGCCGGGATGAAACACCCGCTGCTGGTCAGCCATCGAGAGCCGCGCGTAGAGCGGCAGAATTTCCGTGTCCCGGCCCGTCGGATCGCCGGGCAGCGGCCGGCTGCGAAAGGTTTTCGCCGTTTCGTGGATGTCGCGTTCGGTGGGCATGAAAATCAGCACGTCGCCGCGCTCGTGCGAGGGCAGCTCCTCCATCGCCCGATACACCGCCTGCTGCAAATCCGGCTCGTCCCCCTCTTCGTCGGGCAGCATCGGCCGATAAACAATCTCCACCGGATACGTCCGGCCCGACACTTCGATCACCGGCGCGGGCTTCTCCGGCGTGCCGAAATGGGCGGCGAAACGCTGGGCATCGATCGTCGCCGAGGTGATGACGACCTTCAAGTCGGGCCGCTTCGGCAAGAGCCGCTTGAGGTAGCCGATCAGAAAATCAATGTTCAGCGACCGCTCGTGCGCTTCGTCCAAAATCAGCGTGTCGTACCGATCGAAAAACGGATCGCTCTGCGTTTCGGCCAGCAAAATGCCGTCGGTCATCAGCTTGACGTGCGTTTGCTTGCTCAGCGACTCGGCGAAACGCACCTTGAAGCCCACGGTGAATCCCAAGGGCGTGCCCAGTTCCTCGGCGATCCGCGCGGCGATCGACCGCGCGGCGATCCGCCGGGGCTGCGTGTGCCCGATCAGGCCGTCGATGCCGCGGCCGATCTCCAGGCAGATTTTCGGCAACTGCGTCGATTTGCCCGAACCGGTCTCGCCGCTTACGATCACGACCTGGTTTTCATCGATCGTCCGCGCGATCTCCTGCCGCCGGGCCGAGACCGGCAACTCTTCGTCGAATCGCACGGCGGGCAGGCTCTTCTTGCGATACTCCCGAAACGCCGCCGATTCGTCCAACCGGCGGAAAAACTGCTCCAGCCGTTTCTCGAAAGGTCGGCCTCCCTCCACATCCGCCTGAATCGCCCGAAACTCCCGCCTTAACGCATGACGATCCCCCCGCATCGCGCTCTCGATGCGGCTCTCGATGAAGGCCAAAGACGATGGCGTGGCTGGAGACGGCATAATCATGCATAATAGCATGATCTTGCGAAAAAGGGGACCGGCTCCGTCGCTGCCTGCAAGATTTGGAAAGCCGCGACCAGTGGTCGCGGTTCGCGGGAGTCGGGAATACGCAGGAGAACTGCAAAGTCCGGGGACTGGGCCATTTTTCGGTGAAAAGACGCATTTTGCCGGAAAACGGTTGCCCGAAAATATGGACCTGTCCCCTTCGTGTCGGGACTTGCAGTTCTTTCTCGTTCCCAGGCTCCCGCCTGGGAACGCAATGTCTGCGAGGCTCCCGCCTCGCAGAATCGCCAACCAAACCGTGTCCGCAACGAACAAAACGCGGTCTTGATACTGGGCAGGTTCTATCGCTCCCACTAAAGTAGATGTCGCTCGCTCCACCACCCGATAAGGGCAGATACAAGCCGCTCCCCAATGTCATTTTTCCTTTTCCTCCGCGGGGAGATTGTGAATAATGTCCAAAATGCTAGATTATATTCAAAATGGTCGGGTTCCCGGCTGCGGTGGGGTCGCCCCCGGCTCGCTGAATTCAATTAACCCTCGCGAAGGATCAATCTCATGGCCGACGTTGCCAAACTCATTCTCGGCGAAAAACAGTACGATTTTCCCGTCCGCATCGGCACCGAGGGAAATCGGGTGATCGATATCGACGGCCTCTTCGAGCGCACCGGACACATCACGCTCGATTACGCCTTCGCCAACACCGGCGGCACCACCAGCAAAATCTGCTTTAAGGAAGGCGAGACCGGCGACTTGGGCTGGCTCTGGTATCGCGGCTACCCCGTCGAGGACATCGCGCGGAACTGCGACTATCTCGAATCGGCCTATCTCTTGATCCGCGGCGAATTGCCCGGCGCCGCGCAGTTGGCGGAGTTCCGCGGCAATATCCGCCGCCACACGCTTTTGCACGATGGCATGCAGACGTTTTTCGCGGCCTTTCCGCCCCACGCCCATCCGATGGCAATCCTCGGCTCGGCCGTCGGCGCGCTTTCGATCTATTGCCACGACGCCCTCGACGTGAGCGATCCCCGCCAGGTCGAACTCGCCGGCTGCCACCTGCTGGCCAAGCTGCCCACCATCGCCGCCTTCGGCTACAAGCAGTCGATCGGCGAGCCGTTCATCTATCCGCAGAACGAGCTATCGTACTGCCAAAACTTCCTGCACATGATGTTCGCCACGCCCAGTGAAAAATACTCAATGGACCCCGATTTCGTCGAGGCCCTGAACACCATGCTCGTGCTCTACGGCGACCACGGCCAAAACTGCTCGACCACCGCCGTGCGGACCGTCGGCTCCAGCGACGTGAACCTCTTCGCCTGCGTTTCGGCGGGCATCTGGGCCTTGTGGGGCGATCTGCACGGCGCCTCCAACGTAACCTTCCTCAACATGCTCGAGCACATCCGCGAGGACGGCGGCAACCTCGAAAAATACCTCGAACTGGCCAAATCGCCGAATGCGAAATTCCACCTGAAGGGCCTGGGCCACGGGAGCTACAAAAATTGCGATCCCCGCGCGCGGTTCGCCCAAGGCATCTTCCATCGCCTGCTGGAAAGACATCCGCAGCGCGATCCGGTTTTCGACCTGGCCCTGAAAATGGAAGACGCCGTAACGCGCGATCCGTTCTTCGTCGAGCGGCACCTCTTCCCGAACCTCGAATTCTATTCGGGCCTGATCTTCCGCATCATCGGCATCCCCAAGCAGATGTTCACCGCGCTGTTCGCCATCGGCCGCCTCCCCGGCTGGATCGCCCATTGGGCCGAAGTCCACGACACCGAAAACCGCCGCCTCTACCGCTCCCGCCAACTCTACCTCGGTCCCCCCAAACGCGCCTTCATCCCGCTCGATAAACGCTAATAGGGGATAGGGATTAGGGGATAGGGGATAGGGATGCAGAGTAAAGCGAGCATTCAATCTCGAAGATTAACGTCCATACATTCTGTACTTTGAATCCTATCTCCTGAATCCCGAATCTATTCCCTGTTCCCTATCCCCTATCCCCTCCCATGCCCCCTCTCGCCTCCCGCCTCGATTTCGCCGTTCACGCCGCCCGCGCGGCGGGCGATGTCACTTTGCAGTATTTTCGCCGGGATGATCTCGCCGTCGAGCTGAAGGCCGACGATTCGCCGGTTACCGCGGCCGATCGGCAGGCGGAAACCGAATTGCGGCGGCTGATTGCGGAAAGTTTTCCCGACGACGGCATTCTCGGCGAGGAAATGCCCGAACGGGAGGGCAAAAGCGGCTACCGCTGGATTCTCGATCCCATCGACGGCACCAAGTCGTTCATCCATGGCGTGCCGCTCTACGGCACGCTCATCGGCTTGGAGCGCGAGGGCGAAAGCGTGCTGGGCGTAATCCGCATTCCTGCACTGGACGAATGCGTCTATGCGGCCAACGGTCAAGGGGCTTGGTACGTGCGGGGCGACCGCCCGCCGGAGCCTGCCAGAGTCTCGAATTGCCGATCGCTTAAAGATGCGCTCTTCGTCACCAGCGAGGTGGCTTCTTTCGACATCACCCATCGCCGCCGGGCGTACGACCGAATGCAGGCCGCCGCCCGGCTCACGCGCACCTGGGGCGACTGCTACGGATACCTCTTGGTCGCCACCGGCCGGGCCGACGTGATGATCGATCCGATCATGTGCGTCTGGGACGCCGCCCCCATGCTCCCCATCCTCCAGGAAGCCGGCGGCGCCTTCACCGATTGGAAGGGCCGGCCCACCATCCACGCCGGCGAAGGCGCGGCCACCAACGGATTGCTTTTGGAAGAAGTGCTGCGGGCGCTCGAAACCTAGCTCTTGCGAAGCCGAAGATGGGCAACTCTGAAAATTATTTTCGCTCCTAACTCCTTCTCCCACTGAGCTTTCGATAACGACTTTGTCCGTTTTCTCTTGAAAAAAGCCGCCCCGGATACTATAAACATGTTCACTGAAAATCTCGAAGCGCGTAGGGTGCGTGCTCGCACGCACGCGAAAAGACGGCCCAGAAACGAAAAACCGACTCCACCGCCGCTTCGACACCTCGAAACGTGAAAAAATCGAAATCGGTTGAGCAAAAACCTCCCCACCCATCTCACGCAGGTTATTCGCAGTGGTGAAAAAATGCAGCCTATCGAGTTCAACAACCCAAAATCCAAGACCCAAGGCCAAATCCCCAATCGGCAATTATTCGCCCCCAAAAATCCGCAAAACTCCCCGAAAAACCGCATCCCGCTCCTTACCGATCCCGGAAAAATCCCAAAACCGACTTGTTTAACCGGAGGGAAAAAATCGCCCCCCTTCGAAAATGCCCCCAAAAACGGCCTTTTTCGCTCCGCTCGCATGAATCCAACGCCGATCCGCGCCGGTTTATCGGCAACAATTGCTCCGCTTCCCCGCTCAGCCGTTTTCCATTATAATTCTCCGTTCATCCGTACGAATAAACGTAACCGTTCACAGGGGACTGTCCCGATTTTTGCGGCGCAAAAGACGATGGTGCCGTGAAAGTGCTTAATCGCCGAAAAAATGGGACTGTCCCCCTTGCGCCGCGGGAAGGGGACAGGTCCATGTTTTCGGCCTACCGTATGTCCGCAAAATACGTTTTCACGCCGAAAAATGGACCAGTCCCCGACCGGGGCGTGAACGCTTACGAATAAACAACATAAACTTCCCAATCCCTGGGGTGCTGCCATGAATTGCCTCTCAAAAATCCTTTTCGCCGTTCTCTTGCCGCTCGCGGTCGGCGGGGCGTCGCCGTTGTTCGCCGAAAACGAGGGGCAGGACGACCTGAACCAGGCCACCGAAAAGAAAATGGCGGCCACGACCATGGACGACCTGAACGAAGTCATCCGCCTCGCCGAAAGCGCGCTGCAAAAGGGACTCGACGACTCGAACAAGGAATTCGCCAACAAAATGCTGGCCTCGACCCTCACGCAGCGCGGGGCATCTTTCGCTGCCGCGATCTTCAGCACCAATCCGCCCGATCCCGGCTGGCCGCAATACCGCCAGCGCGCCCTGGCCGACCTGGAAAAGGGCCTCAAACTCGATCCCAAGCAGCCGCAGGCCCTGATGCTCGTGGTGCAGATGAACGTCCTCCCGCAAGGCGACCTGAAACGCGCCAAGGAAGCCGCCGGCCAGGCGGTCGAGGCCGCCGGCGACGACGCGATGCTCAAGGCCAAGGCCCTCGTCCTCCGCGCGACGCTCGAAAAGAACCTCGAGAAACGCCTCCCCGACATGAACGAGGCCGTCCGCCTCGCCCGCGACGATGCCGGCATCGTCCGCGCCCGCGGAATGCTTCTGGCCGACCTGGGCAAAAACGAAGAGGCCCTGGCCGACATCGTCAAGTCCATCGAATTGGCGCCCGACAACGTCGGCGCGTACGAACTCAAGTCGCTGATCCTCGCGCGGATGAAGAAGTTCGACGAAGCCGTCGCGGCCATCGAGAAAGTCCGCGAAAAACTCCCCGATTCCCCGCTCCCGCTCCTGCAACGCGCGCAAATCCACAACCAGCAGGGAAAGCGCGACGAGGCGATCGACGATCTCGCCAAAGCCTACGAGAAAGACATCGGCAACGTCGCCATCCTGCTCATGCGCTCCTCGATCCACTTCGATAAGGGGGACAAGCCCAAAGCCCTGGCCGACGCCGACGAATGCCTCCGCCTGCGGCCGAACAATCCCGAAGCCACCCGCTACCGCGCGCTGCTCCTGGCCGAGATGGACCGCCTCGACGAAGCCGTCGCCGCGCTGCAAAACCTCATCGACCGCGACCCCAAGGAAAACGTGCAGAGCGTGTTCACCCTGGCGCAGCTCTACGTCACCAAAAAGAAATCGGCCAAGGCGCTCGAAGTGTACGATAAATACGCGGCGAATTATCCCGAAAACGGCGAACTGCTCCGCGGCCGCGGCGACGCCTACCTGAACCTCGGCAAGCAGGCCGAGGCCGTCGCCGATTACGAAAAAGCCTACAAAGTCATGCCCAAGGATTCCGGGCTGCTGAACAACTTCGCCTGGGTGCTGGCCACCTCGACCGACGACAAGCTCCGCAACGGCAAACGCGCCGTCGAGCTGGCCACCCAAGCCTGCGAACTGACCGGTTATAAACTTCCCCACATTTTAAGCACCTTGGCCGCCGCCTACGCCGAGACCGGCGACTTCGAAAACGCCCGAAAATGGGCCGGCAAAGCCGTCGAAATCGGACTCAAGGACCAGGACGAAGAGCTAAAAAAAGAACTCGAAAGCTACAAGCAAAACAAGCCCTGGCGCGAACTCTTGAGCGAAGAACCGCCCAAAGACAAATGATATTCGAACCGAGTCGCACCGAGTTGAATGATTTCGAGGAACACTAATCTTCACTAATCGACACTGATAAAACAATTAGCGGCGATTAGTGAAATCAGTGTTTCCCTGTTGGATTTTCATAATCAAGTTTTCTCGATGTGCTTTTTATACGAATCAATATCCTTCTTTATTATCGTTCCGTCTGCTTTGCCCGCTCCATAATCAACCGCGCGTCGAGCCAATCGGCGCGGTCTTGCACGTCGGCGCGGTCGGCGAAATCGACGACCAGATCGAGCCGCTTGCCGCCGGAAACTTCGACGTCGATCGGCAAGGGGGCCGCGCCGCCGCGAACCGTAGGGCTGGTGTACCGCTCCTTCCCATCGACGAACACCCGAAACCGCACGCTCCCCTCGCCGGCAGCGGCGTCGTCGATGGCCGCCTCGGCTTGAAATCGCCTTGTCCCGCCGGGCAAATCGTAGCTCAGCCGGGCCGCGCTATGCATTCCGATCCCCTTGAGGTGCAGCCGCCCTGCGGCCCGCAAGAATCCGCCCTCGACGTTGCGGTCGTTTTGGTACGGCCACGCAATGCTCAAGTACGGCACGTGGCGGTACTCGCGAGGTTTGAAGTCCGAAAGATATGCCGCCCGGCCGGAAAGGAGCTGCATGAAAACGAGGTTTTTCGCCGCGGTTTTTACGGTTTGGCCGAACACGGTGAAATGAAGATTTTTCTCGTCCATCGACAAAGTCTTTGCCAGCATCCGGCTGCCATCGCTAAAGCCCAGCCACACGCGCGGCGATTTTGCATCCGGTTTGCTTTTGAGTTGCGGATTGAAGATCGCGGCATCCACCCGGGCGAGTTCCACATTCGCCGGTCCGGCCTCGGTTTGCAGGTTCGCGGTTTTTTCGTCGATCCCGTCGAGCGCGCCGGTAAGTTCGTCGCCGTTTTCGAGCAACAGCCGGTCGCCCTCGCCCGCCGCCGCGGCGAGCCGGTCGAGCAGCCGGTCGCGCAGCCGCACCGCGCCCGGCAGGCGGAAGATGACGCCGGCGAGTTTTTCGAGCGGCAGCTTCAAGCGGCCGAAAAGCTCGGAATCGACCTCCAATCGGTCCTTATCGGCCGAAAGCACGTCGGCCGCCAGCAGCCCGCCGTCGGCCGACACGACGAGCGGCCCCCGCCGCGGTTCGACCGGCGCGCCCCAGAATACCAAATCGGCCGGCGGCAGCCGATTCGTTTTTCCGTCAACAGCAAAAACGAGCGTCTCGTCCTGCTCGATGGAAACGAGTTCCGCCGGATACGGCTTTCCCTCGATCGGCACGGCCAGCGGCGGCGCGGCAAGAGCAGCTGCCGCCGGCGAGAAAACGAGCGCAAAGATAATTGCAAATTGGTAATTGCAAATTGCAAATTGCAAATTGAGCTTCCAAGGCATGATGATTTTATCCACCCGATATGTCATACTTCGATCGCAGCGATCTGCAAATTGAATTCAACTTCTTTAGCGATTCTACGACGCTGGAGCGTGAACAAGCGTCATTCGGCCATAAACCGCGACCACTGGTCGCGGCTTTGCAATCCCCTATCCCCTATCCCCTATCCCCTACCCCCTATCCCCTTCTCATCACCGTTGAAATATCGGCAGATAATCGTTCGGTATCTGCAAAATGATGCAGGCCATGGCGGTCGAGTATTCGTCGATGCTTTCGGAGGAATTCCACGCGCCGTCGCCGCGCTGTTTCGAAATGAGGTCGTCGCGAATCGCCGGAAACCACTTGTCGAAGCGCTTTCCGCCGGCCTGCCACATGGCCTGCACGGCGTAGTAATGGCCGTAAAAGTAATAAGATTCGCGCCGCTCGCCCCCTTCGCCGGGCAGAAAACCCGCGAGATAATCCAATCCCTTTTCCAGTTCCTTGCCTTCGTAAACGCCGGCGCTGTACAGGGCGACCACCCCGCCGGCCGAACGCGGGAATCCGCTTTCGCCGCTGGGCAGCATGTACATGAAGCCGCCGTCGGCGTTCTGGCTCCGCTTGACGTAGGAGATCGACCGCTCGACGGTCTCCTTGGGCACGGCGATGCCCGCGTTCCGCGCCGCCCGGAGCGCCATGATCTGGCAGACGGAGACCGAAATATCGGCGTCCTGCTTGATGGGGAAATAGCGCCAGCCGCCGTCCTTGTTCTGGCAGTTGACGATCAGCTTGACGGCCTTGTCGAGCTTGTCGCGCAGTTCCGGCCGCGGCGACATGCCGTAGCATTCGGCCAAAAACATCGTGGCGAAGCCGTGGCCGTACATCGGGCCGTGCGTGGCGCTGTCGGATCCGTTCACGAATCCGCTGGGCTGGGTCGAAGCGAGGAGATAATCGACGCAGCGATTGACCTGTGCGCCGTACGGCCCCCGCCCCGGCGTGCTTCCCCCCGACATGAATGCCAGCCCCGCCAGCCCGCAGACCGCCGCGTTGCCGCGGGCAGGCCCCGTGCCGAACGAGCCGTCGTCGTGCTGGGCGTCGGCGAGCCATTTCAGCCCGCCTTCGATGGCCTTGTCGGCCGCCGGCGTAATCCATTTCGCCGCTGATTTTTCCCGGCCGGCCTCCTCGGCGGCGAAGGCGGGAGCCAGCATCGCCGAAAAAACGAGGTATGGGAAGAAGGATTTTAGGAACATTTTATATTGAGATAAAGAATGAAGGGATATTACCACGGAGGCACGGTGAACACGGAGGAAGACAAACAAATTACGTATCGGAAATCACTTTTAATTGATGTTCTGCATCATTCATACTTCATCATTCATACTTCATACTTCATGCCGCATTCTCCGTGTCCTCCGTGCCTCCGTGTTGATATTTACCGATACTATTCCGCCTTTCCTTCCGCGAGTTTTCGAAAATACTCCTCGATCATCGATTCGTACTGCGGCACAAACTGTTCGGTCGGATTTTGCAGCATCTGCTCGCGGACGTTCGGCGGCAATTCGCCCCAAAGGTCCTTGATCAAGTTCCGCATTTCCGCGGGATCAGGCTTCACCGTTCTCATGTCCGGCGGACGCCGCGAACTCTGTTGGGCCGGCTTGTTGCCGGGCTTATTGCCCGGTTTCGAGCCGGATTTCTTCGCCCCCGGATTTCCCGGCGTGCGCGACGAACTCTGGCCGGGATTCGAGCAACTGCCCGATCCTTTGCACGACTTCTTCGCCTGCTCGATCAGTTTATCTAGCTCATCGAGGATCTTCTTGTGCTCGTTTTGCACGTTCTCTCCGCCGTCGGCGTCGGCGATCCGCGATTGCACGTCCATCATCCGCCGGGCGATATCGAGCACGGGATGATCCTCCTCCTTCGCGGCAGCCGCGCCCAACTCTCGGCGCAACTGCTCCTGCAATTTTTCGCCCCCCTGCCCTGCCCCGTCGTCGGCCTTCCGATCTTTCGTTTTATCACCGAACAACTCCCGATCCACGTCGTCGGTCGATTTCTCGTTCAACTGCTTGAGCAATTCGTCGTTGGGAGTAGGCGGCGATTGGGCGAATAACGCGGGAGTCAAGAGAAGTAACGAAAGGAAAATAATTGCAAATTGGTAATTGCAAATTGCAAATTGCAAATTGAACGAGGAGCCGTAGCCCCACTTAACGGCTTTCCTAAGACCCAAGACCCAAGACCCAAGACCTTTATTATTTTTCATTCTGGCCATCCTCCCGTTTTACGGGCACGTTTTCGGGATTTTCCTCGGGCGCAGTTTCGACGGGCTGGAGCATCTTCAGCATCAACTCGGCCAAGCGGCCTTGTTCTTCGGCAAGCTGGGAAAATTGACGCCGCTGGTCCTCGTTTGCCCCCCCTGCCCCGACCGCCTGCTGCAACTCGACGGTGCGAAACTGGATTTCCTGCTGTAAAAGTTTCAGCAATTTCAGTTCCGCCAGTTTTTTGATTCCATCGCCGGGCGGTTTGACGCCCTGCTTGCCCTGTCCGCCCGCCCCGCCGGCGTTTTCCTCGTCTTTTTTCGCCGGCGGAGGCTCGGGTTTCAAGGCTTCCAGGAGCAAATCCAACCGCCGCAGGGCGTTTTGCTGGGCCGCGCGCGTTTCGCGGCCGGTCGCGCGCTCGTCGAGCAGATCGGCGGCGCGGCCCATGTCGGCGGCCGCGCCGTTTAAGGTCAAGTTGAAAGCGCCCGCCGCCGCGAGTTGCTCGGCCAGTTTCTTTGCATCTTCTCGCAGCCCGCGCTGCATCCGGGCGATGTCCCGCAAACTCGCCAACTGCGAACGCGACCAATCGCCCGCTTGTTGACGAAGCTTATCCAACCGTTCGGTCTCTTCGCCGGCTTTCTGCTGCTGGGCGTGCAGATGCTTGACGGAGTCTTCCAGCCGTGCGAGTTGCTCGACGGCCAAATCCAATTCGGCCTGGCGCTTTCGCTCGTCGAGTTGGCGGGCGGCCTCGGCAAGCGATTTTTCGGCCGCGGCGGCCCCTTGGCAAGCCCCGGCTCCGTTGCCGGCGGCCGCCGCTTCACCGGCCGCGCCCATTTCGCCCGCCGCTCGCGTCGCCGCGGCCGCCGCCTGTTGGGCCGTCAGGCGTTCCAAACGCCGGGTGAGTTTTTCGGTTTCCTGCCGCAATCGGGCTTGTTCTTCGGCCAGCCGCCGCCACGCTTGTTTCGCCCCTGCGTCGGGCGGATTTTGCGCGTTCTTTTCCATCGCCCGATGAAGTTCCGCCTGCTCCTTGGCGATTGCATCAATATCGGCCGCCGCCTCGCGGAGTTTCTTCACCAGCCGATCCAACTCCCGATTCCGCCGATTCGCCAAAATATCGAGCACTTCCTGAAGCTGCCGGATAATCTCTTTTTGCGAAGCCGCCGCTTGGCCGAGCTGATTTTGCCGCAAATATTCGCCACCCGCTCGCATCGAGCCGCCAATCGCCATCCGACTCGCTTCCTCGAGCGCATCGGAGAGCGTATCGGCCGCCACGGGATCGTCGCGCCGCAACTCTTCGGCGGCTTGCCGCATCGCTTGTAAAATCCGATCGAGCGTCCTCGCGTGCTCGCCCTGCCGCGCGGCGAGAATCCGCAAATCGGCCACGTCTTGCGGAGGCAATTCGACGAGCGGCTTGGTCAGCGTCCGTTTGCCGACCTCGCCCGTGCGCCGCTCGGTTTCCTCTTGATCGCGCAGGAGCAGGCTCAACTCGCGGTGGAATCGTCGATATCCTTCGGACTGTTTCAATTGGGCCAGCAGTCTTTCCAGCGCGGCGACGACCTGCTCTTGCTGGATGGCGGTCGAATCCAACGATTCGGACGCTTCCTTAAGATGATCAGCCGCAGTGGATTTTTCATTCAGGGAGACCTCGGCGGTTTTGAGCGCGGAGGTCAATTTCTTGCCGATTTCCAGGAGATGTTCTCTCCCGACGCGATCCAACTCGGCGAGAATATCCTGCATGCGCTCGACCAACTCGGGCGTGTCGAGCCGGTTGTTTTCGAGATCGGAGAGGATGGCCAACGCGTGCATCGGCAAGCCTTCGCCGGCGCTGGTCAGCAGGTTGTTGACCTGCCGCTGGTTGATTTCGGCCGCGCGGAGGCGGTCCAAGTCGGGCTGCTCGAATTGCTTTAGCTCCTGTAAGCGGATGCGCAATCCCTCGATCTGCTCCCGGCCCGACTGCTGCATGGCAAGCGCGCGTAATAATTCGGCAGCCAGCAGATTTTGCCGGGCGGTCAGCCGATCTTGCAGTTCCCGCTGCGTCACCACGAACAGCCGCCGCGTGTCGCCGCGCGCGGTCTGCGGCAGATAGTCGGAAGCCTCGGCAACCAACTCGATTTGCATTCCGGGCGAGAGTTTCATCGGCTCCAATTCCCAGCGGTATTCGACCGTCTGCCGCGATCCGCTCGATACATTCGCCAGTCCTCCGGCCGGTTGCGGCGGCATCTTTTCCGGGCCGGAATAGAGCGAAATCGCCGTTTCCGCCGGCGGCGATCGATCCGCATTCGGCGTTGCATTCACGGCCCGATATTTCAGTGATATTTCCCGCACCGCCAGATCGTCCTTCGCCGTAATTATGAGCGGCACGGCCGCCGCCGGTGTAACGTAGATATTCCCCGAAGGCTGCTCGACGATCGCGCCGGGCGGAGCATCCGGCACGGCGCGAATTTCTCCAAAAGCGCCGCCGCCGCCGCTTAATCCCTCGCGATCGACGAGTTCGAGGCGATATCCGCCCGAGGCCGTTACGGCAAGCGTCGGATCGGCGAAGGTCATCCGCATTCCGTCCTCGCTCAAGCGGCCCGAAAACTCGCCGCCGCCTTCCAGCAAGAGTTTTGCCGACTTCAGCGGCTTGGTCGCTTTTGCCTGAAACTCGATTCGCGTGCCGACCAGCGCGCGGAGATTGCCGTCCGATTTTTCCGCCGGCCAGCCGGTGTAAGGCGGCGGAAAGAGCTTCGCGGCGAGCGATTCGACCGCCGGCGGCTCGACGACTTCGACGTTCCTCCACGCCATCGAATGATCGTCGCCCCCCTCCACGCGATAGGCGAACGGCCGCAAGACGTTTTCGCGGCGCAGAGCCGCCGTCACGCCGGACGCCCGAAACACGGCGTTTTCTTCCGTCGTTGCGCCGTCGGGCGCCGCGAACCGGTAAATGACGCGAAGTTCGTGGGGCAGCGTTGCGCCGTCGGCATCGCACACTTGGACCTCGAACGCGCCGCCCCGCGCGACTTTTTCCACGGGATCGCGGATCGTCAAATGGTTCTTCCGCGGCCACGCCGTGCTGCCCAACGGATTCAGCAACCGCATAATGGCCGTGCCGGCAATGACCGGATCGAGCAGCACGAATATCGCGGCCAAAAGGCAAGCGGCCGCCGCCATCCATGCCCCCCGCGCCGCCGGTCGCGCATCGAGCACGCTGAAAAAATCGAGATTCTCCGTTTCGGCGACGGTCTGGGCGATGACCGCGCGGCGCAACGCGGGCGAACCTGCCGTCGGATCGTCCTCGTCCTGGCCGAGAAATTCCACGGCGCTGGCCAGCCGATCTTCCAAATTCGGAAACCGCCGTTCGACCTGAAGCGACAGTGCCAGATCGTCGAGCCGTTTGCGGCGCGGCAGATAAATGAAGCGATACGCCGACCAGCCGACGACGCCCGCCAAGGCGAGCGAAGCCATGATACGCAGCCCGCGGTCTTCGAAATGCACGAAATAATCGAGCCATCCCAGCGCCATCCCGCTGCCCAAAACGCCCGCCAAAAGCGCGCAAAATCCCGAAACCGCCATCAACCGCCGCGCGCGGCCGCGGAGCAAGATCAGGCGTTGTTCGAGCGGATGGGACATGGGGAAGTATCGACGGTTGTATTTCAATCCGTTAAGACATCGATCGATGCGTACACGGCTTCAGTGCCGTAATCGTCGAATACGTCTTTTAACACGGTGTGGCTTTTTCGGCGGCGGCTTTTCACGAGCATCTCGCCTTCCAAATGAAATTGCACCGCCTCTTTATATTGCTTTAATACTGTGTCCACCGATTTCGCGGAGGCGACGCAACCGTCGATTTCGGGACTAAAGGCATTGTAACCCGTCGCAGTTTTCAAAATAATTACGGGTAACGTTAAATTGGCTCTTTTCATTTTGTTCTCCTCAAGGATTCAATCTCGCTTGGCGAAAAATGCTGGCAACGATTTTGGGATGAAGGACGTCGCTTCGGGAATGATAGCTCACCGTTACGACGCCGGACTTGTGCGGATGCGCGTATTGACGATGGCTACCTTTCGATCGCAAAGGAACCCAGCCGTCTTTACGAAGGATTTCCAGTATTTCCCCGATTTTGTATCGTTTTGGCATTATTCCATTCCGTTTGCATAAGCGCCGAAGCTAAACTATCGGCGATTCACCAGTCTCGCCGCACTTTGGGTCGCGGATAATTGAACCAATTACCAGAAATTCCCCTTCTGCTGGATCATGTGGTTTGTACGTTTACTTTTCGTGAAAAAACACCGTCGGGATCGAAGCCATATCGTTGAAATGCCTCAAATCGAAGCAACCATGCAAAGTATGGCACTTCATCAGCGAGGGCATCAGCCACAGGATGTACGGCTACAAGACCCGATGATTCCGTGAAGTAATTACCCTCGTTGACTGCGCGAATAGTCCTATTCATGCCCTTGGCCTTGAAACTGCCATCATATATGCCATTAGTTTTCAGGATTGAGGAATGATCCTCAAAGTTTTTCGCCCGATAAACGCAAGTCGTGAAATCACCATGAGTTGCGATAAGATGAGCGAGGATCATCTATTCGAGGAAAAACGCCCTT
>JADLEL010000150.1 GCA_020846145.1 Pirellulales bacterium | reverse complement strand
AAGGGCGTTTTTCCTCGAATATATGATCCTCGCACATCTTATCACAACTAATTGTGATTTCACGACTTGCGTTTATCAGGCGAAATACTTTGAGGATAATTTATCAATCCCGAAAACTAATGGCATAAACATCGTAGATGCGGCATCCTGCCGCATTTTAGGCAAAAGCGGCAAGATGCCGCTTCTACAAATCGCTTTTATGAATAATGCGGGCGATTCGAGGAGCAATCGTGAGTAATACAGTCATCAAACAATTCGAGCAGTTGGCCGCCAAAGCGGAAGAGACGCTGCGGCAGCGGACGGCGGAGGATCGGATTCGCGTGCAGGTCGGGTCGGCGACCTGCGAAAACGCCGCCGGCAGCGAAGAGGTTTACGACGAGTTTTGCAAATACATCGCCGCCTCGGCGCGGACCGATATTCTCCTGCACAAAACCGGCTGCACTGGCCGCTGCAGCCGCGAGCCGATCGTGGGCGTGATCGTGCCCGGCCAAATGCCGGTGAAGTACGAACGCGTCGATCGCTCGATGGTTCACGAAATCTTCACGCAGCACATCCAGCAGGGCAAGCCGCTGCTCCAGAAAGTGCTCGACGGGCCGATCGACAAGATCGTGGAGTACGAAATCCTGGTCTGCGGCAGCCCGCGCTGCAATTGGCTCGGCCCGAACTCGTTTCTGCCGCTGCTGAACGAAAAACTGCAAGCGGCCGGCTTGGGGCCGGATGTGGTGGGCGTGAAGACCGCAAGCTGTTTCGGCGCGTGCGTCGAAAAGGAAATCGGGCAAAGTTCCTACATGCTCGTGCGGCCCGACAAGGTGCTCTACCGCGTGCGGAACGAGGCCGATCTCGACGAGATCATCCGCGATCATTTGCAGAGCGGCCATCCCGTCGGGCGGCTCAAGGTGCCGGGGAAGACCGTGGGGCGAAAGTTCTTCGAACTTTACGGCGACGTGGCCTTTTTCAACCGGCAGAGCCGCGTGGCCCTGCGGCACAACGGCGTGATCGATCCGGAAAGCATCGAGGAGTATTTTCACTACCGCGGCTTTCAAGCGTTGGCGAAAGTGCTCGAGAAGAACGATCCGAAATGGGTGGTCAAGGAGATCACGGAATCGAAACTCCGCGGCCGCGGCGGCGGCGGATATCCCACCGGCACGAAATGGAAGATGGGCGCCGACGCGCCCGACAAGATCAAATACCTGATTTGCAACGCCGACGAAGGCGATCCCGGCGCGTTCATGGACCGCAGCATGTTGGAGAGCGATCCGTTCAACGTGATCGAGGGGATGATCATCGGGGCGTTCGCTATTGGTGCGAACCAGGGATTCGCTTACATCCGCGCGGAATACCCGATGGCCATCGACCGCATCCAAAACGCCATCGACCGCTGCCGCGAATGGGGACTTTTGGGCAAGAACATCCTCGGCTCGGGCTTCGATTTCGATTTGGAAATCCGCCTGGGCGCGGGCGCGTTCGTCTGCGGCGAGGAGACCGCGCTCATCCATTCGATCGAGGGCGAGCGCGGCCAGCCCCGCATCCGCCCGCCGTATCCCACGCAAAGCGGTTTGTGGGGCAAGCCGACGGTCATCAACAACGTCGAGACCTTCGCCAACGTGCCCGCGGTCATCAATTACGGCGCGGATTGGTTCGCCCGGATGGGAAGCGAAAAGAGCGGCGGCACGAAAGTCTTCGCCTTGGCGGGCAAAATCACGCACACCGGACTGGTCGAAGTGCCGATGGGCACCACGCTCCGCGAGGTGGTCTATGAAATCGGCGGCGGCGTGGCCGGCGGAAAGCAGCTCAAGGCGATCCAGACCGGCGGGCCGGCTGGCGGCTGCATTCCGGCCAAGTGGATCGACACGCCGGTCGATTACGACACGCTCACCAAGGCCGGCTCGATCATGGGCAGCGGCGGCATGATCGTGCTCGACGAAGAAGACTGCATGGTCGATATCGCCAAGTTCTTCATGACCTTCTCGCAGGACGAATCGTGCGGCAAATGCACCCCCTGCCGCGAAGGCACCACGCGGATGATGGAAATTCTCGAACGCATCACCGGCGGCAAGGGAACGCTCGAAGACCTCGACAAGCTCAAACGCCTCGGCATGCTCATGAAAAAGGCGTCGCTCTGCGGCTTGGGCCGCGCCGCGCCGAATCCGATCTTGAGCACGCTCGAACACTTCCGCGACGAGTACCTCGCCCACGTAACCGAGCGCTGCTGCCCGGCCCACCGCTGCACGGCGCTGGTGCATTTCGAGATCGACGAAGAAAAATGCGTCGGTTGCACCGCCTGCGCGCGGAACTGCCCGGTAACCTGTATCTCCGGCGTGCGGAAGGAAGTGCATATTATCGATCAAAACCGCTGCATCAAGTGCGGCCGCTGCTTCGAAGTGTGCCGGTTTGACGCGGTGAAGAGAATGTAAAAGGGGCGAGGGGCGAGGGGCGAGTAACGCAGCATCGGGTAGCACCGGTTCTTGAACCGGTGCGGCTCTGCCGCAAGAGGTTTTGAGGGAGTTTTCCTCGCCTCTAGTGCCTTTGGTTCCCCGATTCAAGATCGGGGCTACCCGTGCGAGTAACGCAACTCGTTCCCAGGCTCCGCCTGGGAATGCAATGTCCGCGAGGCTCCGCCTCGCTGGAGGGCCGTAAACAGCCCTTGGCCGCCGAAGGCGGTGATAGGCCCGTGCGTTTACGCCGGGTTGATAGATGGCGAGATTGTTGTGAATTGTCAGGCTCGTTTACGGGCCTCCTCACTTGAGATGAAGGAATCCCGAACAATGTTTTCACCGCAGATAAGGGAAAAACTGAAGTACTACGTCTATCTCTATGTGGACCCTCGAACTGATAGCATTTTCTATATTGGCAAGGGAAAAGGCAATCGTGCGTTTTCACACCTGAGTGATAGGAGTGAATCAGAGAAGACTCGAGTTATCGACGAACTTGATAAGCTAGGTCTTAAACCGCGCATAGAAATCTTGAAATATGGCTTAACCGAAACGCAAGCTTTGTTGGTTGAGGCGACAGCTATTGACCTTCTCGATATAAAGAAACTGACGAACAAGGTTCGTGGCCACGGCATTCGATATGGCACACGAGCGGATGTTGGAGAGATCAAATCATTGCTGGATAGACGTGAGGTAGAAATTGACGAACCGGCGATCATAATCAATATCACTCGTGCATTTCGTTTTGGAATGTCGCCTCACGAATTGTATGATGCCACCCGCAGTGCGTGGGTAGTTGGAAATAAGCGCCATCGGGCAGAGTTTGCGATTAGTGTCTATCGTGGAGTCGTTCGGGAAGTCTATTCAATCGCTGAATGGCTTCCTGGCGGTTCAACCATGCGATCGAATGGCGAATCCGGTGATGGAATTCAAGATCGATGGGAATTTGTTGGGAAAATCGCAGATGAAATCATACGCAAAAAATACATTGGCACGACCGTTCCGTACAAGAAAGGCGCGCGTAATCCGATTATGTATGTAAATTGCGGAATTTCATCTGAAATTGATGGAGAAATTATTTCTGAGCGTTGAGCAAGGAAATAAGACGCCCATACTCGTGTGTTGATGTGTGATCGGCCCTTCGGGCCAATAGTTCGCCCGTCGTGGAGGCGAACGGTTGGCCCGCTGGGCCGGACGAAGTTTTGCGTTCTTCCGATCCCCAGGGCGTTGCCCTGGGCTGGGCGAACGCATGGGCCTTCGGCCCGAAAGGCGGCAAAAACTTTGTGAAAAGAGAGAGACATCGCTCGTTCCCAGGCTCCGCATGGAAACGAATTGGAACAACTTGGTGCTTCATGGCCAAAAAGAAAAAAATCACGCTGAAAATCGACGATACGACCGTTTCGGTTCCCGAAGGCACGACGATCATGGAGGCGGCGGAGTCGCTGGGGATTTTCATCCCGCGGCTGTGCTACCATCCCGACTTGAGCCTCGCCGGCTCGTGCCGGGTGTGCATCGTCGATGTCAAGGACATGGGCTTTTACATGGCCTCGTGCAGTTCGCAGGTCTGGGAGGGGATGGAGGTGCAGACCAATTCGCCCGCCATCCGCCAGGCGCGGCGGGATATCGTCGAACTGCTGTTGGACAACCATCCGATGGACTGCCAGACGTGCGACCGCGACGGCAACTGCGAGTTGCAGAACCTCGCCTATTCGCTCGGCGTCCGCCAGCGGCATTTCGAGGGGAAGCGAAAAAAACATCCCATCGAGCTTTCCAGCGCGTCGGTCGTCCGCGACGCCGAGAAGTGCATTCTCTGTGGGCGGTGCGTCCGCGTGTGCGCCGAAATCCAGGGCGTGCATAACTTGAGCCAGCACGGCCGCGGCTTCAATACCGTCGTCGGCCCGGCGCATCTGAGCGAGATGGATAAATCGGTCTGCATCCAGTGCGGGCAATGCATCAACGTCTGTCCCACGGCGGCGTTTTTGGAGAAGCGCGGCGCCAGCCCGGTTTGGGACGCGCTGGCGAATCCCGAAATGCACGTCGTGGTGCAGACCGCTCCTTCGATCCGCGCGGCCATCGGCGAAGGTTTCGGCCTCGCGCCCGGCACGCCCGCCACGGGACGCATGGTGACCGCGCTTAGGCGATTGGGTTTCGACCGCGTGTTCGACACCGATTTCGGGGCTGATTTGACGATCATCGAGGAAGCCCACGAACTCCTGACGCGGATTAAGGAGGGGCCGCTGCCGATGATCACCTCCTGCTCGCCGGGTTGGGTCAGCTTCATGGAAAAATTCTATCCGTCGCTCATTCCCCACGCCTCGACCTGCCGCTCGCCGATGAGCATGTTGTCGGTCCTCGTGAAAACGTATTACGCCGAGCAGGCGGGCATCGATCCGAAAAATATTTTCAGCGTGGCGATCATGCCCTGCGTGGCGAAGAAATACGAAGCCGCGCGGCGGGAACATTGCATGGACGACGGCACGCCGTTCACCGACGCCGTGCTCACCACGCGCGAACTGATTTGGATGATCAAGTGCTACGGCATCCATTTCGCCAAACTGCCCGAAGGCGAGTTCGACGCTCCGCTGGGCATCGCCTCCGGTGCGGGCGATATCTTCGGCACCACCGGCGGCGTGATGGAAGCCACGCTCCGCGCCGCCAGCGAACTGGTGACCGGCAAGCCCGCCGACCGGCTCGAATTCACCGAGGTCCGCGCCGTCGAGGGCCTGCGGGAGACGTACGTCGCCATCGGCGACAAGAACATCCACGTGGGCGTGGCCAACGGACTCACGAACGCGAAAGTCCTCCTCGACAAAGTCCTCGCGGGTACGGAAAAGTTCGACGTGATCGAGGTCATGGCCTGTCCCGGCGGCTGCATCGGCGGCGGCGGGCAGCCGTATCCGCCCGAAGGCATGAAAGTCCTCGATCCCGAACTGCTCAGGCTCCGCGCGTCGGCGTTGTACAAGATCGATGGCGGCAAGGAACTGCGCAAGTCCTACGAGAATCCGGCGATCGAGGAGTTGTACGACAAGTTCCTCGTCGAACCCGGCTCCCCGAAAGCCCACGAACTATTGCACACCCATTACGCGGCGAAGTTGCCGAGGGGCGTGAGGTAATGTATGATAATTGTTGGGCGGAATCCGCCAGCCGATAAACTGGAAATCATTAGCTTTGAGGAATTGACATGTCCACCGTTCAATCTCCGGAACAAATTCATGCCGAATGGATCGACCGTCTTAACCGTCTGATCGACGACGTTAAAGCTTGGGCGGAAGAATTGGATTGGTCAACGCGGCGAATCGAAATTACGCTCGATGAATCACCCAAGGATAAATACAAAGTGCCGGCGCTGCTTCTCCAGCAGGAAGCCCTCAAAATGCTATTGGAACCGATCGGAAGCAGCACGCCCGGTTCGGAAGGCAGGGTCGATCTTTATTTGATGCCGGTTTTCGATGATATCGCAACAATGTGTTATGTGGATGGAGTATGGCAGGTGTATTACATGTTTCCCGGCCTATTGCCGGACAAAGAATTGCACGATGAACCGATGAAACTACTTTCCAGGGAGACTCTTCAAGAAGTTCTGCAAGAAATGAAAAAAAATGCAGGGTAAAAGATATAATCGAATCATCCGCATAAAGGCCGTTGAGGTCGAATATATTGCCGTTCGTTTCGCGGTGGATCGTTTATTGGAAATCGCACGACATAATCCACTGGAGCTGAAAAACACCTTTAAACCGCAAGATCTTCAAGATGCTTGGCATCATCTTGAAAACACGTATATCGTGCGATTGTTCGCCGAATTCGAAACGGGGCTTCGTTCGTATTGGAGTACGTTAAAAGCTACTCTGCCTCAAACGCGGGATTTGATCGATGGCATCAGGGCTCGCCGTCGAATTCCCGATGAACAAATCGCAAACATTCATCGCGTGCGCCAGTGCCGCAACGCCATCGTTCACGAGCGGGACGAAGACGCCGAATCCGTGACGATTGGCATGGCGAGGCATTATTTGTGCAAATATTTCAGTTATCTTCCGCAAAGTTGGTAACTGAAGCCGTTGCGAAAAAAACCAGAACAAGTCTATTTTGCCAAAATACATGTCCACTCGACAGCTTACATTGGAAGAACTTGCAAAGGCAAATCATCTACTTGATGAAATTCGCTCGAATCTGGACGCTCTCTGCAACGGCGATAAAGAACTGCTTTTTGCTTATCGTCGAAAAATAAAAAAAGAACTTGAGTATGATGAGCGTGGCAAGCCTACCGATCGCCGAAAACTTAAAGATCAAAAATGGAAAGAACAACGAGGTATGTGTTCTATTTGTGGAAAGGAACTTCCCGAAAAATACACTGTTCTCGATCGCATCAATGCGATGAATGGATACACGAAAGAAAACACGAGATTAGTTCATCAAGAATGCGATATTGCTCAGCAAGCTGCAAGAGGTTATGCCTGACGCGATCGATTTCACTCTCAAATCCCTAATTCCCTATCTACAAATATGTCCACATGCACCTGTAAAACCACCGACAATTGGGAACAAGTCGAAGCGGCCGCCAAGCTGGTGCTGGGCGAGAAGATCGTGGCGCTGATCGCAGAGTGCCGACGGGATCCGCATAGCGAGAGCCGGCTGATCTCCGTGCTGCACAAGGTGCAGGCCCAGTACGGCTACTTGAGCGATACGCACCTCGACGCCGTCGCGCAGCTCCTGCAAGTGCCCGCCGCGAAAGTGGCCGGCGTGGCCGGCTTCTACCATTTCTTCCGCCTCAAGCCGCGGGGCAAGTTCATGATCAACGTCTGCCTCGGCACGGCCTGCTACGTGAAGGGGGCGGATCGCATCGCGCAGAAGCTGATGGAGGAACTCGGCATCCAGTGGGGCGAAACCAGCAAGGACGGCGTCTTCACGCTCGAAGCCTCCCGCTGCCTCGGCACCTGCGGCCTGGCGCCCGTGGTGATGATCAACAACGACGTCCACGGCGACGTTACCGCCGACCAGGTCCCGTCGATTTTGGAGAAGTACATTAAGAAGGCGAAGGCCGGGGAATAATTGTTCTCCACAAATCTCCGTTTGCCGAACACCAACCGCAGGTTAGTCTGAAAACGGGATAGGAGTGAGGTTGGAATTGCTAGAAAACTGTTTTTTGCGCCATTGCGTGAAGCCCTCTTTTATGTAAGATGACCCTCGTGGGGAACTCAATTCAATTATTTTTTCTTTTTTAATGGAGTTATCACACTCGAACTGGGGAGGATTTCTCATGCTACGGACTTTTTTCGCACTGGCGATGTTGAGTGTTTTGATGGTTTTTGCCGGGTGCGGCGGAACAAATTATCCTTATGCGGAAGACTTCAGCAAAGGAATCTCCGATCCTTGGACGGTCAAGTCGGATGGAGTCAAAGTCGAAACGACCAACGGCGAACTGCATATCTCCGGCGCGCTAGCGGAGGGAGGTTGGCTCCGCAGCGGCATTATCAGTGAAGAAGTTTTTCCGGAAAGCGATTTTTCCGCCTCCCTCGATTTCCGCGTGCCGAAATTCGCAGGCAAGGGTACTCCGCTGGTCTATTTAATTGCTCAATCAAAAGGCGGGAGCGTCGGCGTCCTATACTATGCAAGATTCCAGGAAGGATATCAATTACAAGACCTGGGTACGGGAAAAATGACCGACTTGTTCCCCGCCCTCGGAGATGAAAAGTCAAAGTATCACCGTTTGCGTTTGGATTACGAATATCAAACGAAAAAGGCTTCCGCTTATGTCGATGATCAACTCATCGCTTCCCGGACCGGCAGTAAAATGTCCGGACCGATCGGTTTCGAGATTTGCGTTTCGAGCGATCAACCGGGCATGACGGTTGATGCCTATTTTGATAATTTTTCCGTCGTTTCGCCGCCGCCGCCCATTTCGCCCTCCCCGGCGAAGAAAGCGCTTCCGCCTCCCCCGCCTCCAATTACGTCCGATTCCGAAACAAAGAATGCGAACGGCATTACCGAACCGGAAGCCGCCGTTCTGAAAATGATGCTTGCCGTCGCCAAGGCCGATCGAAACGCCATCGAACAGAGCATCGTTCCGCATCCCGAATGGCCGCTGCTCGGCATGAGCGGAAGAGCGCCTGACCAAGTCATTCAAGACTTGGAATCTCGTCTGGCCAAGGGTCCCAGCAAGCTTCGGCGGATGGAACCGGGCGATCGCATCTTTATCAGCAAGGACAAGATCTTGGCGGCGGAAGAATCGGACATCACCGCCGACCAGATCCCCCTCCAGGAGATCGAAGCGCCCTTCAGCGCATTTATCGTCAAACGCGTGAATGGCGTTTGGAAAGTCGATGTCTCGTTCCTAATCGAAAGCATGAAAGCCACCCTCTTGGAGAAAAGCGCGGCAGTTCAACTCGATGCGCCGGAAGAAGCCGTCGTGAATTTCATGCTGGCCGTGATGATGGGAGACAAGGCGGCGATCGAAAACGCCATTCTCCCTAATCCTGAATCGGCGATTCTGGCCGAAGGTCAGCATGCGCCCGAAACCGTTCACGAGGTTTTGAAATCGCAGATGCGGATTACCCCCTACCTACGGCTCAAACCGGGCGATTCCTTTTCGATAGGCAACGGCAAAACGCACGTCGTCCAGGATTCCGAAATCACGGCGGATCGACTCTTGATTTCCATAAAAGGCGCTCCGCTGCCCTTCATTCTCGTCCGCTCGAACGGCGTTTGGAAAGTCGATGCCGGGCCGGTCATCGCCGGGCGAAAATCAGCGGCGGCCGCTGCGGGAAAACGATGAATCCGGGAGAATTCTTGCGTATCGGCTTTTGCAGCATGAGGTTACAAACTTGATATCACCAATTGTGATACCGAGATCCACGATGGCGGTCGAATGCCGCTTTGGAACCGATAGCCGGGGTTGAGGATGGCCCGGCTCGCGGGGCGTTTTTTCAGCAGGAGTTTTGAACGTGAAGCACAACCATCCGCGAAAGCGCGTACGCCGGCATCTGACGGTAAAGCGAACGCCGCCGGGGGCCTCGCCGGGGACGATTGCCGTCGATCCCGCCGCGCCGAAGCCGAAAATCCGCGTAACGGCCTACGGGCCGGAGGCGCTGGTCGAGGAGGAAGTCCGCGATCTGAAACAACTGCCGAAATATCTCGAAAAATATCCCGTCACTTGGGTCGATGTCATCGGCCTGGGCGATGCGCGGACACTCGAGGAATTGGGAAAAATCTTCGATCTGCATCCCCTGGCCTTGGAAGACGCCGTTCACGCCGATCAGCGGGCGAAGGTCGAAGAGTACGGCGACCAACTGCTGTTCATTATCGCTCGGCTGATCAAGAAGGACGAGCGGCTGCATTCCGAGCAGATCAGCCTCTTCGTCGGCAAAAACTTCGTGATTTCCTTCCAAGAGCGTTCGAACGATTGTTTCGCGCCCGTTGGCGAACGGTTGCGGATTGCCCGAGGACGCATCCGCCAAGCGGGCGCCGATTATCTGGCCTACGCGCTCTTGGACGCGGTGATCGACTCCTTCTTCCCGATCCTCGAGGAATTCGGCGAGCGGCTGGAGCGCCTCGACGACGACTTGAACTCGCGGACGGCGGGCCGGGTCATTTCCCAAATCCACGACGCCCGCAGCGAACTGATTTTGCTTCGCCGCACGATGTGGCCGCACCGCGAGGCGGTGAACCAACTCATCCGCGATCCCCAACGCCTCCTCGGCGATGAAACCCGCGTGTTTCTCCGCGACTGCTACGACAACATCGTGCAGGCGATCGAACTGGTGGAAACCTACCGCGAGTTGTGCGCCGACCTGCGCGACGAATGCCTCTCGTTCGTCAGCAACCGGCTGAACGAGATCATGAAGGTGCTGACGATCATCGCCACGATCTTCATGCCGTTGAGTTTTCTCGCCAGTTTGTACGGGATGAATTTCAACACCGGTGCCTCGCCGTGGAACATGCCCGAGTTGAATTGGCGTTTCGGCTATCCGTTCGTTTTGGCGATTATGGTCGCCGCAGTCGTTGCCATGCTATTTTTCTTTCACCGGCACGGCTGGATGGGTAAAACGGATGCAGCGGAAGAAGAGGCCGAGGATTAAAGGGAGGGTGGCGCCCGGCCCGCATTTCTACCAATAATTCACCACGGAGGACACGGAGAAAGGAAGAAGAAAGATTACTCCTTTTTCGTTAATGACAAGAAAATGGCAGGCAGAAAAATACAATTTATTTTCTTGTCTGGCATATTCCTGGCAATTTGCGAATCGAATCATCGCTATATATACACAATTGCATTACTCCGTGTGCTCCGTGTCTCCGTGGTGAAATATCCGGATCAGCAGGAAAAACGGATATTGCCCATTGAGCCGAAATTCAGGCACGCGGAGGAAAATAGCGACGACTCGTTCGCGCATCCGCGGGCGAGCGTTTCCGCCGCCGGCGAATCCTGCGGTTCCGGGAGCGGTTCCGGCGCGGGCAAGTTTTCTCGAAGCGGTTCGCCTTTCGGCCAAAAGCGGCTATACGCCTGCAAGGCAATTCGTCCGAGAAGTCTGCGCGGGGCGATGGCCATCCGTCCGATAGTATAGGTGCTCGGCCGCCAGCGCGACGTGGCTTCGGTCAGCGGGCCGATGCAGTCGAAGGCTTTCCAATTTCCTCGAGCGTGCAGTTGCTCGAGAATCTTCCAGAACATCACCTGGCCCGGGCTGAATTGGCTATAGCGCGGGTCGTAGCCGATCTTATGGGCGTGATAGACGCCCTTCGCGCTGAAGCCGAAGAGCACGGCGATCGGATGGCCTTCCAATTGCAAAATGGCGATTTCGAGTTGTCCCCACTCGGCCAATTGCCGGGCTTGGCGGAGAAAGAAATCGCTCATCCCCGGCGTACGCAGCACGGAACTGCCCGCCGCGCCTTTCCAACTCGAATCCTCGACGGCGAACACCTTTTCCAGCCGGGAGTGAACTTCTTCGGGGGCGAGTTGCGAGTGCATTTCCAACTGCAAATTGCCCAATTCCCGCAAGCGACGCTCGGCCTTTTGCGTATTGTGTCGCTGACTGCGCGAGAGATTTTTCGTAAAAGCGTCCCAATCGTCGGCGATTTCGATTTTCGCCACTTCGTAGCGGGCGCGTTCGATGATCGGCATTTTCTCCTCCCGGCAAACCGCGCTCAATGCCCGCCATCGCGGCGCATCGACGGCCGCGTCGTTCAGCCACAACAGCGGCCAGGGCAAATCGGCGGCGGCGGAGAGTAACGCCGAGAGCGCGCCCCCGGCATCGGCCTGCGGGTCCAACAATAAATCGCCGCAAGGGAGCCAGGGATTGCTCGTCAGCGTTCCGGCGGGAAGGATTTTCGCCAATCGCCGCGAGACCAGCGGCAGCGCCGCCAACCAACGGCCGTTTTCTTCCACCGCCAAGGCATGAAAATCTTTTGCCGCGGCGAATTGCTCCAGCCACTGGGCGAGCAATTCCGCCCGCATCGTCGGCAGCGTAACGTCGCTTCGCCACCAGAGATCGTCCCATGGGGCGGCGGCCAATCGCAGCTCGAAGACATTCGTCAAGTGATGAATTTTGTATCGATTCATGGCAGGTCGGCGGAGAAAGTTTTATGGTTTCGCCCCGTTTCGCCCCCGCGTCCACGCGGGGAGAATCATATTTATGCCTTGCTAAGCCGCAAGCGGCAGTCATTCATGCTTCGTCATTCGTCATTCATCATTCATCATTCGTCATTTACTTGCGGTTTTCATCCCGCTTTTCCACCATCGCTTGACGTTGCTCCCGGTGAGCCAAAGTTTATGCCGGAGCTGCGCGGCGGGGCGGTCGGGCACAATGCGGATTTCCACGCTCGGCCGGGCCGTCGCGCGGAAATGGGCCTTGTACGGCTCGTCGCCGCGAAGAAAATCGTAGCTCCGGCGTCCGCAGCCGATGGCGCGGCGAATGCCGGCCAGATTGATCAATTTCCCCGGTTGAAAGTCGATGGCCGCCGGATCGATGCCCGTCTGGTAGGCATAGACCACGCCGCCGCCGACCAACTGGTATTCGGCGGCCGCGGGTCGGCCGTCGATTTCCAGCCAATGCAATTGCATCTGCCCTTCCCGCATCAAAAGCGGCGAGACTTCGCGGATGAAGCCGGCGAACCGCGTCGAAGCGTAGCAGCCCGGCTCGCCGAGCGATTGACGCCGCCGCTGATGCAAATCGACGAGCAACGCGAGTCCTTGCGAGAGGTCGGCCTGCCGTTCCGCGCATTGCAGCACGGCCTTGCCGGAGTCGAAATACTTGCGCGCCAACCGCCGCACTTCCTGGCGGAAACTCTTCGACAATCCGGCCAAATAGATCTCCCAATCGGCCGGCAGATCGATCCGCCAGCAATTGACCGTGCTGCGCCGGTGAACCGTACAGCCGCGGCGCCGCAGCGATTCGGCGAGATAAGCCGTCGGGCGATCCTCGTCATCCACGCCCACAAGCTCGAGTCGGCTCCAGCCGCGATGGTCCGCGCGGAAAGCGGAAAGCGATTCGCTCAGGTATTCGGCGACGATTTCGGCGACGCTTTCTTCCCTGCCGGGACTGCTCAAAAGTGATAGATAATCGGAACAGACCTCGCCCGAACCGAGCATCCGCAGCACCGGCCCGAAAGCCGTGGCCTGAACGTACCAGGGAGCCAAGCCGACGAGCGCGTCCCTTTCGTCGAAAACCGCCGGCACAAACAATTCGCGTTTGGGCCGGTCGGCGTGCGACTCGTCGCCGTAGTATTTCCACCACGTCGAAAGCCACGTCCAGCCGCGGAACGGCACGCTGGCCGCCAAGCGATCCCAAGCTTGCGCGTAGGGCCGAAGCTCTTCCAAGGTATTGAAATGGACGATTCGCATGGGGGAGAGGAGAGGGTTCAGGATTCAGGATTCAGGGGTATTGCACAGCGCGGCAAAGCCGCAACCAATCGTTTAGCCCGGAGCCAACGGCGACGGCGGGTGGTGTTTTCCAATGCTCCTTACGCCCACCGACGCCGTTGGCTCCGGGCTAAACAAAAACGTAACCGTTCACAGGGGACTGTCCCGATTTTCGCGGCGCAAAAGATGATGGTGCTCTAAAAGTGCTTAATCGCCGCGAAAATGGGACTGTCCCCCTCGCGCCGCGGGAAGGGGACAGGTCCATGTTT
>JADLEL010000149.1 GCA_020846145.1 Pirellulales bacterium | reverse complement strand
GCAAAAGATTATGGTGCTCTAAAAGTGCTTAATCGCCGCGAAAATGGGACTGTCCCCCTCGCGCCGCGGGAAGGGGACAGGTCCATGTTTTCGTCCTACCGTTTGTCCGCAAAACACGTTTTCACGCCGAAAAATGGACCAGTCCCCGACCGGGGCGTGAACGGTTACTTCATTTTATTCCGGTAAACCATGCTGTTTAAGGGCTAGTCCCTCATTTCATTTGAAATTGTTGGTTCATCAAGTAGGTTATGCTTTAGCATAACAGAGGTGTTATGCTGAAGCATAACCTACGACCTATTGCCAAAATCAAATGAAAAGGGGCACTAGTACGGCATATCGAACATGAATACTCCCGCGTTGTTTTTTCGCCGGTTTCTCGGCCCGATTTTGCTTGCCTGCTCTCAAGGATCGGCGCTCTGCGGCGCCGAGGATGCGCAATCCCCTAAGTCGCCCGCTTGGGAGATCGTCTGGCGTTGGAACGGCGAATTGCAACCGCCCCTGCTGACGCTCTCGCTCGCCAACAAGCGCGGCGCGGCGCTCGCGCTGAAAGACTGGGCGCTGGTCGGCAAGGACGCGGGCGAATTTGCCTTCGCCGACGGCGAATCGCCCCCCGCCACCGTGCTCGAAGCCGGAAGGTCGATGGAGATTCCCCTCGTCTGGAAGGGCGTTCCGCCGCCGAAAGCGAAGATCGATGCCTCCCTCTCGTTCGCCCACGACGTGCCGATAGCGAAATCGCCCGCCGCTTGGAATTTGCAAATTCCGCTGAATCAGATCCCCTTCAAGTTCCGGGCGGAAGGTTTTCCCGAGCGCATCGGCAAGCCGGCGCCCCGCGACGACCGCGGCCGCATCCTCGTCAACGATGGCTACCACGACGACGCGATGGTCGCGCAAATTCTCGCGGCCATCGCCCAGGATTATCCCGATCTCGCCGCTCTGCACGAGATCGGCACGACTTGGCAAGGGCGCAAGGTTCTCGCGCTGCAAATCGACCGCGACGCGAAGCGAAATCCCGATAAGCCCGCCTTCCTGTTCGTGGCCGCCCATCACGGCAACGAACTCTTGAGCATCGAAATCGTTTTGGACATCATCTCCCAACTCACGGCTGACCGGGACGCCGATCCCCAGATCGCCCAATGGCTCGATCGCTACGATATCTGGTGCGTCCCCTTGGCCAATCCCGACGGTTGCCATAATTTTCTCCACCAGACGGGCAAGGGTCGCAAGAACGGGCGCGATACCGACGGCAATGGAATAATGGACCCCGCCGACGGCGTGGACTTGAACCGAAACTATCCCTTCCGTTGGGACGCCTTGGACGAAAAGGCATCCAACGGCAATCCGGCGCACCCTTGGTATCGCGGACCGGAGGCCGCCTCCGAGCCGGAGACCAAGGCCCTGATGGATTTGGCCGACCGCGAGCGGTTCGTCGCGCTCATCAGTTACCATACCTCCGCCACGAGGATTCTCGTGCCTTACACCACCGACGGCGTTCGCAGTCCCCGGCCCAGCGCGGCGTGGATCGTCGGCGCGCACCTTGCCGCGCTCTCCGACTCCGGCCGTCCCGATCGCGAATACCTGCCGGTCCGCAACCTGTATAGCGTCGATGGCGTGGATCAGGATTGGCACTTTTGGCGATACGGCACCTTGGCCTATATCTGGGAAGGCCCGAGCACCAATCCGCTCGCGGCGCGCGACCGCCAGCGGATGATCGCCGGCGCCCGGCCCGGCTGGCGCTACCTGCTCGAACGCTTGGCTTCCGGCCCGACCCTCTCCGGGCACGTGGTTGAAGCCAAAACTGGCAAGCCGCTCGAAGCCGTCGTCTCGCTCGACGAGATCCAATGCTTTCAGAACGAGGTCCACACTTCGCATCCCGTCACCGGCCGCTTCGATCGCGTCCTGCCGATCGAAGGCGTTTATCATCTTCGCGTTCGCAAAGACGGCTACCGAACCGCCCTCCAAGAACTAACCGTAGGCCGCGAGTGGAAATGCGTGCGCGTCGAACTTCAGCCGGATTCCCGCTGATGCAAATGATCTCCCAGCGTTCAGCATTCCTTATATTACTGCAAGCCGCTGGGCGGCGGAGGGAAGAATAGCCGTTTTTCCGGAATTTTTGAGTTTTTCCAAAACAACACTAGTCGTTTTCTTGGGACTTTCTGGGGGTTTTCGGACGGGGGGGACGGCGAGGGGTCTTTCTCTCGGTGAAAACACGGTTTTCTTGCTCGAGTTTTTCCCGGTGGGGTGCGCGTCCCCCGCGGAATCTTTCCTTCGCTTTGCATTCTCGACGGGTCCGGCTTTTTCCTCAACCAATCTTGATTTCGGCAGATGTTCACGGCTCTCGGCCCGCTGTCCACTGACCACCGTCCACTTGCCCGCGTTACCTGTAAGTATGTATATATGAGATGGAGCGGCTTTTTTCAAGAAAATAATTTTGGATTGCCTCGCAAGGCGTTGCAGGAGAAGGGATTGGGACAGAAAATAATTGAACTGGTTTGGGGAGGTTTTGGGAGGGAGGGAGCGGGGAAAAGGCGATAGGATGACGCCTGTTCAGGTATAGCACTGCTGGACGAGCCGGCAACGGCACCCGGCGCAGCCATGTCGGCACGGGCAGTCCGCTGGGAGATGAAACAAATTTTGACCACTTGGAAGGGCTTGTCGGTCGTGTTCTGAAACGGTAAAAAGGCGGTCGCCCCCAAAAACAGAGAAACTGGTATTGTGTCTCCCGATTTAGTAGCGGACAGCGTTTCGAGAGCCGGGACATCCTCGTCCCAGGCGGAATCGTAGTAATGTTTCAGAATAACAAAATATGCCTGGAAGTTATGCTAAAACATAACCTACATGCTACTTACCGCTTATTAACGCGAAATTATAAGATTTGGTATTGCTTTTCTAAGATTTTCAACTCCGGCATCTGTGACTTGCGTCTTCCCGAGATAAAGCCTTTGGAGTCGTTTTAACCCCCTTGAGGTGTTCCAAACCAGTATCGGTGATTTGAGTGTTATAGAGGTATAATTGTTGAAGTCGAGATAATCCCTCAAGATATTCCAACCCAGCATCCGTGATTTTGGTACTATCAAGTTGAAGCACTATTATATGGTTTAGCCCCTTAAGATTTTCTAAGTCAGCATTGGTTACTTTCTGGTTATTATAAAAGGAAACAAAAGTCACATTTCTAAAATAATCATCCCCGAGCACATTTCGCAGCCATGCCGAATCAGGTTGAATTGCCCCTTGTGTTAGATTATTTTTAGAATCATATTGGTAGTCATAATATACGATGCCACCCAATTTAATCCAAGATTCGACCGCTTCCTTCTGCCATCTCGCCCGTTGCATCTTCACGGCAACCCAACTACTTGCAATGGCAACCAGCAACATCAACAGCAGTAACGACCGCAAACTGTATTGATACGTTCTGCGATCCTTTGCTTTTCGAGCCAAAAAACGAATTATCCACTTAATTCCTTCCCTCGATTTTTTCCCGAGATACCAGCCACCAAAAGTCCAATATCGCCAATATGAAATCAATGCGGAACTAAAGATGGATATTGTTATCGAAAAATCAACATTGCATCCTGATTTTAACAAGGTGAAAGCGAGCAATTGAAAAAGAATGATCGGGAAGCCAAAAAGATAAACGAATCGGTTTTTTCTTCGATTATTCTTCGCTTCAAGAATTTGCCCTTGAGTCACCATAATGAGTTTCATAAGCGAAAAGCAATTAATTCCCAACAGCTACACACTGACGATTCATTCAAGAGAAACATACAGGCGGGCTTTGGCTTTGACGAGCCGCATGAAGTGCTCTAATTGGAGAAAGTTGTCCAATTCGGACTGTTCTTCGGCGGAAATGCCTGTGGTTTTTTCGAGAGCGAGAAGGTCGGCCACCTTGGCCTTGGCGGCTAGTGAGAGATGAAAGTTAATGATCCCCTGTGGGTTGGTGCCTGCCGCCACAACGTCAATGATTTCTTCGTATGCTGGATTGGTTATCATTGAATTTCCTCCACCAATAAGATTGGTAATCAAAGAATGATTATACCCCAAGACCGACCTCAACGCAAGGCTATCCCTTGATTTCAACTTGTGTTCCCTTCCCCATCGCTTCGACCACGGCTTGTTCGATCTCGTCGGAACGATCTTTACTGCCGTAGAAAACATGCGCACCGAGTTGATCGCGATGCCAGTCCAGGCCGGCGCGGACATCAATGAACGCGACGAGCGTGGCAATACTCCTTCGAGCGATGTTCTTCTGCGAACGTCGCTTCGCGGCAAGGAAGACGTTCGAAACCGAGAACTGCGCGACCTCCTCAAGTTGGGAGCCGTCGAGTAGTTTGCGTGATGGGCGATTATGACGGTTGCTTTGCCCGAAAGTGTCAAATGGCCGAAACGGATCAAAACTCACGGCTTACGCATCGATTTTTGCCGCCCGCCGCCTGAGGGCTATGATTTCACGTTCTTCCACGGTAAGATGGCATGCCATCGCGGGGATTCCTTTCGGTTGGGACATTCCGTAAAACGCCTATTGAAACGTCCCTGCGAGGTTTTCATCTATACCAGTTTTTCATAAAGTTGCGATTCAATTATTGCAGCGGGCAAAGATCGCAGAGCCTCTCCCACAAACTGTAGCCCGGTATGCCATTAGTTTTCGGGATTGATAAATTATCCTCAAAGTATTTCGCCTGATAAACGCAAGTCGTGAAATCACAATTAGTTGTGATAAGATGTGCGAGGATCATATATTCGAGGAAAAACGCCCTT
>JADLEL010000148.1 GCA_020846145.1 Pirellulales bacterium | reverse complement strand
GGCGTTGCCCGACAATAAGTTGCCGGAATCGTAGTAGGCACACTCCGTGTGCCGTCCGCGAATTACGGCACACGGAGTGTGCCTACTACATAGGAATTCGGTAGTTTATTGTCGGACAGCGCCTAAGTTGAAACATTCGATCCGGTTGACGGCGCCATGCCCACGCTGGTCGTAGGCATGGCGCCTTTCATTTTTCCGACTCCTGGACGGATGCTATCGTAGGCATTATAATTTCGGCCGTTTGAAGGGGCGCGATCTCGATAAAAATCATCGTAAGCGATCACGCCCCGGTCGGGGACTGGTCCATTTTTCGGCGGGATAACGTATTTTGCGGATAACGATAGCCCGAAAACATGGCCCCGTCCCCTTCCCGCGGCGCGAGGGGGATAGTCCCATTTTCGCGGCGATTAAGCACTTTTGCGGCACCATCATCTTTTGCGCCGCGAAAATCGGGACCGTCCCCCGTGAACGGTTACGACAACAGTTACGGTAGCGAAATATCAACGCAAGCGGGAATGGGTTTCGCCCGTCCCGCCTTCCCTATCCAAAAAACGCATCATGCGAAGTATCTTGAAAACCGCTCCTCTCTCTTTATTGTTCGCTTTCCTCTTTTCTCCGGCGAATGCGACCGGTTATGATCCGCTACCGGTTGTGAAGGCCGCGCCCGAACGGAAGGATTTCACCGTTAAAGACGAGAAACGCTCGCGCGAAATTCCGATTCGGGTCTATCTGCCTCAAGAAAAGCAGCCCGCGGCAGTCGTGCTGTTCAGCCACGGCCTCGGAGGAACGCGCGCGGGTTGCGCGTATCTGGGCGACCATTGGGCTTTGCGGGGATATGTCGCCGTGTTCCTGCAACATCCGGGCAGCGACGACGGCGTTTGGAAGGATCTCCCGCCCGACAAGCGGCTCGCGGCAATGCAAAAGGCCGCGAACCTGAGCAACTTCATGCTCCGCGTGCGGGACGTGCCCGCCGTACTGGACCAACTTGCAGTTTGGAATAAAATCGACTCTCATCCCCTGGCGGGCAGGATGGACCTGAAGCGCATCGGCATGTCGGGCCATTCCTTCGGCGCGGTAACCGCGCAGGCGGTGAGCGGCCAGTCCTTCCCCCTGGGAAGAAATTTTACCGAGCCGCGAATCAAAGCGGCCGTCGCCATGAGTCCCAGCGGCCCCCGGGGCGCCGGCGATCCGAAAAAGGCGTTCGGCGACGTGCAAATCCCCTGGATGCTGCTCACCGGAACCCGGGATGTCGCGCTCATCGGGAACATCTCCGCGGAGTCCCGCCTTGCCGTCTTCCCCGCGCTGACGCCGGGCGGAAAATACGAATTGGTTCTCGACAAGGCCGAACACTCCGCCTTCGCCGACCGCGAACTGCCGGGCGAGACGCAGAAGCACAATCCGAACCACCATCGCGTGATCTTGGCCGCGACGACGGCGTTCTGGGACGCCCATCTGCGGGACGATCCCGAGGCGAAAAAATGGCTCGACGGCGAATCGATGCGCGGCCTGCTGGAATCCGGCGACCGATGGCAGAAGAAATGAATTAGTTTCTGTAAAAGATTAACCTACCGAATTGTAACGTAGAAGGCACACTCCGTGTGCCGTAATTCACAGACGGCACACGGAGTGTGCCTACTACGATTCCGGCAACTTATTGTTTTACAATTCTTAATGTGTTCCCCACCCGCGCTCACTCTTTGCCGCCGGTTAGCCAGCGGGCGGCGTTGGTCCACAATTTCGGATACTGTTTCCAGAAGACGAAATTGCAGCCCCAGTGCGGCGCGGGATCGGAAGTGTAGGCGAGCACGCGGCCTTTGCCGAATCGGCCGACGGCAATCGCGGGGTCGCCTTCGCCTTTCCAACGCGCGAGGACCGGACAGCCTTCGCGCGGCCGGACTCGGTTGTAGCCCAGGATCGGCGGCATGCCCGCAAGCTGGACGCCTTGGAAAATCGGATGCCTTTTCTCGACCGGCTCGGCGCGGAATCCCTCGGTGTTCTCCCGCAAATCTTCCACGTCGAGACATTCGACGGGCAGAATTTCGCGCAGCGGCGTGCGGCCCCATCCGCCCTTGCCGAGTTCGCCGTTGAAACTCAGCCAGCCGCCGAGGAACATCAGATTCAAGCCCGATTCCACGGCCTCCACGGTCAGCCGCACGCGGTCGGGAAACGTCAACACCTTCGTGCCGAAGAGGCGCCGATTGAAGAATTGCGGGTGGAGTTGGAAATTCTTCGCTTCCACGTCGGAAAAGATGACGATCTCGTGCGAGGCGAGCACCCTTTCGTATTCGCCGGGCTGCATATTGTAGAAATCCCACGTCGGCACGCTCGTTACCTGAAATTCCCCGGTCGATTGCAGTGCTTCCAGGAGCCAATGCCCGTAATTGATGAAGTCCAACCCCTTGGCCGCGTGATTGAAGGACGTCTCCGCGTAAACCGGTCCGATTTGGACCGCCCAGTCGCCGATGTAATAGACCTTTTTCACGATCGCAGCTCCTTTTCATTATGCCATTAGTTTTTTTAGGATTGAGGGAAATTCCTCAAAGTTTTTCGTTTAGCCCGGAGCCAACGGCGACGGCGGGCGTGAGGGGTACTGGAAAACTCCACCCGCCGTCGCCGTTGGCTCCGGGCTAAACGATTGGTTGCGGCAACGCCGCGCTAGGGTTTGGCTCGGACTTCCGAAAACTTGACATCCGATATATACTATTGAGCCGGTCAAATAATTCGCGAAGAAGGCATCGAACGGCTCCACGATCGGAGTGCCGCAGGAACGAGAGAAGCCTTGCACAATCCCTCGAAACAATACAAGGCCCATGCCCCGACCGTGGAAAAAATCGCCTAAAACATAATCATCGCGAAAGAATCCCGTCCCTTTGTGCCGCGTTTCGCTATCCCATCACTCAATAAATGCTCCAAGCGATTCTCTTCGATAACGACGGCGTCTTGGTCGATACGGAACGGCTGTTCTTCGATGCCACCCGCGCGGCTTTCGCTACGGTGGGCGTCGAACTCGGCTCCGCGCAGTGGGCGAAGTGGTATTTGGCCGAGGGGAAACGTACGCGGGAAATCGCGCGGCTGCTCGGCGTACCCCCGGCCGACGTGGAGCCGGCGATCGCCAGGCGCGACGAGATGTTTTGGGAAAGCGTCGATCGCGGCGCGCCCGTATTCCCCGGCGTGGAGGAAACGCTGGGCCGGCTCGCCGCGCATTTCCGCCTCGGCATCGTTACCGGGGCTTCCCGCAGGCACTTCGACCGCGTCCACTCCTCGACCGGGCTGGGCGACTTTTTCGAATTCGCGGTTACCTGCGAGAACGAACGCGAAACCAAACCGAATCCGCGCGGCTACCTCACCGCGTTGGGACGCCTCTCCTTGGATGCGCGCGAATGCCTCGCCGTCGAAGATTCCCCGCGCGGCGCGCGGGCCGCCCTCTCGGCGGGCATCCCCTGCGTCGTCATTCCCACTCGCCTGACCGACCTCGCGCTCTGCCCTCCCCACTGCAAAATCATCGACGACATCGCCCAACTTGCCGAATTCGCCGCCGCCGTAACCGTTCACAGGGGACTGTCCCGATTTTCGCGGCGCAAAAGATTATGGTGCTCTAAAAGTGCTTAATCGCCGCGAAAATGGGACTGTCCCCCTCGCGCCGCGGGAAGGGGACAGGTCCATGT
>JADLEL010000147.1 GCA_020846145.1 Pirellulales bacterium | reverse complement strand
CTGGTCCATTTTTCGGCGGGATAACGAATATTGCGGACAAACGGTAGGCCGAAAACATGGACCTGTCCCCTTCCCGAGGCGCGAGGGGGACAGTCCCATTTTCGCGGCGATGAAGCATTTTTACGGCGCCATCATCTTTTGCGCCGCGAAAATCGGGACAGTCCCCTGTGAACGGTTCCGATTGATTTTGACGATACCCCTAGGTAAAATTACGGAATGGCCGGAGAGAAGTCAAGGGCCGGCGCAAAATCGGTTGCAAACGGTTTACAGCGCGGGCGTTGCGCCTGCCCAAGGCGCTGTCCGACAATAAACTACCGAATTCCTATGTAGTAGGCACACTCCGTGTGCCGTAATTCGCGGACGGCACACGGAGTGTGCCTACTACGATTCCGGCAACTTATTGTCGGGCAACGCCCAAAATACGCGGACATCTCGCGCGCCAGAAAAACGCGGGCGAGACGCCCGCGCCACAAGACATCCCGAATCCAAGTTACATGCCCAATCAAAACGCGGTCGAAGCAATCCGCTGCTTGAGCAACGCCTGGCCGCTGCCATCCAATCCGCGGCCGATCGTGATTCTCGGCGCCGGCGCGATCGTCAACGACGCGCATCTGCCCGCCTACCGCGAAGCCGGCCTGCCGGTGGCGGGGATTTTCGACATCGATCCGGCCCGCAGCAAGGCGACCGCCGAGCGTTTTCAGATCGCAAGCGTCTTCGATTCGATCGGGCAGGCGGTCTCCCTGCCGGACGCGGCGTTCGATATCGCGGTTCCGCCCGAACGCGCGTTCGCCGTGCTCGAACAACTCCCGCCGCGGTCGGTTCTCTTGTTGCAGAAGCCGATGGGCTGCGACCTGGACGACGCCCGCCGCATACGCCAATTGTGCCGCGAGCGCGGTCATCGGGCGGCCGTGAACTTCCAACTGCGTTTCAGTCCCGTCATGCTGGCCATCCGCGACGCGCTGCGCCGCGACCTGCTGGGCGACGTGCTGAACTTGGAGATCGTCCTTCACACCTGGACGCCTTGGGACTTGTTCCCCTTCATGAAGCGCATTCCGCGCACCGAGATACTCCTCCATTCGATCCACTACCTCGATTGGATTCGCGCGCTGCTGGGCGAACCGAAGGGAGTGTATGCGCGAACGCTGGGGCATCCGCGTTTTCCGGAGGTTAAAAGCACGCGAACGGCGGCCATTCTCGACTACGGCGACCGGGTGCGGTGCTGCCTCTCGATCGACCACAACTTCGCCTTCGGTCCGAAACACCAGTCGGGAGCCATTCGCGTCGAGGGGACGCGGGGCGCGGCCGTGGCCTCGTTGGGCGTGCTTTTGAACTATCCGCGCGGCGAACCGGACCGCCTCGAAATCGTCACCGAAGGGACCGACTGGACCGAAGTGCCGCTGGAAGGCGATTGGTTCCCCGACGCATTTCGCGGACCGATGTCGAACCTGCAGCGGTTCGCCGCCGGCGAAGACTCGATCTTGTTGACCGGCGTCGAAGGCGCTTACCGCACCATGGCGTTGGTCGAGGCCTGCTATCGATCGAACGCCGCCGGCGGCACCCCGATCCCCGAATGAAGCAGATTAGGGCCGCCCGTTTTTCCCCGCCGCAAACCAACTTGGAGCAATCGCGCATGAAACCTTGGCAAACCGACGCCGAACTGTTCGAACTCTGCCGCCGGGAGTTGTTTTCCGCCGTCGTCGGCGACGTCATGGACGCGCTGGGCCGCACGAACCAATTCCTCCCGCCGGAAATTCGGCCCCTGCGCGACGACATGGTCGTCCTTGGGCGGGCAATGCCGGTGCTCGAAGCCGACGATTGCGGCGGCGTTGGGCCGGACCGCGCAACGGACGCGCTCAATCGCCCTTTCGGCCTGATGTTCCGCGCATTGGACGACCTTCGGCCAGGCGAAGTTTACCTCTGCACCGGTTCGTCGCCGAATTACGCCCTTTGGGGCGAATTGATGAGCGCGGCCGCCATCGCCCGCGGCGCCGCCGGCGCGGTCGTCGATGGCTACTCCCGGGACACGCGCGGCATCTTGAAGCTGAATTTTCCCGCGTTTTCCCGCGGCCGCTACGCGCAAGACCAGCTCCTCCGCGGCAAGGTCGTCGATTTCCGCTGCCGCATCGCCCTGGGCGCGACGATCGTCGAGCCGGGCGATATCGTCTTCGGCGATCTGGACGGCGTTTGCATCATCCCTCGCGCCATCGAGGAAGAAGTTTTCCGCCGGGCGATCGAAAAGGCCCACGGCGAACGCAAAGTATTCGATGCCATCCGCGCCGGCACGAAAGCCCAAGAAGCCTGGGACCGCTTTGGAATTATGTAGCCGACAATCTTTGATCCGGTTGCGGATTCATGCGTAGGGCGGGTCGGCGCTGTGCTCGATCCGCTTTCCGCAACGGCAACGCGCGCTATCGCGACTCGTCGTTTTCCTCGGCTTTCGGTTTCGGCGAAAAATCGACGCCGAACGTCTCGACGCCGTTGGTGCAGGTCGCCCGATCGCCCTCGACGGCGAATCGAATCCGCGAAGCCCAGCTTTCCGTTTGCCGCGACGGTTGGTTCAGAAAGGTAACCACGCAGGCCCAGCTTTCCTTGGCGAGCGACGACGGATCGGCTTCGCCCACCAGGCTAAGCCATTCCTGAAGTTGGGGAACGCGGCCTTCCCCCTTCGCTTCGTCGTGGTAGCGGATGAGGTTTTTTTGCCCGTTGCCGCGCCGCACCACGAATCCCACGGCGTCGCCGATGTTCAACCAGTCGCCGGAGAGTTTTCTGACTTGGCTTCGGCCGCCGTATCCCTCGGTTTTCAAAACGCCCCACGGGCCGTGCAGTTGTCGTTCGTTTTGGCCCAGCGGATATTCCAGGCCGATAATCCCCGTTTCCCGCGATTTCAGGCGGAAGCCTTCCGCCAACCGCAGCCGCTCGATATAAACCGTGAAGTCGCCCGGCGGCGAGGCGAAGAAAAAATCCTGGATCAGCTTTCCGCCGCACCGCCGCAGCGTGCCGGAAACTTGAAAACCGTCCGGGCGGACCTGCACGCGGATATCTTGCAGAAGGGCGTTGCGCTTCGAGGAATCCCGATCGTCGATAATTCCTAGGTACGAGGAGAAGTGCGGCCAAATCACCCACGATCCGTCGCGCGGTATCGACAGGGCCATGCGTTTTTGCGCCCAGGCGAAGGAAGCAAATTTCGTCGGCGTACGATGCACCACGGCCTTGCTCGAAACCAAATGCCGCGTTCCGGCGGCCAAGCGGTCGAATTCGGCGGCGGAAACCGACTCCGGCGGGGGATCGACGATGCCGTGCGCCATGCAGCATGCAATCAATCGCGTAGCGCACAGTCCGCCGTATTCCAGATCGCGGCGGACGTTATAGTAACCCTTTTCGGTCCGCTGTTGCCGGGCAAGCCAGTCCAGGGCGGTCGGTTCGAGGAAGGCGGCCCGGCGATCGGATTGTAGCAGGCTCAGCATGGTATAAACGACGATTTCGACGCAATGCTCGTGGTAGTTTTTCCAGTCGTTCCCGGAAAAAAAGACCGGCGAGGCATCCCAAGCCATGCAGTGCGTCAGCAGGTCGAAGACATCGGGCATGTGATGCATGCACGCGGCGGGCGTCTTCCGCCCCGACATCAGCCAGGCCAGCGCGTTTTCCTGGAGCATGGACGCCGAGTTCTTCAAGTAGCCCACATGCACCAAGCCGTGATTCTCGACCGTGAAGTCGTCGTGGGCATTCACCGTCGTTACCCACTCCTTGACCGGCCGGCCGAAGTCGCCGGGCGTGGAATCGCGCGCGTCGGCGGCGACCGAAAAGGTATTGTACATGTAACGCAGCGCGGATTCCTCCCACGCCTTGGCGCGGGGATGCGAAGGCATCATGTTGCACGCCAACGCGGTGATCGAGGCGTTCCAGGCGTTTTCCTCCGCGCCGGTGTCGTTGATCAGGCCGCTCTTCGGCGGTTGCTCGATGAAGCGGTCGGCTTCGTATTCTACCAGCCGGGCGACGGAAACCTGAAGTTTTTCGTCCAACCGCGGCCAGAGGAACCAACCGGCCATGCCGACGGCGCGGGCCCACATCGCCGACTGCCACTGGTTCCCCCAAGGCTTGCCATTCACGCACGCGCCGCCGCCCGTTACGTGGCTGTTGGTTAGATACCGCAGCAGGCCGACGGCCAAGGCGCGCCGCCTCTCGTGGTCGAGCTTTTCGGCTTCCGATCGCGGCGGCCGATATTCGGCCAAAAATCCCAGCGCCATCGCGGCGTAGGCCGTCGGCCGCACGTCATTTTCGACGTTTTCCGGCAATCCCAGATAACGCCGATCGTCGTGCCGGGGCACGGGCCGAACTTGATCCTCGACGATCTTGCCCCACGCGCGAACCGACTCGTAATAGGATTCGAGGTAATCGCGTGATATCTTCGCGGAAGGTTGCGGGGCCATCAGCTTGGCCGGTATCGGCCGTACTATGACATTCAATGGTCGCGTCGCCGCGCCCGCGGAAGTCTCCTCCGCGCGCGATTCCGCAGCGGCCATCAGAAATAAACCGATGCCCGCCATCGCCCAACGAAAGTAATTGCGATCGTTCTCGCAGTATGACATGTTTCCTCTTTTTTTCTCGCGAAGCATATTCGATCCCAGCCTTGCACTCGCTCCTAACGAATTTCCGTTATAAAAACCTAAAGTAAGGTGCGTGCTTGTACGCACGTCTAGGAACGCAAAATATAGAACGGTCAAATTTGCCCCAAGGGGGCAGCCGTTCTCCCAGCCCAGGGCAACGCCCTGGGGAGCGAAAGCGGTTGGCATCGGCTCGGCCCAACGGGCCAATCATTCTCCTGAAACGGTTGGCCCGTTAGGCCGACAAATATTTTCGTTTTCCAGTTCCCCAGGGCGTTGCCCTGGGCTGGGCGAACGGCTCGGCCTTTGGCCGAAAAGTCAGTCGCCGGCAAACGGTTGATCATGACAGATATTGATTTGCCGATCCCTAGCAGTTTTTCCGCAAAATCGCGGGCGTGCGAACAGGTTCCCTTCAATTCTTGTTGCAGAAGCCCCTACTAAAATGGTAAAGGCGCATGGCCGAGGGCGTCAATGGCCGAACGCCGCCATGCGCCATGAAAAATCGGTATTTCGATTAGGGAAACAGGTATTTTTTCAGGACGTCTAGGGGCGCGAGTTCGACGAGTTCGGCCAGGCCGGCCGCGGCCAGTTCGGGCCCGGTGACGTAGCGGCACGCGCGGACCCAATCTTCGATCTTTTCGCTTTGGCAGCCGAAGAGGTCGGCCAACAGCCGGTCCATGTCCTTTTCGAGTTGCGTGAAATGCCGCGCCCATTCCGCCGCCTCGCCGATGACCACGTTCTCCTCGCTCTGCCATTTCATGGGATGGAAGAGCATCACGCTGAAGGGCGTAACCAGCCGGCGGCGGCAGGCGGCGAACGGCCAGAGGGCGGCCGAGGAGCATTCGCCCGCCACGACGCCCGTGGCCTTCAGTCCGCGAAGTAAAATGAGCGAAGTCAGCGCCGTGGCGGTATAGGGATTTCCGCCGAGCGAATCGAAATAGAGAATGCACTCGCCGCCGGGCGGGACCGAGAGCAGCTTGTCGCAGAGATCGGCCGCGCCGTCGGTCAGGTCGCCGACCAGGGGAATTTCGAGGATGCCTTCGGGTTCGGATTTGCGTTCGCGCATGGTCGTGGTTCCGCCGCGTTGAACTGATATTTTTCGCGCCGTTCGGATGTTAACGTAAAATGACGCCCTTGGCAACGAGGGCTTCTGGCGGATATTTCGCCAGAAACGACGGCTTGGGAAATCGTGGAAAATCGGCATCGATCTGGGAAAGTAGTCGATTCATCCCCTTAACCACCGATGGTATCCGTGGTATGTTATTACTCATGGACCTCCTCCGTCAAGAAATCGCCGCCTTAGCGACCACCCTCGTGGTGAAGGTGGGTACGCGGGTATTGACCCGGCCCGACGCCCAACTCGATGAGGAACAAATCGCTCGGCTTGCCGATCAAATCCATCGGGTGATGAACACCGGCCGAAAAGTGGTGTTGGTCAGTTCCGGGGCCGTGGGCGCAGGCCTGGGACGCTTGGGATTGACCAGCCGGCCCACCGATCTCGCCCATCTCCAGGCTATCGCCGCCGTAGGACAGAGCATTCTGGTCGAAGCCTACGAACGGGCATTGCACAAACACGGCCGCCACGCCGCGCAGGTCCTGCTCACCGCCGAGGACATGGAGCATCGCACGCGGTATTTGAATGCTCGCAACACGCTGCTCAAGCTCTTGGAGTTGGGCGCGGTGCCGATCATCAACGAAAACGACACCGTCGCCGTCGAAGAACTGCAAACCGCCTTCGGCGACAACGACCGGCTGGCCGCGATCGTCACCAACTTGATCCGCGCCCCGCTCTTGGTGCTGCTTTCCGATGTCGAAGGGCTTTTCGACGGCGATCCGCACGAACCCGGCAAGCAGGTCATTGCCACGGTCGATCAACTCGACGAATCGATCCTGGGCCTGGCGCGCGACAAGCTCGGCGGGCTGAGCAAAGGCGGCATGACGAGCAAGCTCGAAGCCGCCCGGCTGGCCACCACCGGCGGCGAGAACGTGATTATCGCCTACGGCCGCAACCCGGAGATTCTGCCCAAGATCATCGCCGGCGAGCCGGTGGGCACGCTCTTCTTGGCCCAAGGCCGATCGGTGGCCGCGCGGAAACGCTGGATCGGGCTGACGGTCAAGCCCCGCGGCCGCCTGCTCCTCGACGCCGGCGCGCGGGAGGCGATCGAAAAGAAAGGCAAGAGCCTGCTGGCCATCGGCATTGTCGATGCCGAGGGGGAGTTCGTCAAGGGCGACGTGGTGGCCCTGCGCGACCCGGAAGGCCGCGAGTTCGCCCGCGGGCTGATCAACTTCAACGCCGCCGAAATCCAGCGCATCAAAGGCCAAAAAACCCAAAAAATCGCCGAAATCCTCGGCTACCGCCCCTACGACGAAGTCATCCACCGCGACAATATGGTGGTAACGCATCGGAAGAAGTAGAAGAACAGGACGAATGCGTTCACCGATCGTCGGCGTCTGGCCGAATGCGCCTCGGCGATAGGGACGGAATTCCCGCAAACGCAAACGAACGGCTTGAATGCAATCCCCTAAGGCGCTGTCCGACAATAAACTACCGAATTCCTAGGTAGTAGGCACACTCCGTGTGCCGTAATTCGCGGACGGCACACGGAGTGTGCCTACTACGATTCCGGCAACTTATTGTCGGGCAACGCCTAACGGATGCATAACTTTCGTTTCAGCGGCTTGTGCGGAGAAGACCGATCTCGCCCTGATGCCCTGCTCCCTACCTATGCCGCTCGATAAATCCTCCACCCGCGTGAGAAAGATGTTCGGCGAAATCGCCGGGTGGTATGATTTCTTGAACCATTTGCTCTCGTTGGGCATCGATCGCCGGTGGCGGCGGAAGACCGTCCAGATCGTGCCGCCGCGGGAAGGCGCCGGGCCGATCCTCGACGTCTGCACCGGAACCGCCGATTTGGCCTTGGCCTATTGGCGGGCGGGCGGAAAACGCACGCGCGTCCTGGGCGCCGATTTCTCCCGCCCGATGCTCGCCATCGCCCGCGAAAAATGCCGCCGCGCGGGAGCCGGGGCGCAAATCGCGCTCCTCGAAGCCGACGCCCAACATCTCCCCTTTCCCGACGGACAGTTCCAAATCGTCTCCGCGGCCTTCGGACTGCGGAACGTGAGCGATGCCGCCGCCGGGCTGCGGGAGATGGCGCGGGTCTGCCGGCCCGGCGGGAGCGTGGCGGTGCTGGAGTTTTCGCTGCCGAAAAATCGGCTCTTCGCGGCGATCTACCACTGGTATTTTTGGCGGTTGTTGCCCCGCGTCGGCCAAACCCTGGCACGCAATTCCCAGGATGCCTACAATTACCTGCCGGCGAGCGTGAAGCATTTTCCCCAAGGCGAGGCCCTCGCCGAACGCTTTCGCGCGGCGGGATTGCAAAATGTGCGTTTTTTCCCCTTTACCTTTGGAGTGGCTACTTTGTACATAGGGGACAGGATACAGGGGACGGAGGACAGAGGACAGGGATGTGGGAATAGAGGGTAAGGGATTGCATTATTCGTCGTTCCTGTCCCCCGTCCCCTGCCCCCTGTATCCTGTCCCCCGTCCCCTGTATCCTGCCCCCCGTCCCCTGCCCCCTATTCCCAATGAAACCAAACATCGTCGTCGCCATTACCGGGGCCAGCGGGGCCGTTTATGGGTTGCGGTTGTTGGAAACGCTTCTGGCGGCCGGTCGCGACGTGCATTTGACGATCAGCGCCGCCGCACGGACCGTGCTTCGGCAGGAGCTTGACCTTTCGGTCGATCTCGAACATTTCGAGCCGAAATCGCTCGCGCTCGACATCGCCTCCCGCGAACCGGGGCAACTGCACTACCACCATTTCCGCGACTTGCTCGCTCCCATCGCCAGCGGCTCGTTTCTCACCGGCGGGATGGCGATTTGCCCCTGTTCGTGCGGCACGCTCAGCGCGATCGCCTGCGGCGCCGGCGCGAATCTGATCCACCGCGCGGCCGACGTGCATTTGAAGGAGCGCCGCAAGCTGGTCTTGGTGCCGCGGGAGACGCCGCTGTCGCTCATCATCCTCGACAATCTCCGCCGCGCGGCCGAAGCGGGCGCGGTGATCCTGCCCGCCATGCCGGGATTCTATCGCGGCGCGAAAACCGTTCGCGACCTCGTCGATTTCGTCGTCGCGCGGATTTGCGATCAGTTCGCGGTCGAACATTCGCTCGTTCGACGCTGGGGAGACTGAGGGGAAGAAGGATTGGACGCGAGTGTCGAGATGAAAAAGAATTCATCCGGTGTAACCGTTCACAGGGGACTGTCCCGATTTTCGCGGCGCAAAAGATGATGGTGCCGTAAAAGTGCTTAATCGCCGCGAAAATGGGACTGTCCCCCTCGCGCCGCCGCTTACCATCCGGTTAAAGCGCGTCCGAGCGTGAAAAAGCGGGCCGGCTCGGAGCCTGATGCCGGAATTCCCGCCGATAACGGATTAAAGCGATGCGTCATTCCGCCTTCACCGGCGGGCGTCCCACGCTGTAATACGTAAATCCGGCCGCGCGCATCCGTCTGGGATCGTAGAGATTCCGCCCGTCGAAGATCGCCGGTTCCCGCATGAGATGCTTCATTTCCTCGAAGTCGGGGTGGATGAACTGCTTCCATTCGGTAACGATCGCCAGCGCGTCGGCGCCGACTAGCGCGTCGGCGCTGCGGTCGCAATAAACCAGCTTGTCGCCGAATATCTTCCGCACGTTTTCCATCGCCACCGGATCGTGGACGCGGAGCTTCGCCCCCCGCGCAAGCAGCCGCTCGACGAGCACCAGCGCGGGCGCGTCGCGGATGTCGTCGGTGCCCGGCTTGAAGGAAAGTCCCCACACGGCGATCGCCTTTTTATCCAGTTTTCCGCCGAAGTGCACTTCGATCCGCTCGGCCAGCCAGCGTTTTTGCCGTTCGTTCACTTCATGCACCGCGTCGAGCAATTGCGGCTCGATTCCTTGGGTCCGAGCGAAAGCCGCCAGCGCCCGCACGTCTTTCGGCAGGCAACTGCCGCCGAAACCCGCTCCGGGAAAGAGGAACGCGAAGCCGATGCGGCCGTCGTGCCCGATGCCGCGGCGAACCTCGTTCACGTCGGCCCCGGTCCGCTCGCAGAGGTTCGCCATCTCGTTGATGAAGCTGATCTTCGCGGCCAGCAGGCAATTGGCCGCGTATTTCGTCATCTCCGCGCTCTCCGGCGACATGACCAACAGCGGCTTGTCGGTCCGCAAATAGGGCTGATACAGTTCCGCGAGCGCCTCCGCCACGGCGGCGCTGCGCGTGCCGACGACCACGCGGTCGGGCTTCATGAAGTCGTCGATGGCCGCCCCTTCCTTGAGAAATTCGGGATTGCTCGCCACGTCGATCTCTCGGCCGGTAATTTGTCTCAACCGCTCGGCCAGCCGCGCGGTGGTGCCCACGGGCACCGTGCTCTTGCAGACCACGATGCAGTTCTCGGCCAGATGCGGCGCGAGCGATTCGACCGCCGCCCAGAGGGCGGAGAGATCGACCGTGCCGTCATCGGCGGGCGGGGTGCCCACCGCGAGGAACACGATCCGCGATTTCGCCGCGGCGGCCGTGTCGGCGGTGAAGTGCAGCCTGCCGGCGGCCACGTTCCGCGCGACCAGTTCGGCCAATCCCGGCTCGTAGATGGGGATGTGCCCGCGGTTGAGGACGTCGATCTTTTTCCGGTCGCAATCGACGCAAACCACGTCGCTGCCCGTCTCGGCCAGGCATGTGCCCGTAACCAAGCCGACGTAACCGGCGCCGATGACGGAGATTTTCATGATGGTTAGGATGAAAAAGTTTTCGGCCAAAGGCCGAGCCGTTCTCCCAGCCCAGGGCAACGCTCTGGGAAGACGTTTCACAAGAGAAAATAAACGGCCCAACGGGCCAACTGTTCTCCTCGCGGTAAGGTAATTTTTAGCCCGTTGGGCCGATCACACAACAAATAAATGGTGGTGTTTCGTTCCCCAGGGCATTGCCCTGGGCTGGGCGAACGGCTAGCCCTTCGGGCCGAAATCGATTGGATTTTTCAAAAATAAACATTCAGGTACACTATTTACGATGGACCATCTTCTTTTATTGCCTAAACCACGTACCAATGAAAATAATTCCTTGAATAAAAATGAATAAAATTATGGTTGCAATAATGCCGCAACCCAGCAATGCGAAGCGGTCACGTATGCCTTTAGTGGCCTCTATTTTCCACGAATATTTTTTCCGAAAGTCCCGGGCACGGCCGTGAAGCTCTTCCAACTTCGCTTTCACGTCGGGCGACGGGTCTGCCGGCCAGCCCAGCGACTCGACAATCAATACGGGATTGTTTCCCAACGAACGTTGAAATTCATCACACGCAGCGAGCATCTGAACCGTTTTGTTTTCAAACAGATACCAGTAACGGCCGGCCATCGCCGGAAAACCCAGTTCCCAATACAAATTGCCGATTTCATTGGAATGCGTTGATCCCGACGGACATCGAAACGAAATGGCTCCCAGTTTGTTGGTCGCTTCATCATATTTGCCGAGGGAAATATCGTTTCGGATTTCAGCCAAAACGTTTCGGAATATCTGTTCTTTTTCGTCGTTCGTCATGGCAACATTCATCCTTCATCATTCATCCTTCATCCTTCCTCCTTATCCCCATTCTCCTCCTTCGGCACGCGTTTGACGGCGACGAGGGCGTCTTCTTCGTCGAGGCCCATGATTTTTACGCCTTGGGTGTTGCGGCCGATGATGCTGATGTCGGCCACGGCGATGCGCTGGATTTTGCCGCGGGCGGTGATCATGAAGATTTCGTCGTCGTCGCGGACGCTGGCAATGCCGATGGCCGGACCGTTGCGCTCGGTGGTCTTGATGTCGCGAAGGCCCTTGCCGCCGCGGCCTTGCGTGCGGTAGCGCTGGCCGGAAGGCCCTTCGCTCTCCTCGCCTTCGTCCGCATCGTCCGCCGCCGCATCCTCGACTTCGGGCACATCCTCCTCGCGCTCGTCCTCGTCGCCGGCAGTCGAAGCGTCTTCCTCGACCGGCGGCAAGTTCGGCCCGAACGGAGTGCGCTTGCCGTAGCCGTTGGCGCAAGCGGTGAGCAGCGTGGCTTCGGGATCGGCCACGACCATGCCGATGACCACGTCGCCGGCCCTCAGTCGGATGCCCTTTACACCGCTCGAATTTCGGCCGACAGCCCGGGCGTCGGCGTGGCGGAAGCGAATCGCCATGCCCTTGGCGGTGGCCATTAAAAGTTCGTCGCCGGGGCCGGCCACATCGACATCGACCAGTTCGTCCCCTTCCTTGAGCTTGATGGCGATGATGCCGGTTTTCATCGGCCGGCCATAAGCGGCCAGCGGCGTTTTCTTGAGTAGTCCTTTCGCCGTGGCCATGACCAGGAAATGGTCCGGCTCGGCGAAATTCTTGATCGCGCGGCAGTCGGCGATCCGCTCGCCCTCGGCGAGGTTTAGCAGGTTGACCACCGCCCGGCCGCGGCTGTCCCGGGCCAGTTGCGGCAGGTCGTACACCTTCCGCCAATAGACCTTGCCCTTGTTCGTGAAGAACAGCAGGTAGTCGTGCGTACTGGCGACGAACAGGTGCTGCACCGGATCTTCGTCCTCGGTCTTCGCCCCGGTCAAGCCTTTTCCGCCGCGGCGCTGGGCGCGGTAGGCCGAGACGGGCGTTCGCTTGATGTAGCCGTTGCTGGTGATCGAGACGACCATCATTTCTTCCTCGATGAGGTCTTCGAGGTTGATGTCGCCGATCTCCTCGCCGGAAACCTCCGTCCGCCGCGCGTCGCCGTGCTTCCGCTTCAACTCCTTCAGTTCATCCCGAATGAGGTCCAAAATGTTTTGCCGGTCGGAAAGGATGCGGTTGTACTCGGCGATTTCGGCCAGCAGCTTGCGATGCTCGTCGGCCAGCTTTTCCTGCTCCAGGTTCACCAACTGGCCCAGCGTCATCCGCAGAATCGCGTCGGCCTGCACGGGCGTAAGCGTGTAAAACTCGCTCTTGCCGCGCTCGGCCACGACCAACGCGAAACCTTCCTCGCCCAACGCCCGCTCGAGCATCGACGACGGCGTTTGGATTTGCATCAGCCGCTCTTTGGCTTCGGCCTGATTCGCCGAACTGCGAATGACGCGAATCACCTCGTCGATATTCGCGTGCGCCAGGAGCAAGCCCTCGACGGTGTGTTTGCGCTGCCTTGCCCGCAAGAGCAGGAATTGCGTGCGGCGGCGGATGACCGTCTCGCGGTGCCGCAAAAATTCAAAAAGTAGTTCCTTGAAGTTCAGCACCCGCGGCTTGCCATCGACCAGCGCCAGGAAGATAATCGAGAAGGTGTCCTGGAGCGGCGTGAACTGGTAGAGCTGCGCGAGGACCACTTCGGGATCGGCGTCGCGCTTCAGGTCCAGGACCAGGCGCACCGGCTCCTCGAGGTCGCTCTCGTTACGGCAGCCGGAAATGCCGGGAATTTTGCCGTCGTTGACGACTTCGTGGATTTTTTCCTCGATGCGGTCGCGGGTCTGCTGGAAGGGGATTTCGCTGACGACGATGCGGAACTTGTTGCCGTGCTCTTCGATGGTCGCCCGGGCGCGGACGACGATCGTGCTGCGGCCGGTGTAATAGCCGCGGCGGATGCCCGACCGTCCGCAAACGACTCCGCCGGTGGGAAAATCGGGGCCGGGCACGATTTCCATCAGCTCGTCGATCGAGACTTCCGGCTCGTCGATCACGCGGATCAAGGCGTCGCAGATTTCGCCCAAGTTGTGCGGCGGAATGGAAGTGGCCATGCCCACCGCGATGCCGTTCGCCCCGTTCACCAGCAGATTCGGGAACCGCGACGGGATCACCACCGGCTCCATCCGCCGTTCGTCGTAGGTGGGAATGAAATCGACCGTATCGAGCTTCAAATCGTCGAGCATCGCCGCCGCGATGGCCGACATCCGGGCTTCGGTGTATCGCATGGCCGCGGCCGGCAAGCCCGCGATCGAGCCGAAGTTCCCCTGCTTGTCGATCAGCGTATGCCGCATGTTCCATTCCTGGGCCATGCGGACCAGCGTGGGGTAGATCACGCTCTCGCCGTGCGGATGATAGTTGCCGCTCGTATCGCCGGAGATTTTCGCGCACTTGACGCGCGCCGAACCGGGGCCGAGGTTCAGGTCGTTCATGGCGACGAGAATCCGCCGCTGCGAAGGCTTCAGCCCGTCGCGCACGTCGGGCAGCGCGCGGCTGACGATCACGCTCATGGCGTACGTCAGATAGCTCCCCTTCAATTCATCCTCGATGCCCATCTCCAATATCTTGCCCAGGCCCATTTCCATGGCCCCGGCCGGCAAACTCGCGGGAACGGCATTCTCCGGCGCGGGAGTCTCCGGGGACGGATTCTCGGGGGGAGGATTCGCCGGGGGAAGATTGTTTTCCGGGGAGGACGGATCGGGTTCGTTAGAATCGGTTGACAAACTGAGTCCTTTCGACAAACGGGATCAAATTCATTCTCCCAGCTCCCGACCAACCTTCGGTCGGTGCCCGGAGAGGGGCGGGTGGCGAGGGCGGTTTTGCTCGAGTCGTCGGTCGAATCGCCCGATGCTTCCAACCCTTACCGCCCAACGCCACAATATACCCCGTTTCCCTTCATCCCACAACCGGCATCTTTGGAAAAATGCCGTCGTAAGTTCTTCCCTATAAAGAAGTTGCGACGCATGTTTTTTCGAGAGCCTTTCGGCCTTTCCGCTTGGGCAAAGAATGCCTTAATTTGAGAAAAAATTGCGGTCCAATCCCCCGTGTGCAAGTAATGCAAATGCTTCTCACGATGGATCGTCACGGCCTCAGTTTCTGCTCGATTCGCCTTGCCAAACGCGGCAACGACTCCAGGATCGCGCTCAATTCCGGCGGCTCTTTCGAACGCGGGATGACGACCAGATCGAGGCCGATGGGCATTTTCGCCCGCGTCAAACGAAAGGCCTCGCGGATCAGCCGTTTCCAGCGGTTTCGGGCGATGGCATTGCCCACCTTCCGCGAAACCGAAAGACCCAGCCGCGGGTGCGGCAGGCCGTTCGCTTCTCCAAAGACCAACAGAATTCCATCCGACGCCGAACAGCGACGGTCATAAGCCCGCTTGAAATCCGCATCCCGCCGAAGGCGATATTCCGGCAACAGCCGCCGATGTTCGACGGCCTCCGCGCAATCGGGATGGAGGATTTTTCGGGACATTTTTTTGATTGCAAATTGGTAATTTCAAATTGCAGAATGAACGAAGGATTCGGAAAATTTTTATGATCGGCACATCTTCAATTTTAAATCTGAAATTAGAAATCTGAAATTTGAAATTTGAAAATTGCAATTTGCAATCGAAATTTCACCAGCGCAGTTCCTTCCGCGGTTCCTGCGCGTAGCGTGCATCGATTTCCTCGAGCGCCTTGAGGTCCGCGGCGCTGAGGTTTTTCGGCAGCACGATTTGCACTTCGGCCAACAGATCGCCGGCGGGCGCGTTCTTCGGCGTTACGCCGTGCCCTTTCACGCGGAGCTTCGTGCCGCTCGACGTGCCGGGCGGAACGTGCAGCGAGACCGTCCCCTTGGGAGTGGGAACGTCGATCTTCGCCCCTTCGGCCGCTTCGCCCAGCGTGATCGGCACGCGCACCAGAAGGTTGTTGCCGCGGCGTTGGTAGTAGGCGTGGGGCAGAACGTGAACCGTCAGCACGATATCGCCGGGCGCACCGGCGCGCCCGGCGGGGCTGCCTTGTCCGCGAATGCGGATTTTCTTGCCGTCTTCGATGCCGGGAGGAATCTTCACCGAGATCGTATCGACTTTGCCCGACGGCCGCTGCACGCCGAACTCCACCTCGCCGCCCACCGCGGCCGTGGAGAAGGGAATCTGAATTGCGTGCAGGAGGTCTTCTCCTTTTCTCGAGGCCGCCGCGCCTTTTGCCGCGCGGCCGCCGCCGCCGCCGCCGCGGAATTGCTTGAACAGTTCGGCAAAACCGCCGGGACCCGCGCCTTCCGCTCCTCCCACCCCTCCGCCAAACCGTTCGCCGAAGAACTGGCTGAAGTCGAAGTCCGCCGGACCGGCATTCGCGCCGCCGAATCCCGCTCCCGGTCCGCCTCCCCAGGTGTAGGTCGATTGTGGTCCCCCCGCCCCGCGCGTCTCGAAGGAACTGCCGTAACGGTCGTACATCTCCCGCTTTTCGGCATTGCTCAAAACGTCGAAGGCCGCCTGGACCTGCTGAAATTTTTTCTTGGCGGTTTTATCGTCCGGATTTTTGTCGGGATGATATTTCTTCGCCAATTCGTAATAGGCCTTTTGAATTTCGGCCTGCGAGGCATTCTTAGCGACGCCTAACGTTTTGTAGTAGTCTTCCGCCATTGAAGGGTGTCAACTTTCCACGATCGAGCAGGGTATGATTGATGATCCAGCAATTTCCGCCTAGTATGTTTTGCATAACCTATTATCCGGCAAGGCTTTTTGTTATGCTAAAGCATAGCCTGCCGGGGTAAGAATATGCTACATTTCTTTATGGCTAACTTCTTACTCCGCACAATTTCGCTATTCCCCCCTCGGCTGACTAGGCGACTGGTTCGGCTTTCCGGGCCGTTTATTTTACCACTCTTTCTGGGTTTGATTCTAGGGCAGGGAGCGACCCTTTGGGCGGCCACGGGCCAGTTGGAATTGACGGTGATCGACAAAGACACCGGCAAGCCCATCCCCTGCCGGATGCACCTGCTCTCGGCCAAAGGCCAACCTCGCCGGGTGGAAAAGACGCCTTTCTGGAACGACCATTTCGCTCTGCCCGGCAAGTTGATGCTGAAACTGCCCTTGGGCAATTATACTTTCGTCCTGGAACGCGGTTTGGAATACCTCGACCAGAGCGGCTCTTTCGCCATCAACGTTTTCGCCGACGACGCGAAGCGGATCGAGCTTCGCCGGTTCGCCGATCTGGCCGCCGAAGGCTGGTACGGCGGCGACCTCGACATCCGCCGCCCGACGAGCGAAATCGAACTCCTCATGCTGGCCGACGACCTGCACCTGGGTGAAGTCGTTACCTGGGGGAACGTCAAAGCGAGCGGCAAGGAAAAGCCGCCGGAGAAGCCGAAATCGACCGCCGCCCGCACGGCGCGGCAGGAGTCTCGCCCTTCCGATAAAACTCAAACCGGTCTCGTAACTTTCGACGGCAACCGCTGCTATCGGCTGCTAACCGGCATCGAATCGCGCGCAGGCGGCGAAATCATCTATCACCGGCTCTCCTCGCCCATAAAACTGGCGGCGGCCGAAAAGCAATCTCCCTCGCTCCTCGAAAACGCGATCGAAGCCAAGAAGCAGAAAGACGCCTGGATCGAAATCGCCAATCCTTCCTCCTGGGACATGCCGGCGCTGGTCGCCTTGAAACTGGCCGACTCGATCCAACTCGCCGGCAGCCGCCTCTGCCGCGAGAAGGTCATTGCGGACGACGGCGGCAGGCCGCGCGACAAGAAAAAATATCCCGATCCGCTGGGCGGCGCGAAGTGGTCGCAGGAACTCTATTTTCGGCTGCTCGAATGCGGCCTGCGGATTCCGCCCACCGCCGGCAGCGGATCGGGTGCGGCCCCGAATCCCGTCGGCTTCAACCGCGTTTACGTGAACGTCGAGGGCGAGTTCGGCTACGGGAACTGGTGGGAAAATCTCCGCGCGGGCCGCGCCTTCGTCACCAACGGCCCGCTGTTGCGGGCGTCGGTCGAGGGCCGGCCGCCGGGCCACGTCTTCGCCGCCGAAAAAGGACAAAAGCTCGATCTCGAAATCGCGCTGGCGCTTTCGACCCGCGAGGAAATCCACTACCTCGAAGTCGTCAAAAACGGAGCGGTGGAAAAGACGATCCGCATGGACGAATACGTCGCGGCGGCGAAAAATAACCGCTTGCCCAAGATCGAGTTCGAAGAAAGCGGCTGGTTCCTCCTCCGCGCCGTCTGCGATTCCCCGAAAAGCTACCGTTTCGCCTTGACCGCCCCCTATTTCGTCGTTTTCGGCGATCGGCCTCGGATTAGCAAGAAGGCCGCCCAATTTTTCCTCGATTGGATTGACGAGCGCGCCAAGCAAATCGAACTCGACGATCCCCAACGCCACAAAGAATTGCTCGGCCTCCACCGCCAAGCGCGCGATTATTGGAAGGATTTGACGGATGCGGCCAACGCGGAATAGCAATGCCGGGCAAGCTGGGTGCCATGCCCACGCTTGCCGTGGGCATGGAGAATTGAAGGGTGGGCTTTAGGCGCTGTCCGACAATAAACTACCGAATTCCTATGTAGTAGGCACACTCCGTGTGCCGTAAGTCGCGAACGGCACACGGTGTGTGCCTACTACGATCCCGGCAACTTATTGTCGGGCAACGCCTTACCCGCAATTTCTTCGATGGATAACGGTTTGTGATGGGCAATGCCCACCCTGCAATTAACTTAATTGCCCGCCACCCTCTTGGGGATCGTGAAGGAATACAGACACACCACCGCGCCGCTCGCCATCATACTCCAGGGGACCCAAGGGGCCGGGACGAATTTTTTCTGGGGGCCGACTGCGGGAGTGGAATCGAGGAGCGAAGTCTGAGGGGGCGGTTCTTCGCGCGCCTTGAACGTGAACTGCCGGACCCCCAGGCATTGAACGCCGAACAACATCAAAAAAATCCCGATCGATAAAAACAACGACCGCCACATGAAGCCGGCCTCCGGTGCGAAGAGGGGGGTGTTCCTCGTGTTTCCATCGGCTAGATGGCGGGCGGCACTCGAATTTCGGCGCAAAAGACCTCTTGTAACGATCGACCTCGACGACATCGATCAGCGAAATTTTGCCGCGAAGGGCCCCGCCTTGAGCACATGATTCCAGCCCCCTTTGCGATGGTTGTCGTGATGGATTGCGGGAAAGTATCTTCCTTCGGAGGCAACAATCGATAGGATCGGCATAAACCGACCGTAAGCGTTCACGCCCCGGTCGGGGACTGGTCCACTTTTCGGCGGGAAAACGTATTATGCGGACAATCGGTAGGCCGAAAACATGGACCTGTCCCCTTCCCGCGGCGGTTGATCAACTTCAAGGCGTTGTTATGGGGGGAGAGATGGAAGAGGCGCGCTTGCGGCAGTCCCGCAGTCCCGAAAAAATCGGACTTGTGGATGCGCGATTATTGACTAAAATCATACAATTGAAGGTTTCGCATCCCTGATGACGGAAGCACGTTCATGCAAAGTATTTCGCGGATTGGCTTTCCCGATAAAAAATCTACGCCGCTAGTTCGCGTCGATTATCGAAAGAAGTAAGATCAAGAATAGGCGAAAATGAGCGCGTCGCGCGCGATGATGCTCGATAATCCAGTTGTTCCGCGCCGAAGCCGGTTTCAACTGCGGGCCTTGCCGACCGAGAGGTAGTCTCGTAGTATTACTTGCCCTATAATGTATTGTAACATGATTACCATGCTTCGATTTGTTCCATCGGCACGAGGGAATTCCAGGTAGCCGAGAAACAAACTTTCCGCAAGCATCATCCACTTCGATTTTTCGCGGCGCGCATCGCGGACCGGCGCCGCGAGAAATCCGCGAGGTTCATTCAACTTGGCAACGAATCCGAAAATACTTTTCGTTTGCGACAACGGCCGCAACGCCGGCGAGATGATTTCGCGCGTCGCCAATTCGCCGGAACTCGTGGTCGCGTCGAATCCGCTGCGGGCGCTGGCCATGTTAGCGCACGAACGGTTCGACGGCGTCTATGTCTCCGCGGAACATCTGCAACAGGTCTTTCAGCTCGGTAAACTGCTGCAAAACGAGCAAATCCTCGAAGGCATGCCCGACGGCGTGGTCTTGCTCGATTGCGACAACACGATCGTCTGGAGCAACACCCGGCTCTGCGAATGGTCGCACCGCGATTCGGTGGCGGGGATGAATTTTTACGGCATCTTGGGCAGTCCCGAAATCATGGGACCCGATTTTTGCCCCTTCCATACCGCCTTGGCCACGGGACAGAGCACCAGTTCCACCCTCCGCAGCGGCGAGGGCCGCTATTTCCAAATTCACGCCGCGCCCTTGCGCGAAGTCGGCGCGCCCCCGCGGCATCTGGTGGTGACGATCCACGACGTTACGCACGAAATTCAACAGCAGCAAAAATTGGCGGCCATTCATCAGGCGGGCATGGAGCTTGCCGATCTCACGCCCGACGAACTGCTGCAAATGGCGGTCAACGACCGCATCGAATTGCTGAAATCGAACATCCTGCATTTCACCCGCGACCTGCTGCATTTCGACGTCGTCGAAATTCGCCTGCTCGATCTGAAAACGAACCGCCTCGAGCCGCTCCTGGCGGTCGGCATGGAGCCTGAAGCGGCGGCGCGCACGCTCTTCGCCCAGCCCCAGAACAACGGCGTTACCGGTTTCGTGGCGGCCACCGGCAAGAGCTATCTCTGCGAGGACACGACCGAAGACCCCCTCTATTTGGAAGGCTCGCGCGGCGCGAAAAGTTCCCTCACCGTGCCCCTAGTGCTGCACGACGAAGTCATCGGCACCTTCAACGTCGAGAGTCCCGAGCCGCGGGCCTTCAACGAAGGCGACCTGCAATTCCTGGAAATCTTCGGCCGCGACGTCGCCGTGGCCCTCAACACGCTCGAACTCTTGGCCGCCGAAAAGGTCAGCGCCGCGGCCGAAAGCGTCGAGGCCATCCACAGCGCCGTGGCCCTGCCCGTCGATGAAATCCTCAACGACGCCGTGAACGTCATGGAGCGTTACATCGGCCACGAGCCGGAGGTCGTCGAGCGGCTGCAGCGGATTCTCCGCAACGCGCGGGACATCAAGCAGGTCATCCAAAAAGTCGGCCAACGCATGGCCCCCGCCCAGGCCCATCCCCAAGCCATGCAGCAGGAAGAGCGGGAACTGCTCCACGACAAGAAAATCCTCGTCGTCGATGAGGCCGAAGACGTCCGCACCGCCGCCCACGGCCTGCTCGAACGCTACGGCTGCACGGTCGAAACCGCCCGCGACGGCGCCGAGGCCCTGTGCATGGTCCGCATGAACCTCGAAGGCGATTACGACGTGATCCTCTCCGACATCGCCCTGCCGGACATGGACGGCTACGACTTCATGCTCAAATTGAAGGAAGTGATGGACCCCGTCCCCCTCGTCTTGATGACCGGTTTCGGCTACGACCCGAAACACGTGATCGTCAAGGCCCGGCAAGCGGGCCTGAAAACCGTGCTCTACAAACCCTTCCGCCTCGATAAACTGCTCTCCGCCGTCGAAACGATCATCCGCAGCAACCCCATCAAGGAAACCTGCGAAGGGTAGGGAGGGGAATGACGAAGCACGAATGACGAATTCAGTCGTAGGTTATGCTTTAGCATAACGACTTTGTTATGCTATTCCCTCGTTCCCAGGCTCCCGCCTGGGAACGCACTGCCCGCGAGGCTCCTGCCTCGCAGTAGTTCAACGCAACGCAAACGATTGCGATTTCACAACTTGCGTATTGTCCGAAAAAATTTTGTGGAACATGCCTCAATCCTGAAAACTAATGGCATAACGGCTTTGTTATACTAAAGCATAACCTACACGATGAACCAACTCCACTGCCCGCCTCCTTCTCTCCCATGATTTTCGCCCTGGCGTTGTACACTCTCTTCGGCCACGCCTTTCTCTGGATCGGGCTGAACAACCGCCTCCATGCCTTCGCCTTTCCGCGTTGCCTTCTCAAATTGTTTTCCAAGGTGTCGTTCACGCTCGCGGGCGCCGGGCCGCCGGTCCTGCTCGCCTGGTGGTGGGCGGGCGGAAATAATCCGTTCTCGAGTTCGGACACCGCGCTCGCCGCTCCATCCGGCCGCATAATTTTCGCGTGCTATCTCGGCGCATGCTGGCTCGCCGGGGCGGGCACGATCGCGCGTTGGCTCTGGCACAATCTGTATTTCCGCCGTCCCCCGAAACGGCTGCGCTTTCAACACCGCCGCCGCCGCGCGGAAATCTGCCCCGAACGCGCCGCCGCCCATCCCGATGAATGCCGCCATCATTTCACGGCCAAGCTGCCGGGCAATCAGACGCTGCAACTGGAAGTTACCCACCGGGCGTTCGTCGTGCCGCGGTTGCCGCCCGCCCTCGACGGCCTGAAAATCCTCCACCTCTCCGACATCCACTTCACCGGCAAGATCGGCAAGGCCTATTTCCGCGAAGTGGTCCGCGCGGGCAACGACTTGCAGCCCGACCTGATCGCGCTGACCGGCGATTACGCCGACTGCGACGCCTGCATCGATTGGATCCCCGACACGCTGGGCCGGCTCTTCGCCCGCTACGGAGTCTATTACGTGATGGGGAATCACGAAAGGTACGTCGATGCGCGCCGCCTCCGCGAGACGATGAACGCGTGCGGCCTCGTCGAACTCGGCGGCCGCTGGATGCAAATCGAAATTCGCGGCGAAACCATCGTCCTGGCGGGCAACGAACTCCCCTGGTTCGCGCCGGCCGCGGACCTAGGTCGTTGTCCGCCCAGTTCGGCCCAAGGCGGACCGCCGCGGATCGTCCTCGCCCATTCGCCCGACCAAATCGGCTGGGCGCGGTCCCGCGAAGCCGACCTGATGCTCTGCGGACACACGCACGGCGGGCAAATCCGCCTTCCGTTCGCGGGCGCGATCCTCGCCCCTTCCCGCCACGGCGTCAAATTCGATTGCGGCCTGTTCTATCTGCCGCCGACCATCCTCCACGTTACCCGCGGTGTTTCGGGCAAGCAGGCGCTGCGCTGGAATTGCCCCCCGGAAATTGCCCTCCTTACGCTCCACGCGCCGAAATAAGTCTCGCTCGCGTGGCCGATCATCCCAAAAGCCAAGTCGGAATATCCTCGTTCCCACGCTCTGCGTGGGAACGCAAGACTTTGCAGACATCCCCCCCTTTATCCCCAGGAAGTCTGCAAAGTGATTTTTTCAAGGTAAGACACGTTGGAAAGCCGCGACCAGTGGTCGCGGTTCGCGGGAGACAGGAATGCCTAGTCTCCTGATTTACAAGACCTTGCAGACCTCCTGATGAAACCACGGAAAAAAGGGGCTTTGTCGCGAAACCCGCCGACTTTGGCTCGACCTGGATACCGCAGACTATCTGCGTGAGCGTTTGAACTTTTCCGATTGTCGCATCGCCTTGCGCGTGGATCGCGAAGTGCGCTCGCGCGAGGGCGCGGTTCTTTCTTGCGAAAGCCGCTATTTCACCACCAGTCTCGATCCGGGATCGGTCACGGCTTCCGGGCTTCAATCTTATGTTCGCAACCATTGGCAGGTGGAAAACTGCCTGCATTTCGTCAAGGACCGTTGGTGGGACGAGGATCGCCACTACACCAAACGCCCCGGATTGGCCGAATGCTTCGCCGCGTTGACCAATGCCGCCTTAAGTATTCTTCGCCTCATCCATCCGGCAGGCCAACCCCTCCGAGCGACGGCCGAGTCGATCCAATGGTCTCCACTCTTCGTCCTAAACCGCCTCGGATTCGCTTGAAAAAATGACTTTGCAGTTCTCCTGCCCCCTTCCCCTGCGGCTTTTGAGGGCAAATGCGCCCCGATCCACCGGCAAATCGGCGGTGGATCGGACCGTGCGAGCGTACCGCTCCCGAGCCGACGGGGATCGGTGAGGCTCAAAAGGTCGCCCAAAAGGTGTCCATGTCCACGAACGTCACTTCGCGGGGTACGCCGATAGAGGGCATCGTGCCATCTTCGGCGACGTCCGTGTCATGCACCCAAGCATCCCCAACCGGTGGCGGTCGAGCGGGCTGCCAGAGGCCGTTGTAACGCAGAATCTTTTCGATCACTATGCCCTGCGGCGGTTCGATAAAGGCGATCACCTTCATCCGGCCGCCGCACTTCGGACATGCCAGGGCATCGACTTCATAGACCCGCTTGATGAGCATCGCCCACGTCTGGCTGCAACGGCTGGATTCGGAATCACTGCGGCGTCGGCCTGGGTTGTTGTCTACTATTCCGCCGCCACGATTACCTCAGCGCAACAGTGCCTTGAATCCCGCCTGCTCAAAGTGGTGATCCGTCGTCAGCGCTTCGGTGATCTTTCGCGCTTTCATCAAGCGGAAGGAAGCGCAATCAGTGAAGGACCACGACTGGTCGGGACGCCGAACGTACAAGCCGAGCGCATCCAGAAACGACTCATGATCGGCTGCTACGATCTCGACCCGCTTCTCTGCCGACAGAGCGCGGACTAAAGAACCGAACAGGCGGCGGTTTGGCCCTTCCGCCAGGTAGTTGCCCAACTCGGCGAGCACCCACTCCGTGGTGACCATACGCTCCGACGAGGCGGTCATCCATTCGACGGCCATTGGGTGGCAATCCTCGCGCGGATTTAGATATGCGACAAAGAACGAGGTGTCCGCCAGAATCGTGCTCATCGTTTGGCGTGTCCGTAAAGATAATGGTCAAGGTTTCGCGCCGCGTCGGGCGGGAGGTTTTTGGCCTTGCCGGCAAGGCCCGCCAGCGCCCGGCTGACTGTCGACCGCTTTGGAACCTGGAGTTTCTGGCGGGGACGGGAAAGCGGCTTGACCGCCACCTCGGTGCCTTCGCGCAAAATTTTGGAATTTTCCAACACCACCACGCCGTTTTCTACTCGTCCGCGAATCATTTTTACGCTCCTCGTGTCCGGCAATAAGATCATTCCAGCGGCCTTTGCTCGAAATCTCCTCATTGTATTATACTGCGCGGCGATCGCTTCTCATAGACCATGCTCACATCTTCGCCGGCCGTCAAATCCCCTTCTTCTTCCCCGCGGCGATGTCGGCCTTCAGAAGCTCGACGGCCTTCTCCAACTGGGCGTCGCGGCCCTTGAAAAAGTCTTCGGGCGTGTTGTCGATGAGGACATCCGGCTGCACCCCGAAGTTCTCCAGGTTCTCGCCCTTGGCGGTCCAGACGCCGGCGCCGGGCGTGCGAATACTGGAGCCATCGGCCAGCCTGTAAGAGCCGGTGGCGATGACGGCGCCCATGGTGGGCATGCCCAGCACGCGGCCCAGCTTGAGATCCTTGAAGCCCTGGGGAAACATCTCCGCGTCCGAGGCGGAACGCTCGTTCTGCATGACGATCATCGGGCCGTAGAAAGTTTCCAGCGGGCGGGGCACGTCCTGGTCCATGTCGCGGCCGCGGGTGTATTGATAGAGCTGGCCCATGAGGATGCCCAGCAGTTCCTGGTCGATGCCGCCGCCACCGTTAAAGCGCTGGTCGATGACCAGGGCCTTTTTCGTGCGGTTCATGGCCAAATCCAGGGTAAACCGCCGCAGAGAGGGCGGGTCCATAGCCTTGATGTGCAAGTAGCCGACCTCGCCCCCGCTCAGCTTGTCAACCGTGGCGCGGCGGTCCGACACCCACTTCTCGTACTTGGCTTCGCTTAGAGATGACTCACTCATGGGTTCCAGGCTTACTTCCCAGGCCCCTTCCCGGTTGGGCTTGTCGTTCAGCAGGAAACGGAACTTGCGACCGGCGGCCTGAGTAAAGCAGCGCCACTGGTTGTCGTTCGCCTTCAATTCGCGGTCGTCGATGGAGAGGATGAAGTCGCCCGTATGAACCTTCGTGTATTCCTTGTCGGCGGGGCCATCCTTCCAGATGTGGCCGACGCGGTAGAGGCCCGCCGGATCGGCAACCAGCTCGAAGCCCGGATAGCGAGTCGCAGTCGCCGGTCGCTCGCTTTCGGAAGGCCCGCCGCTCAAGCCCGTGTGGGAGGCGTTCAGTTCGCCGATCATCATCATCATGACGTTGTGCAATTCCTCCTGATCGACCAGGTTGTCCAGCAGGGCGGCGTACGTATTCTTGGCCGCGTTCCAGTCGGCGCCGTGCATCTTGGCGTCGTAGAAGCGGTTTTTCATCACGCGCCAACCCTCGAAAAAGACCTCTTTTCGCAGCGCGGTGCGGTCGAGTTCGGCATGGATAGTGAAAGTTACTTGGCGAGCGGCGGCCGTGCCGGCCGAGGCAGCGGGCATCGCGGGCATCGGTGCGGCCCCGCGGCGGCCGCGGCCGCCTGAAAAAGCGGAAGCCTCGGGCGCGGGAGCCGTCAGTCCACCGCCCACGGACGCCATGTAGATGCCGCGGCCGGAGCGGAAATAGAGGGAGCGGCCGTCCTTGGCAAAGACCATGCCGCTGCCGCGAAAGCCGCCTCGGTCCGAGCGGCGGTCCTCGCCCTCGGAGGTGCTGGGCGGAGCGGAGGGAACGCGGGAGGGTGCGGAACCGTCCGCCAGATTCACGGTATAGATGGCCGACACGGCGGCTCCAAAGTCGCCCCCGGGAATCGCAATGGACGTAAAGGCGATGACGCTGCCCGCGGGCGCGGCCGTGAGGCCCCCGATCATGTCGCTTGCGAACGGAATCTGCCGTGCCCGCTTGGCCAAGCCATTCCAGTCGATTTTGACCTCGACGGGCGCGGAAGCCGCGCCGGGGGCGGCTGGGCGCGCGCCGCCGCGCGCCCCGCGGGCCGCGGCTTCCACCGCCAGGGCCTGGGCCTCGCTGTCGATGTCCTTGTTGAGCGGGTCTTTGTCCAATGCCTGGAGAGGCAGAGCCATCAGTTTCATCTGGTTCGTGGCCCGACCTCCCGTCGAGGCCGTGCCGCTGCTCGTGCCGGCTTGAACCGTGTAGGCCAAGAAGCGCCCGTCGCCGGACCAGACGGCGCTGCCCTCACTGAAGGACCGGTCGTCCTCGGCGATGCGTCGTTCGACCCGCTCCGCGGGTGCCCCGCCACCCGCCACCGCGACGATGTAAACGTGTTGGCGCAGGGTCTCGTCCTGCTTCGAAAAACTCACCCACTTGCCGTCGGGCGAGAACGCCGGCCCTCGGGGCTGGCCCAAGGCGCTGGAGGCGAGTACGCGGGTCTTCCCGTCCGCCACGCTAAACAGGTAGAGCTTCTTGTCCGTGGAGCCGAAGATCAGGGATTTGGAGTCCGGTGCCCAGACGAGCGAACTCTTGTCCGTGTCCATGTCGGAGATCTGCTTCAAATTCTTGCCGTCCGGATCCACCAGATAGACCTCCTGGCGGCCCGAGCGGTCCGAAACGAAGGCGATGCGCTTGCCATCCGGCGACCAGGCGGGCGAGTCGTTGCGGGAGGCGCCCAGGTCGTTGGCGATGGCGCCGATGTCGCCTTTGTCGGTGGCGATGGTGAATAACTGGTTCCGGGCCGAGATGACGGCTCGCTTGCCCGAGGGCGAGAGGTCGAAACTATCGGCCTCGTTCTCGATCGTTATCGGCTCGATTTGGTTGTCCTTCGCTTCCGTAACGATGTCGATCTTCACCTCCGTACTCTTGCCGGAGGCTACGTCCAGTTTCCAAAGTCCGAAGTCCGCCTCATAGACGATCACCTTTCCGTCGCTCGACAGGGAAGGATAAAAGACATTGCCGCCGGCGTGTTTGGTCACCTGCACCGGCGGGGCGTCCGACTTGAGCCAGATTTTGTAGATGTTGTTGCGGCTCTGCATTACCTCGGGGCTGCCCGGCTTAACGTCCTTTTCGCTGGGCAGGGGATCGCCCACGAAGTAGATCTCGTCGTTGCCCGCGAACATCGGCCAGAAGCGGTTGTAGTCGGCCTCGGCCAGTACCGGCGTGGCGGTCTTGGCGTCGAGGTCGGCCACCCAGAGATCGGCGGCATAGCTGCCCCGGTAATGCTTGCGCGACCAAGAACTGGGATGGCGATTGAAGGCGAATCGCTTCCCGTCGGCGGAGTAACTGCCCCACCAGCCCCAGTCGGTGGGCAGGCTCGTCTCGCGGCCGCCCTCGACGGGTATCTGATAGAGCGTGGCCACGCTGGGGAAAGCGCCGTCTCCGCGAGAGGCCCGGAAAACGACCTGCTTCGAGTCGGGGGTCCAGCCGACCACCTCGTCGTTGCCGCTGTGGAACGTGAGTCGGCGGGCCGCCCCGCCGCTCGCGGGAATGACGAACACGTCGTAGTTCCCGTAGCGCGGGGAGGAGAAAGCGATCCACTTCCCATCCGGACTGAAGCGGGGATTGATGTCCCGAGCCACGTTATCCGTGAGCCGGCGCGGGTGGGAGCCGTCCTCATCGACCACCCAGATGTCGCCCAGGTAGCTGAAAGCGATCTTCCCTTCGTGGAAGTCGGGCGTGCGGGCCAGCCGCACGGGGGCCGCGCTCCCGGTCGTCCCGACAAAAATGAACGCGAAGGTGATGAACCACTTGCCTGCTCGGATCATGGAATCCTCCCGGAGATGTGGGTGCTCTATGAATGTGCCAACCTGCTTTCCCAGGATACCGAAACACGCCATTCCACCCAGTCTAATAGATGAACTTAGAATGTCAAGATACGTTCGTATTTTGGACAAGCGTGTATAACAATCAAGTTTACGGCGAGGGACCTCCGTAACGCCGGTTAGGACAGACTAAAACAATCAGGAAGGCATGGGACCCCTCCCGCCAAAAAATGGACCCAGCCTCTCCGGCCTTCCGCGGCGATACGGATATCGCCTAAACACCACTCTCAAAATACACCTTTTCGTTGCTACGCTGGGCAACCGCGAGATAATGGCCGTAAGCTATCGGCCGACTGCGGACGAGGCTACCTACACCAAGCAACTCGATACTGTTGTAAGCGTTCACGCCCCGGTCGGGGACTGGTCCCCTGTGAACGGTTACTGGCATTTTTAGCGCGGATTTTTAATCGCCCCTACGCTCCCGATTATTGTATGGATGAAGTTCGCCGTCAAGAATAGACGGCCCTTGAAGGCGGGCTACGGCAACGATCTCCAAGAATTGACAAATCCGTACCGGGCGGTTTTGTCATGTTTTGCCTGCTAGCGCGACCCGATCGAGGTTGAAGTGCGGGGCGGGCGCGTGGGCGTTGATCTTGCGGTCGATCTCCCGCTCCGTTTTCTCATGGGCGATGTTGATCGCCGCCGTCACCGGCGGTTCTCCCTCCCGCCTCCCCTTGATACGTCCATCCTCGCCGGTTACAATCAGTCCCGTGGAGAAAATCAATTTTCCTAACCGTTCACAGGGGACTGTCCCGATTTTTGCGGCGCAAAAGATGATGGCGCCGTAAATGTGCTTAATCGCCGCAAAAATGGGACTGCCCCCCTTGCGCCGCGCAAAATACGTTTTCACGCCGAAAAATGGACCAGTCCCCGACCGGGGCGTGAACGCTTACCAAATTTCCTATCAGCCATGTCTAATCCAGCCTGGGAATGACGCGGTTTGGCTAATCCCCGGGGTACAGTGGGGCCGTACGCGCTGGATCGCCGGGAACGCAAGGTCGCCCGCGAGTACCGAAGGCTTGTGCGGGAATCCAGCCATCTGCCGATCGGCAGCGCGAAGTTTCCGATTTTTACGGCGTGAAGGATGACTGCCGGGCAAAATCATTTGAAGGTCAATGGAACGGGAGACGCAAATGTTCGCACGCCGACCGGGGCTTTTGATTCTCATTTTGACTTCGATCGTCGGGGCGCAGCGGCCCATTGCGCACGCCGAGCCGCCCAAGTCGGAAGTTGCCGCGGATTATCTCGAGGCGCTTTTGCGGTTTGAACCGTGGGCCGAATCCGTCTGGAAGGATTATCCGATGATCGAAGGCGCCGGCTACTTCGGCGACGGCGCAAGCGACGGCAATGGCGGAATTCGCGGGAGTTCCGGGATCGCCCTGGCATACGCAGTCTTGGTGCGGGAATTCCCCGGTTCGCCGGCGCGCAGCCGGCGACTCGCCCGCGTTGAGGCGGCGCTTCGCTATGCATCCCAAACGCACAGCAGCGGACCCGCCGATGCCGTTTGCGTCGATGGCAAAAAGTGGGGCGTTCACCCGGGGCTCGACGAGCACGATGCTCATGGCTGGCAATCTCCGCTGTGGGCCGGTTCGATGGGATTTGCCGCGGCGCTGTTGGAAAAAGAGCTTAGCCCGCGGGTGATCGAAAGCTGCAAACGCGTCGTCGCCGCCGAGGCGGATGTGCTGGTGAAAATCCCCCCGGCGTCGGGATGGAAACGCGACAGCAAGTGCGAGGAAAACGGCTGGGATTCGCCGATTACGATGCTCGCGGCCTCGTGGATGCCAAATGATCCGCGCGCGAAGGAGTGGCTTGTCGCCGCGAAGAAATATCTGGCGAACACCTACACCGTCCCCGACACGAGCAACGATCCGCTGAAAGCATGGGTGACGACGCAGACGCTCTTTCCGAGCTTCGCTTTGGAAAACCACGGCTACTATCACCCGATGTACCAGGTGGACGGGGCCAACTCGATGGGAGAGGGCTACCTGATGGCGGCGACGCTCAACCCTGCCGTTGCGAAGGAACTCAAGCCGTTTGCCGAGCACAACGTGATTCCAACCTGGCGCGTCGTGGAAGGGACGATTCTGGATTCCGGCGACATGGCCTTCCCCTCAGGGCTGGATTGGTCGCTGCACGCGTTCGAGCACAGTAATTATTATTCATACCTCGGAACGCATTTTAAGGAGCCGCCGGCGCAATGGGCCGAGCAGCGCCTCGTCAAGGCCATTCTCGCCCGCCAGGCCGTCAACGGCGACGGACGAATCATCGGCGACAGCTTGAAAGACGGCTTCTATCATGAAGCGGTCGATGCGCGCTCGTTTGCGTTGTCCTACCTGCACCATCGGTTGCACGGCTTCCCGAACGACCCGGGCGCGCCGCCCAAGGAGCACATCACCCGCTACGACGATATCGGGCTGATCGTTCAGCGTGCCAAGAACGCGATGTTCACGATCAGCTATGGAACCCGGACGCTTTCCCTCGTCTATCCGCTGAACGGAAAAACCCTCGGCCAACAGTTCATCACTTCCCCGAATAACTCCAGCATGATCGGGCGGAACCGCGGAGGAGATAAGACGACGCTCAAGTCCTTCAAGAAGACGCCGAAGGGTTTTCGCGCCGAGTTGGCGCTGAATTTTGCCGCCGGCCGCAAGTCAACCATGATTATCCAGAGCGTTGGCGACGCCATCGCGTATCTGGAAATCCCCGGCGAGCAGTACAAAGTTCGCAACGGCGACTGGTACCTGATGGCGATCGAAAACCACCCCTTCACCGGAGGCCGGCGTACCATCCTGTCGGAAGGAAACGCCGAAACGATAAAGGAACGTGCCGGGGGCAGCCGGACGCTCTCGACACTTTGGGTGAATATCGACAACTGGCTCGGTTTTGCCGCGAGTTCCGCGGGAACGATGCGCTACGAGGTTGCGAAAGAATACAACCGCAATGGCGCCGCGGAGGATTCGGTTATCTACCGCCCGAAAGATTCCAAGGCCCCGCGCGCCGTCGTGATCCTCCCCGGCCGCAATGCGGCCGAAACGGCTGCGGTGCAGAAATCGTTCAAGTCCGTCGGGCCGTCAGAGTCTCCATCTTTTTCGGCGGAACTTCCCGGCGGGCAACGTCTGATAATCGGCGCAAAAGAGTGAATTGTCGCGGGAGATTTGAAACGCGGACTCAACGGCGATACCCTTCGCGCCAGTCGAGTACGCCGGGTGCCGGCTGGCGTCCCGCCAGTGCTTTCCTTCCTCGTTCACGTTCCTGCCCGGAAACAAGAATGGACTTTGCATCCCCGTCCCGTTTAACCCCAGCACTTGTGCTGGGCGCACGCCCCGCCCTCCACTCCGTCTCTCATCCCCCTCGCCATTGCTCCCTTCCCCGCCTTACCTGCCGTGGTACAATGGCGGATGATGATTTCCGCGGGTGGCCGCGATAGCTCTGCTATCGGGGTGCCGCAGGCAAAAGAGGCATCGGCGTTAATCTCGAAATCTCGTGCGGCTTCGCCGCCCCGAAAGGCGAACTATCGGGGTTAACCGCGATCCGAATTTTCGATGGCATTATTTCCCAATCGGGCTGCCGTCTCCGGGATGCGGGGGCGGCGAAAAGTGCTTGTTTTCGGGCGTTTTTCGGTGATGGCGGATTTTTTCCTTGCGGCTTAACAAGCGGATTTCGAGGTATTTCGGTGATTTCGCGGGCGCGGGATGGCGAGTTTCTTGGGGGAAACGCGGTTTTTTGGGGGGAGTTTTTGCCGGTTGCGGTTTTAGGGAACAGGGTTCAGGATACAGGATTCAGGGTTCAGGGGACGGAACGTAGAGCACTATACTGTATATATGTTTATATATGGGAGGGCGGCTTTTTTCAAGAATTAAATTTCTAATTGCATCGCAAGGCGTTGTGGGACAAGGAGATAGACCGAAAAATAATTTGCAACGTTTGGCATGGTTCAAAAGTAGGACAGGTTTCCAACCTGT
>JADLEL010000146.1 GCA_020846145.1 Pirellulales bacterium | reverse complement strand
GGCGTTGCCCGACAATAAGTTGCCGGAATCGTAGTAGGCACACTCCGTGTGCCGTCCGCGAATTACGGCACACGGAGTGTGCCTACTACATAGGAATTCGGTAGTTTATTGTCGGACAGCGCCTTACTCCATCAAATTGCGCGATCCGGGGAGGGAGCGGAATTTCCCGAATCGTGCAAGGTCGCATTTCCGGCATAAACGGCAGCGCATCCGCCGCTAAAACGCATAAGAGGCGTACTGCCCGCACGCCCCTCATATTCCGCAGGTTCTTTTGCGGGATTCCGAAGTTTTTCTTTTCGCGGAAAGCACGCATAACCGCTAAAGCCGGTCCCCGCCGCGGCGCATTCGGCATACGTCGCATCCCGGCTACATTCGGTCCAGCTTGTTGCGAATTCACTTGGTTGCAGAAACCTCGCTTTGAGCGTCGATAGCTGTCTTTGGCTGATCCGCTCCATACCGCTGATACTATACTCCACCATGCCCAAGACATCCCGCCGCCGACAAGCACCCTCGGTGCAAACTCCGCTGGAAACCTACCTCCGCGAGATCAACGAGACCGCGCTGTTGTCGGCCGACGACGAGTACGAGCTGGCCGTGGCCATCGGCAGCGGCGATATCCACGCCCGCGACCGGATGGTCCGCGCCAATCTCCGGCTGGTGGTGAATATCGCCCGCGGCTACACCGGCAAGGGCCTGGGCCTGCAAGACCTGATCGAGGAAGGCAACCTGGGCTTGCTCAGGGCGGTCGAGGGCTTCGACCCGGCTATCGGCACGCGGTTCTCCACCTACGCGAGTTACTGGATCAAACAATCGATCAAGCGGGCGCTGATCAACTGCGGCAAGACGATCCGCATTCCGGCCTACATGGTCGAGTTGCTCTCGAAATGGCGCCGCGCGAGTTCCCGCCTGGCCGAGGAGCTTGGCCGCACGCCCACGCCCGAAGAAGTCGCCCGCGTGCTGGGCCTGCCGCGGAAAAAGCTGCCGATCATCAAGAAGGCGATCAAAATCTACAATCTCACGCCGCAGACCGATCAAGCCGAGGCCGGCTGGTCGCTGGGCGAAATGGTGATGGACGAGAACGCCCGCACGCCCGAAGACGAATTGGTCGATAACGACAATCTCACGCACGTTCTCCAGCAATTGGCCACGATGGACCCGCGCGAGGCGACGGTGCTTAAAATGCGCTTCGGACTGGACGAGCACGAACCTTGCACGCTGAAGGAAATCGGCGAAGCGCTGGGCCTGACCCGCGAGCGCGTCCGCCAAATCGAAACCGAAGCCCTGGGCAAACTCGCCGAAAGCCTCAACGGGCCACTGGAAACGATGTTGGCCGTGCAGTAAAATGAGGAGCTAGAGATCGGGGGCTAGGGGCTGGAGATCAGGGACTCAGGTCTGTTGCAGGTTATGCTTTTGCATAACGAGGATGTTATGCTAAAGCATAACCTGCCAGTAATCTCTAGCCCCTAGCCCCCGATCTCTAGCCCCTAGCCCCTCTACGCTCATGCCCGATCTGATTGCCCAAGGCGTCGAACCTCAACAACGTTGGCGGCGGAGTCTGCCGGAGGGTCAAGCCGTGCTTTTGGGCCGAATGAGCGGCACGTGGGCGGTTCCTTGGGATCAACACGTTTCCCGCCGCCATGCCCGGCTGCTCTGGTCCGGCAAACGGCTCGAAGTCGTCCGCCTGCCGGAGACCCGCAATCCGATCTTCCTCCGCGGCAAGGAGGTCGAGCGATTCACGATCGAGCCGGGCGAACATTTCGTCATCGGCCAAACCAGCTTCACCTTGGCCGACCAGCGCGTGAATATCTCCGTCGAAGCGCCGCAACCGGTCCAGCAGCAATCGTTCAGCGCGCAATCCCTGCGGCAGGTCCAGTTCCGCAATCCCGACCATCGTATCGAAGTCCTCTCGCGGCTGCCCGACGTCATCTCCGGCGCGGCGGGCGACGAAGAACTGTGCCTCCGCCTCGTCGGCATGTTGTTGGCCGGCGTTCCCCGCGCCGACGCCGCCGCCGTCGTGGCGGTGGAAGAGGGGGGCGAGGGGCGAGGGGCGGGGGACGAGGGCTTGAAGGGGGAAGGCGGAAGGGGGAAGGCGGAGGAAGCCTTCGACGAGGAAGACGCTACGGCTCAATCTCCCCCTTCCGCCTTCCCCCTTCCGCCTTCCTCTCCACTCTCCACTCTCCACTCTCCACTCGTCCTCCACTGGGACCAACGCCTGGTCGTCAGCAACGATTTTACGCCCAGCCAAGGTCTAATCCTCGAAGCGCTCCGGCAGCGGCAGAGCGTGCTCCACGTTTGGCACGGCGCGGAAACCGGCAACGCGGCCGCCTTCACCGAAAGCGAAAACTACGATTGGGCCTTCTGCACCCCGGTTCTGGGCCGGGCCTGCGCCGGCTGGGGATTGTACGTCGCCGGGCGGTTCAACGTCGAACGCCTGGGCGTAACGCAATCTTCCGATCCGACCGACCTTCGCGAAGACGTGAAGTTCACCGAACTCGTCGCCGCGACGCTCAGTTCGCTGCGGCACATGCGGCTGTTGGAGCATCGCCACGCCACGCTGAGCCAGTTCTTTTCGCCCGTCGTGTTGGATACGCTGGCGGCCGAAGATCCGGAAATCGTGCTCGCGCCGCGGGAGACCGTGGTCTCGGTCCTGTTCTGCGATTTGCGGGGCTTCTCCCGCGAGTCGGAACGCCACGCGGACGACCTCTTGGGCCTGCTGCAGCGCGTGAGCAAGGCCCTGGGCGTGATGACCTTGCACATCCGCGAGGAAGGGGGCGTGGTCGGCGATTTTCAGGGCGACGCCGCGATGGGCTTCTGGGGTTGGCCCCTCCAGCAACGCGACGCCGTCCTGCGAACCTGCCGCGCCGCGCTCGGCATCCGCCGCGAGTTCGAGGCCACCGCCGGATTCCACGCCGGCATCGGCATCGCCACCGGCAAGGCCGTGGCGGGCAAGATCGGCACCGTCGATCAGGTTAAAGTTACGGTTTTCGGACCCGTGGTGAATCTGGCCTCCCGCTTGGAAAGCATGACGAAAATCCTCCGCGCCCCGATCCTGCTCGACGAAGCCACGGCCCGCGCGGTCCGCCGGCTGGTCCCCCGCGACGTCGCCCGCGTCCGCCGCTTGGCGATCGTAAAGCCGTTCGGGCTCGATACTCCGCTGGAAGTGAGCGAACTCTTGCCGCCGGCCGCGCAATACCCGCTTCTGACTGACGAACACATCAACTATTACGAAACGGCGCTCGAAAAATTTCTCGCCCGGCAATGGGCGGCGGCTTTCGAGCTGCTGCACCACATCCCGGCGGAAGACGAGGTGAAAGACTTCCTCACCGTCTATATCGCCGAGCACAACCGCCGTCCTCCGCCCCATTGGGACGGCGTAATTCCTCTGGAAAGCAAGTAGAAGTAACGCCGCTTGCGGCTTCGCAATGCCGTTTATTTTAGGATTACGTAACCGTTCACAGGGGACTGTCCCGATTTTCGCGGCGCAAAAGATGATGGTGTCGTAAAAATGCTCAATCGCCGCGAAAATGGGACTGTCCCCCTCGCGCCGCGCGATAACATGCGAACAACCACGGGGGGCAGCGCTTCGCTCGTCTCGCCCTGCTTCACATCTGCCGGCCGGCGAACAGCGGCATGCGGTTGTTGCGGGTCATGATCTCGTAGTAGTGCGAGGCGGGCTGGGTGACCATGTACACGTGGGGCCGCATGCGCTCGTCGCGGACCAGCACGCCGCGCAAGCCGCCTTCGGGAATCAGGAACCAGACGCCCTTTTCCAGGCCCAAGGTGGCGGGGATATCGACCGGTTCGGGCAGCAAATGCCGCCACAGGCCCGACTCGAGGTCTTCCCGCCGGCACCAGCCGGTGCGCGGCAGCCGGGAGGTTTTCGCGCGATTGCCCCACGGCAAGATCAGCAGCCGGCAATCGACCCAAGCGGGCAGCGCCGGCTGCGGATCGCGGAACCAGAACCGCACCTCCCGCCTCCCCGCCGGTTCGCGCACCGCGATCCGCCGCTCGTGCATCCGCACCAGCGCTTCCGGCAACTCGTCGATCGGCAAGGCAATCGCAAGGCACATGGGGAGTAGGGGATAGGGGATAGGGGATAGGGAATAGGGAATAGGGAATAACGAAATCCGAATGACGAAGGGATCATTCAGTTTTCTTTCGTCATTCGGATTTCGTCATTCGTCATTCGTCATTTCTTTTCTGTCCCCTGTCCCCTGTATCCTGTATCCTGTATCCTGTCCCCTCTAAAAGCACGTCTTCCCGTAAATATCGCATATATCGTAGGAGCAGGTTTCGTCGGCGTAGAGGTCGGCCAGCGGCAAGGTCGCGCCGCTGCGCAGGGTGAAGCGGCCGACGCGCTCGTTGATCCGCCGCTTGACCTCGGCGATGGCCCTCTGCCGCGGGTCGGGCGCGTCGAACAGCCCCCGCTGGGCGAACGCGCGGACCGAAAGCTCCTCGGCAATCAAATGCATGTACGAGACCACGATCCCCGGCGGCCAGCATTGCGCGAGCAGTTTCAAGCCCGCCTCGTGGAGCAGCGAAAAATCGGCCGTCGCAATCGGCAGGCTCGACCGCCACGACGACGCGCCGCCGTCCTTGAACTGCAAGGCCATCGCCAGCACGCCGCAATCCACCTGGTGATGATCCAGGGCCTCGACCAGCCGCTCGGCGTTCCGCGCCACCCAGCCGGTCAGGCGGTCGGGGTCGGAAGTGGCAATGCCCAAACTCCCGCCGCGGCTTAAGTTCTTGTGCGCGGCGCGGGTGGTTTGGATCGGCAAAACCGCCGTGCCGCTCAGCTCCCACCACAGATCCTCGCCGCGCTTCGTCAACAGCCGGCGGATCAACCGGCGGTCGGCCCGCACGAACTCCTCACAGGTGCGAATGCCGTAGCCCAAGAGCTTCTTCGCGCTCCGCCGGGCGATGCCGGTGATCTTCTCGACCGGCCGGTCGCGGAGCAACTTTTTAATATCTTCCGGCTCCGTGGCCATGGTGCAGCCGAACGGCTTGCCGGAACTCGACGCCAGCTTGGCCAGGATTTTCGAGAGCGAAACGCCCACGCTGACCGGCACGCCGGTTTCGTCCAAGATGCACTGCTGCAAATTGCGGGCGGCGGCGAAGTCCATCCCCCGCGCGTCGAAAAACATCTCGTCGATCGAGTAATACTCGACCGCCGGGCTGAACCGCTCGGCGATCTCCCGAATCCGCCGCGAGAGCACCTCGTACCACTCGAAATCGCGCTTGATGAAGATCGCCTCCGGGCACAGGGGCAGGGCCTCCCAGATCGGCATCCCCGTGGTAACGCCGCGGGCCTTCATTTCGTAGCTCTTGGCGATGACGCAGGCCCCCTGGTTGCTCAGCACCCCCACCGCCTGCCCGCGGAGGCAGCCGTGCCTCACCCGCTCGCAGGAGACGTAGAAGCAGTCCGCGTCGAGATGTCCGATCCGCCGGTTCATATACATAAGTATATATGAACATCGGTATAGATACAAGGGGGACTTGAGCGGCCAAACGCCGCCCCGTTTGCCGATTGATGCCGTTGGAAAGCCGCGACCATTGGTCGCGGTTCGGGGCTAACCGCGATCCGAATTTTCGATGGCATTATTTCCCGATCGAGCTGCCGTCTCCGGGGTGCGGGGGCGGCGAAAAGTGCTTGTTTTTCAGCGTTTTTTGAGGATCGGGGAATTTTTCCTTCCGGCTTAACAAGTTGATTTCGAGGATTTTCGGGGATTTTGCGGGAGCGGGATGGCGAGTTTCTCGGGGAAAACGCGGTTTTTTGGGGGGAGTTTTTGCCGATTCGGTTTTGGGGAACAGGGGACAGGATACAGGGGACAGGATACAGGGTTCAGGGGACGGAACGTAGAGTACTATACTGTATATATGTTTATATATGAGAGGGCGGCTTTTTTCAAGAATTAAATTTCTAATTGCATCGCAAGGCGTTGTGGGACAAGGAGATAGACCGAAAAATAATTTGCAACGTTTGGCATGGTTCAAAAGTAGGACAGGTTTCCAACCTGT
>JADLEL010000145.1 GCA_020846145.1 Pirellulales bacterium | reverse complement strand
GGCTGGGCCTTCGGCCCGAAATCGAGGAAATCCGCGCTCGATAACGCAATTCCATTGCTCCTTGCGATTCATTCCTTGAAATTCCCAGCAAACCAAATCATCGGGTACGCTTTATCCGGATGAGCCAAAATGATTATTCACAAGGTGCATTTTTTCTCACCAAGGCACGAAGGACACGGAGAAAGATTATGTCAGATTTCCATTGATGATTCTCACGATGCCGGTTTTCATCAACTCTTCGCCGAAATTCAATAAGAAACCGAGTTTCATGCCCGTCAGTTTCAAATAGGTAAGTAATTGTTTCTTATGAACGGGAGCAATTTTCTCGATAGATTTCAGTTCGAGGATGACTTTTCCTTCGACCATCAAATCCGCGCGAAATCCCTCGTCAAAATGTTCGCCGTCAAAATCGATCGAAATGCCGGCCTGTCGCTGGATCTGGAGTCCTTTTTTCGCCAACCGCCGCGCAAATATTGCCTCATAAACCGATTCCAACAATCCCGGGCCTAACTCTTTATGCAACTGAATGGCAGTATCAACGACGATCTGGCCGATTTCGTTTTCCGTCATTTTTTCTTATTGGGGATTTGCGGGATGAATTGCGAATGGATCCAAGGGCAGTTTGTTTCTCACAAAGGCACGAAGGACACAAAGAGGGCAGTTGATTCATTGAAATCCCATTCCCAAGGGATTCTTCTCCCAAGGCATGGATCGGAAGCAAGAAATTGTATTGCCAGCATCGATTTCAATTTCCATCATCTTCCTTCGTGCTCTTCGTGCCTTTGTGAGAAAAAAATGCGTATTCAAAAATTGATGAATTCCATTTACCGCTCATTCCTTCCAACCGTGCTTGTCGCGGACCGCGACCATCGCCCCTAGAATCTCGTTCCAAGTTTGGTGCTTCATCATCGTGGCGTTGGGGAACATGCAGCCGTCCCAGCAGAGGTGGCGGATTTTCTTCGTCGGTTCGCCGCTGGTGTGGCAGAGCCAGAAGCCCGCGTGGCGGACGATGTCGAGCTTGCCGTTCGGATCGTTCGGCAGGCAGTGGCGGCCGGTCTTGTCGTGCGAGCCGGAGCCGAACACCGTGCCGTCGTTCTGGGCGACGTGAAAATCGATCGTCCAGGGCCTGAGTGCGACAGTCAGAATGATGTACGCTTCATCGAATCGTTCGCGGTCGGCGAAATCGAAATCCGCCGGCAGCAAGGCGTCCTCCGGCGCGTTGTAGCCCATGAGGTATAACAGCGTATGGGCCATATCGGCCTGGAAACCGAGCGTCTGCGGGCGATCGACCATTTCCAGCAGATCGAGCATCTTCTTCCAACTGTGCATACCGCCCCAGCAGATTTCGCCCTCGGCGGCGAGCCGCTCGCCGTGGTCTTCGGCGATCTTGCACGCCTCGCGGAAGACCTCGGCGATGCGCTTCTGGTTTCCCAGCGGGTCTTCCGACCAGGGGCCGACGCCGCAGGCCGAATCGATCCGCACCACGCCCTCCGGCCGCACGTCCAACTCGCGCAGCTTCCGCGCGATGCGGCAGCCTTTTTTCACTTGTTCGAGGTATTTGGCTCGATCCTTGAGGCTGCCCATCGCCGGTCCGCCGCCGGTCGGCTCCCAAACCGGCGCGACCACCGAGCCGATCTCCAGATTTTTCGCCCGCACTTTGTCGGCCAGCGTTTTTAGATCGTCGTCGCTGGAATTGATATCGACATGCGGCAGGAACAAAAACAAATCGATGCCGTCGAACTTCATGCCCTCGAATTCGGCCGAGGCGGTCAGATCGAGCATCGTATCAAGTCCAATCGGCGGCTCGGCCCCCGGTCCCTTGCCGACCACGCCCGGCCACGCGGCATTGTGCAGTTTCGGAAAATTGTTGGAATGCCGATCAGCCATAATACGTTCCTATGTTGTAAGTCCCGCCTGGCCCGCTAAAAAATGGATGTTTTTCGTGAAAAAGGTCGTTCCGGATTTTGTTTCGCTCCGAAGGGGCATCCATTCTCCAAGCCCAGCGCATGTCGATCGCACGTCCGGCCGAAAGTGGCCCCCGCGGGGGCCACTTTCGATCTCAAACCATAAATCTAAAACCTTTATTCAATGGTTACAATGCCTCTCCCTTAAAACGTACAAGGGCAACGCCCTGGGGGAACGGGCGACCACCGAACCTCTTCGGCCCAACGGGCCAACAGTTCTCCTCGGCAGGAAGGAGAATCGTTGGTCCGTTGGACCGAAAAACCTCATGGAATTTTCACCGTTCCCCAAGGCGTTGCCCTGGGCTTCGCACGGCGGGTCGCCCCGCCGCACGCCAAGTTGACTTCACGGTGAACGAGCAATTACCATGATTAGCACCTTTCAACTAACTAAACCAATCGAACTTCCTGACGCACCGGAGGACACGGCGAATCGGCCGAGGAGCTTCATTGATTCAACGATTTTGGGCAAGAGAAAAGACTCGATCCCTTTATCTCCCCATACCTTTCTCCCAATCCCCTAGCCCCACACTCCTCACCCCTCGTTGCCCGTACAATCGGCAATGTACCAGGGCATTGAAGCCGCGTCAAGAAAAATCATTAAAGTATCGATAAACTCCGCGCGACCGGTCAAGATTCCGAAATCGGACGATTTTGCCTGCCTGGAATATGGGGCATTTGTACCGCCGCCTTCAACTCCGTTGCGGTTTTTTGGGGGATCGGCCCGATACCATATTCGTCGGCAACGGCGTGGAAAACACGAATCCGACCCGCAGGTGATATCTTTATCTCCTTTGAAGATTCGCACTCTCGGGAATGACGCTCCATGTACGACCGTTCCGCCCAATTGGAAACGCTTTTGGACCTCGAATCGCGGCAGGAGGAGTTGATTCTGCGTTTGGAGGACTTGGACCGCCGGGTGGAAATGACGCTCAAGGAATGTTTATCGTCGCGGACCTTCGAATCGCCGCCGAACTCACGCGCCGAAGCGGCGTAGCGTACCTCTTCACGGCTTGGGCGGCGCGGGGGTGGGCGTTGGCGGGGGATCGGCGGACGTATCGAGCACGACTTTCTTGAAAGTCAAATAATCGTTCTTTCCGTGATCGGTCTTCGCGGCCGAATCGAAATCGTCTTGATCGGCTTGCCCGGCCGTATTGGCGTCGGCGACCTTTTGCGGGGCGAGCATGACATCCAAGCCTTTGAGAGTCTTGATGAGTTTCTCGGCGTTGCGGTAGGCGATGGCCACGTGTTCCCGCTCGTGCGCCGTCAATAGCGCGATCATGTCGTCCCAGGCCTTTTTCTGAGGCGCGGTCATCGTGCCGTACTCTTTCCACTTCACCAGCGTCAAGATAAATTCGCCCTTGATGGCCACGGTGTAGCTCTTGCCGTCTTCGGAAGGTTCCGCTTGCATCTCTCCGTTGGGACCGGTTCCTTTGAGCTTTCCCCCGCCGCTCCCCCATTCGGTAAGCTTTTGCAATTCGACCAGCACGGCTTTGAGCGAACTGCCCGAAACTTCCGGGGTGAGCGTCGGCGTAACGACGGGCGGATCGGCCCAATCCTTCGTCACTTTTGAGATTTTCTTGGTGGCGCCAAGCTCGACCGGTTCTTCCATATCCACGCCGATCGGACTGGCGTTGCCGAAACTGCCGATCGTTTGATTCGATCGAACCGTCCCGTCGAAAGGATTGCGGCCTAGCGGATTCGCGGATTGTTCTCCAGCCATGTTCGTCGTACTCCTCGTATTTTGTTAAGCCCGGTGCTATAAGTCATTTGGCCCCCGGTGAATACACCGGGGAGACTCGGGTTCTAAGCGAATGGTATTCTCCCCGCAATGCCCCCCGTGTATTCACGGGGGGCTAAACGATATCGATTTTGCGCGCTTCAATTATAGGTGAACCTGGTTCGCGGTCCATCCTCGCATTCTCGATGGCGAAACTCCTCTAGCTGCTTACCCCCCGAAAATTCGCCATTCTTATTGATCGTCTTGTTGACATTTGAAGCGTTTCGGTAAAAATGGGGGAACCCTCTGCCCGAAATGTATCCGGCGGGGTAAATTGGGCATAGCCGGATACCGTTCACCCCTTTTTCGAGGAGATTCTTTATGGCCCGACGATTTTTCACTTCCGCTTTGCCGATTTTCGGCATTCTGCTGCTGGCCGCCTCGCTGGCGACGGCCGCCGAAGACTTTCTCAAACTGGTGCCCGACTCGGCGTGGGGATTCGCGGCCGTCAACCGACCCGCCGACGTGAACGCCAAGGCCCAAACCCTCGGCCGCGAGATGCAGCTTCCCGTGCCGGACCTGATGGCGATGTTCAAAAAACAGTCGGCCATCGAACAAGGGATCGACGAGCAGGGAACCACCGCGTTCCTCGTGCTCGCGCCGGAAAACGAATCCGCCACTCCCTCGCCCATCCTCTTGATTCCCGTTACCGATTACGCGAAGTTCCTGGCGCAAATGACCCCGGAGAGCAAAACCGAGGACGTAACCGAAGTCTCGTTTTTCGGCAGTCCCTCGTTGGTTCGTCGTATCGGCGGATATGCCGCATTGACGGGCCTCAAGTATCGGAAGTCCCTCGAGTCGCTGGAACTCTCCGGCGAAGTCCCCGCCGCTTTGAAGCCCTGGGGCGAGTGGATTTCCGCCCGCGACATCGCCGGAGTCCTCTTGCAACCGGGGATCAAAACCCTCTCGGCAAAAGGGCAAACGTGGCTCAGCATCATGAAAATGAAGCTCGGCCAGGCCGGCGAACAGGGCAAGCAGGCGGTCGCCGCCTTCGAGTTGTACGAAAAAATGCTCCAGGCCGCCGAGAAGGAGATTTCGGCTTGCGGCATCGGCCTCGCGCTCGACGGGCAAAACGTGCTCCGCGTAACCAGCCGCACCGAAATGCTGCCCGCGGGCGAATGGGGCAAGTTCCTCGCCCAAGTTCCGCCGGCGAAAGAGAATCTCCTGGCGGGCCTGCCCGGCGAGCCGTTCGTGGTCGCCGGCGGCGGCGTGCTTTCCGAAGCGATGATGGAGGGCATGATGCAGTTCTCGCTCAATCTCATGAAAGCCGCGCCAGGCATGTACGGCCTCGGCGAGGAGCAAATCGCCAAGATGTCGAAACTGTCGATGTCGAACTTCAAGGGCGTCCGCTCGATGTCGATGTCGCTGGGCGTGGGGAAAGGCGGCGAGCCGCTGTATGCGAATTTGCTCGGCACGATGCGCGTCGATGACGCGGAAACGCTCATTGCCGGCTACGAGCAGTACTTCCGGCAATACAACGAGGTGCTGCAAGGCGCGAAGTCTTCGATGATGCCGCCGATGGCGGCCGAAAAGTGCGAAATCGCCGGCAAGCCCGCGCTGCAAATCAAGATGGACCTCCCCAAGCCGCAAGCCGCCCCCATGCCCCCGCAATACGACAAAATGATGGAAGCCATGCTCGGCCCCGGCGGGAAGATGACGTTCTGGATCGCCCCTGCCGACGAGCACACCGTGGCGTTGGGCTACGTCAACAAGGAGCCGCTGGAGCGGATGATCGCGGCCATTCGAGAGAAGAAATCCGACTTGATGGGCGACGCCGATTGCTCGAAGACCGCCGCCCTGCTTCCGCCCGACGCCCCCATGGTCGGCTACCTCAGCCCGCAAGGAACGGTCGAGTTGGTCAAGCGGATGGTCTCCGACTTCCTGCCGCCGGGCATGGCGGAGCGGGTGGAGATTCCCGACTTCCCGCAAACGCCCCCGTTGGGTTTCGCCGTGAAAACCGCTCCCAACGAACTGCAAAGCACCCTGGCCGTGCCCGCCGAAGTGCTTCAAGCCGTCGGCAAGTACATCCAACACATCCGCGGCATGTCCCGCGAGGATGTGACGATGAATCGCTAAACGGTTATGCAATTCGATTTTGCATGAAGCGATGCCGACGAAAGAGCAAGCGAGCCGAGGGGTTTATCCCCTCGGCTTTGCGCGCGGATTCTATCGGCGCAACGATCCCTACACCATCATGCCACCTTCCGATGAAGTGGTCTTCAATCGATCTCACGAAAGGAGTTGCACCATGAAACCGTTCCATAAAATCGGCCCAGGCAAACCACTGTTTCGATTGCTTGGAGCGACGTTGATTATCGTTTGCTCCGTCGCCGCGTTCGCCGAACCTTCGGGCATATCCTACTTTACGATTAAGGTCGTCGATGAGCAAACCGGCCGCGGCGTACCGCTGGTCGAGCTGCGGACGGTCAACAACATTTCCTACTACACCGACAGCAACGGGCTGGTCGCCTTTTACGAACCGGGGCTGATGGGCCGCAAGGTTTTCTTCTTTGTCCAGAGCCACGGATATAAGTTTCCCAAGGACGGCTTCGGTTTCGCCGGGGCCGCTCTCGAAGTAAAAGAAGGCGGCCGGGCGGAACTCAAGGTCAAGCGGCTCAACCTTGCCGAACGCCTCTACCGCATCACCGGAGAAGGCATCTACCGCGATAGCGTGCTGCTGGGCGAGCCGACGCCGATCCGCGAACCGCTCCTCAACGCCGAGGTCACCGGACAAGACAGCACCCAGGCCGTCCCCTTCCAAGGCAAAATCTTCTGGATCTGGGGCGACACCTGCCGCGTGCGCTATCCGCTGGGGCAGTTCTCCGCCTCCGGGGCGACCTCCGCCCTGCCGGGCAGGGAACTCGATCCGGCCAAGGGGATCGATCTAAATTATTTCGCCAACGCCGAAGGATTCAGCCGCCCGATGTGCCCGATGTCCGATCCCGGCGCGGTCTGGCTCGACGGCATGACGACGCTGCCCGACGATAGCGGAACCGAACGCCTTCTCGCGCATTACGCGCGCATGAAGGACCTCGGAACGATGCTGGAGCAGGGCCTCGTCGTCTGGGACGAGGAGTCGCAGACCTTCCGCAAGCGGGCGCAATTCGATCTCGAAAACAAATGGCAAAACCTCCGCGGCCATGCGTTCCGCGGAAGGGACGGCGAGGCGGATTATTTGTACTTCGCTGCGCCGTTCGCGAACGTCCGCGTGCGCGCCGATTGGAAATCGGTCTTCGATCCCAAGGCGTATGAGGCCTTCACGTGCCTGCCGAGCGGCGCGAAATACGACAAAAAATCGGCCAAGGTCGAACGCGGATCTGACGGCAAGCTTGTTTACGGCTGGAAGCGGGGCACCGATCCGACCGCGGCCGCCGAAGAGCAGGAGTTGCTCGCGGCGGGCAAAATCCGCCCGGAAGAAGCGCGGCATCTCCCCCGCGACCTCGACGGCGGCAAGCCGGTCCGGCTGCACTCGGGTTCGATCGCCTGGAATGAATATCGCAAAAAGTGGATTCTTCTCGCGGGGGAAATCGGCGGCACGTCGAACCTGGGCGAAGTTTGGTTCTCCGAGGCCGATTCGCCGGCCGGTCCCTGGCGGACGGCGAAAAAAATCATTACCCACGACAATTACACCTTCTACAACGTGGTGCATCATCCCTTCTTCGATCGGGAGGGCGGGCGGATCATCTTCCTCGAAGGAACCTACGTTACTTCCTTCTCGAACAACACCAATCCCACGCCGCGCTACGATTACAACCAGATCATGTATCGCCTGGACCTCGCCGATCCGCGTTTGCCGAAAACGGAGGATCCTCATTGACGTAAGCGTTCACGCCCCGGTCGGGGGCGGGTCCATTTTTCGGCGTAAAAATGTATTTTGTGGACAAACGGTAGGCCGAAAACATGGCCCCGTCCCCTTCCCGCGGCGCGAGGGGGACAGTCCCCTTTTCGCGGCGATTAAGCACTTTTACGACACCATCATCTTTTGCGCCGCGAAAATCGGGACAGTCCCCTGGGTGCGAGGGGGACAGTCCCCTGAGAACGGTTCCAAAGCGGAGGATTCCCATTGACAGTTCCCCTAGCCGAAGGATAATAAGAATGGGGGGATTGGCCATGAATCATACTCCGAACGTCGTCCCGGAATCGGATCCCGCCGTCAAGGAAATCAAGCGGATCGATCCTTTCGCCGCGATGGCGGAAATCAGCGGCGATTTCCTCTGTCTGGCCAACGCGCACGGCGAGCCGTTTTATCTGAATCCGGCCGCCAAGCGGATGCTCGGCCTGGCCGACGGCAAAAACGCGGCGGAAACCAAGTTGCACGATTATTACCCCGCCGACGCCTGGACGCAAATGCGCGACGTCGCGGTGCCCGCCGTCAATAAAACCGGCGTTTGGCGCGGCCGCGGCCGCCTGCGGAACGTGCGGACCGGCGAAGAGTTCGACGTGCAGACCACGATGATTCGCGTGCGTTCGCCGGAGCCTGCCGGGCAGAGCACGCTGGCGATCCTCCACCGCCCGATCGGCGACCACGATAACCTGGAGCGCTCGCTGGCCGAAGCGCACGCCCGCAAACATGCGATTCTCGAATCGTCGCTCGACCCGATCATCACCATCGACCACGAGGGGACCATCACCGAATTCAACCGCGCGGCGGAGGCGACCTTCGGCTATCCGCGCGACAAGATCATCGGCACCAAGCCCAGCGAAGTGCTTTTTCCGCCGAGCATGGACCCCGGCCACAAGGAGCGCATCGAACGGTACTTGAGCGCGGGCGAAGGCTCGATGCTGGGCAAGCGGGCGGAGATCGAGGCCGTCCGCGCCAGCGGCGAGACCTTCCCCGCCGAGATGGCCATGACCATCAGCCGGGAGCAAGGCGCGCCGGTGATGAGTTTCTACGTGCGCGACATCGGCGAGCGGAAAAAAGCCGAGGCCGAACAGGCCCGCTATGCCGAGGAACTGGAACGGTCGAACCGGGAACTGGAGCAATTCGCCTACGTGGCCTCGCACGATTTGCAGGAGCCGCTGCGGAAAATCCGCACTTTCAGCGACCGCCTGCTGCTGAAACAGGCCGAAAAACTCGACGACGACGGCCGCGAATGCCTCGAAAGAATGCAAAGCGCCGCGGTGCGGATGCAATCGCTGATCGACGGGCTGCTTTCCCTTTCCCGGGTGACGACGCGGGGGCAAAATTTTGAGGTTGTCGATTTGGCCCAGATCGCCGCCGAAGTGGTCTCCGATTTGGAAGAACCGATCCAAAAACTCAACGGCATGGTCGAGGTGGGAAAACTGCCCTCGATCCAAGCCGATCCCCTGCAAATGCGGCAGTTGATCCAGAATCTCATCGCCAACGCGTTGAAGTTCCATCGCGAGGGGGTGCCGCCGGTGGTGTGCATTTCGGGCCGGTACGTACACGGCCCGGAAAGCCGCAAAGCGGGCCAATCGCCGACCGACGAGCAGTGCCGCATCGTGGTGGAAGACAACGGCGTCGGCTTCGAGGAGAAATACGCCGAGCGGATTTTCGGCATTTTTCAAAGGCTGCATCCGCGCGACGTGTACGATGGCACCGGCATCGGGCTGGCGATTTGCCGCCGCATCGCCGAGCACCACGGCGGCACGATCGCCGCCCACGGCTCTCCCGACAAAGGCTGCACCTTCGAGGTCTTGCTCCCCGTGGCGCATCCGAAGCGAAAGCCGGAAGGGGAGGAGGAGCATTGAGCAGTGGCTAGTGGCCAGTGGTTAGTGGTTAGTGGTTAGTGGAGAGTGGAGAGTGGAGAGTGAAAACGGTTGGCTACGTTGGTAAGTTCCACGCAAGTATTCACATATTTGTCATTCGTCATTTATCTTTCGTCATTCATCCTTCATCCTTCATACTTCATACTTTCAATATGTCCGCCGATTCCCAACGCCGAATAATTCTCATGGCCGACGACGACGCCGAGGATTGCCAGTTGGTGCGCGACGCCCTCATGGAAAGCGGCTCCGAGCACGAATTGCGGTGCGTGCGCGACGGCGTGGAGCTTTTCGATTATCTCCGCCGGGCGGGTGAGTACGCCAATGGGCGGCCGGCTCCCCGGCCGGATATCATTCTGCTGGACTTCAAAATGCCCCGCATGGACGGCCGCGAGGCGCTGGCGGAAATCAAATCCGATCCGCAATTTCGTCAGATTCCCGTCGTCGCCCTGACCACCTCGGCCGCCGAGGACGACATCGGCTTTTCCTACGATTTGGGCGTGAACTCCTTCGTCTCGAAACCGACGAGCTTTCGACAATGGGTCGAAATTCTGCGAATCCTCAGCGATTACTGGTTCCGCGTGGTGGAATTGCCGCCCCCGCCGAGCAGAAAAAAGGGGATAGGGGATAGAATAATGATGAAGGATGAAGGATGAAGTTTGAATTAATCGATTTGCATATTGGCATCAAGCGAATAGAGTACTGAGTACGCCGAACTCCGTACCCGGTACTCCGAACTCCCAACTTCGTACTCGGTACTCGATACTCCGTACTATCAACTATCCAAAACCCAAAATCCTATCCCCCATCCCCTATCCTAAAGACCTAAGACCAAAACCACCATGGACGAAGAGCGCGTGAAAATCCTGCTGGTCGAGGACGATCCCGACGACGTTTACGTCATGCGGAACCTGTTGGGCGACCGTTGGAGCGGCCCCTTCGAGCTGGTCCACGTCGAATTGCTGGCTTCGGCCATCGAGCGCTGCGAGGAGGAGAAGTTCAACGTGGTGCTGCTCGATCTGTGCCTGCCCGACAGCACCGGCCTGGAGACTTTTTTCAACCTCTACGCCCATGCCGGCGAGGTGCCGATCGTGGTGCTTTCGGGCTATAACGACGAGCGGACCGCCATCAAGGCCGTGCAGTCCGGGGCGCAGGATTATCTGGTCAAGGGCCAGCTTACCGACAGCCTGCTGGTGCGCTCCATCCGCTACGCCATCGAGCGCAGCCGGCGGCATCATGCCGAGGAAGCGCTCCGCGACACTTCGGAGGAGTTCCGCGCGGCGGGCGAAATCCAGCAGCGGCTCTATCCGCTCGCGCCGCCCAAGCTCGAAGGCTTCGAATTGGCCGGGGCGCTCTATCCGGCCAAGGCCACGGCCGGCGATTATTTCGATTACATCCCCATGCTCGAGGGCTGCTTGGGAATCGTCCTCGGCGACGTGAGCAGCCACGGCATGGGACCGGCCTTGCTGATGTCGGAAACCCGGGCCTGCCTCCGCACGTTGGCCCAGGTGCATTCCGACGTGGGCGAAATCCTCACGCGAACCAACCGCGTGCTGGCGGCCGATACCACCGACTTCCATTTCGTCACGCTGGCCCTGGCCCGGCTCGATCCCCGCGATCGCACCATGATCTACGCCAGCGCCGGCCAGCGCGGCTATTTGCTGCACCCCGGCTACGACGCGGCGATTCTCGACAGCACCAGCCTGCCGCTGGGCGTCCGCGACGACACCGTGGTGCCCGCGTCCAGCCCGATTCAACTCCAAACCGGCGATCTGATCACCTTCTTCACCGACGGCGTGGTCGAGGCCGAATCGCCCGGCAAGGTGCGTTTCGGCTTCTCCCGCGCGCTGGAGATCATCCGCGGCGAACGGGAAAAATCGGCCGCCGAAATCATCGACTCCCTGCACCGCGAAATCCACGGTTTCTCCCGTTACATGCCCCAAGCCGACGATATTACGGTGGTGGTGGTGAAGGTGCTTTAAGAATGATGAATGCTGAATGCTGAATGATGAATGAAAAACCAGGTTGCGTTTCCTCCTTTTCAAGCTCCTACATGCGGAAGAGTAAAATCAGCCACCCTAAAAACTACATACCGCTCTCCAAAGACCGATTCCTTATCCGCCCCCTTTGGATTGCAGCTAAACATTGTTAATTCATCATTCAGCATTCATCATTCAGCATTTACCCTTTATGCCCGAACTGCCCGAAGTCGAAACCATGTGCCGCGGCATCAAACCGATCCTCGGCAGTCGGATTGTGGACGTTACGCGGCCGCGGTCGCGGCTGCAATCGATCATCATCGTACCGCGCTTCGATGTTTTCCGGCGGCGGATCAAAGATCGCAAGATTATGGGCATCGGCCGGCTCGGCAAGCGCGTGGTCTTGGAACTCGATTCCGGCGACCGGCTCGTGCTCGAGCCGCGAATGTCGGGCTTGATCCTGCTCCGCCGCCCGCCCAACGAAACGCACTTGCGGCTGATTTTTAAGCTCAAGGGCGGTAAAGCCGGCCAATTCCTCTTCTGGGACCAGCGCGGGCTGGGCGTGGCAAGTTTGCTCGCGCCGAAAGAATTCTCCAACCGCCTGGGGCCGGAGAAAATCGGCCCCGACGCTCTGGCGATCACCGCCGAACTGCTGCGCGAACGCATGGGGCACGGCCGCCGGCCGATCAAAGTCGCGCTCATGGACCAGCGGCTGTTGGCGGGAATCGGCAACCTTTACGCCTCGGAAATTCTGCATCGCTGCCGCATCCATCCGGCGCGGCCTTGCCAGCGGCTCCGCCCGAAGGATTGGCTCGCGGTCCACGCGGCAATGCGGGAAGTCCTGGACGACGCTATCCTGCATCAAGGCTCCACTCTCCGCGACGGCACGTATCGCATCGCCCGAAACGAGCCGGGCAACTTCCAAATCCGCCATCGGGTCTATCAGCGCCACGGCGAGCGGTGCCTGCAATGCGGCCGCGCGGAAATCCTCCGCATCGTCCAGGCCCAACGCTCGACGTTCTTTTGCCCGGCGTGTCAGCACAAGTGAAGAGGGCGAAACAAGAAAGTTTAGTCCCTATGGAATATGCGTAACCGTTCACAGGGGACTGTCCCGATTTTCGCGGCGCAAAAGATGGTGGCGCCGTAAAAGTGCTCAATCGCCGCGAAAATGGGACTGTCCCCCTTGCGCCGCGGGAAGGGGACAGGTCCATGTTTTCGGCCTACCGTTTGTCCACAAAATACGTTTTCACGCCGAAAAATGGACCAG
>JADLEL010000144.1 GCA_020846145.1 Pirellulales bacterium | reverse complement strand
GGGGACTGTCCCGATTTTCGCGGCGCAAAAGATGATGGCGCCGTAAAAATGCTTAATCGCCGCGAAAATGGGACTGTCCCCCTCGCGCCGCGGGAAGGGGACAGGTCCATGTTTTCGGCCTACCGTTGTCCGCAATATACGTTATCCCGCCGAAAAATGGACCAGTCCCCGACCGGGGCGTGAACGCTTACAGTAAAAGAAGGAACGGTTGCTCGATTATTCCGATTCTATTAGAATTGGAATTGGGAGGTGTTATGATGACTTATCGCGGTTCGATTCAAAACGGCGTCGTCGTGTTCGAGGGAAGCGTTCCGCTGCCCGAAGGAACGGTGGTGATAGTGGAACCGGAAAAGTTACCCGCCTCCGTATCCGCTGCCGATCCGATCTATCGCATCTACGAGTTGGCGGCTCCCACGGGCGTTCCCGATTTGTCGCTCAATCTGGATCATTATTTGTATGGCTCTCCCAAGGTGACCGAAGATGCTCAATGAAGCGGTCTTTATCGATGCGAGCGGTTGGATTGCTCTGCTGAACGTCGATGATTGGCTTCATGCTTCCGCCGTCGAGTTATTTCGAGAGTTCGAGAAGTTCAACCGTCGCTTGATAACCTCGGATTGGATTCTCGCGGAAGCAGGCAACGGCTTGGCCCGTCCCAAGACGCGTGCGGTTTTCGTTTCCACGGTGAAATCCCTGTTCGGTTCAAGTATCTGCCGAATTATCCCCATCGAACGTTCGTTCTTCATCGATGCGCTAGCTCTACGGTCGCGTACTCGATAAATCTTGGGGACTAATTGATTGCTCAAGTTTCGTCGTCATGCGCTCGGAAAAAATAACCGACGCTATGACCGCCGATCGCCACTTTTCTCAAGCAGGATTTCAGTGCCTATTGCCGACAACGCGCCCGATCCCGGAATAGTGGAAATGAAGGCATAATGAAAGTAGGCGCCTTCCACTTGGCGCCACGCCCCCGCTCGCCGTGGGCATGTTGCGTCTTTGTAGCTTATCGGTCATGCCCACGGCGAGCGCGGGCATGGCGCCCGAATTATTTTTACGGGGAACTCGTCCCGGACGATGCCGGGCAGGCGTGGGGCACGATTTGCACCGGGCCGATCAGGCCGGAAGGCTGGAGCGGATCGTCCTTGCGCCACATCCGCCAGGAGGTGAAGGTGTGGCGGCCGGTGGGGCTGGTTTTGCCTTCCAGGAGCCATTTCGGCCAGGACTTGAGCGTGCCGTTGGGATTGCGATCGCTGTCCTCCGGCAGGAATTCGTCGCCGATCTGCCGGTTGATGAGTAGATTGACGACCTTCACTTCCAGCTTGTTTTCGCCGGGCTTGAGGGCTTCGCCGAGATCGACGTGGTACGGCGGCTTCCAGAGGATGCCCAGCGACTTGCCGTTGAGGATCACCTCGGCCATCACCTCCACCTTGCCCAAATCGAGCACGCATCGCCGGCCTTTGGCGATTCGATCGGCGGGAACGGTGAAGGTTTTCGCGTAAGTCGCGGTGCCGGAATAGTATTTCACGCCCTCGTCGGGATGTTCGCTCCAGGAGACGAGCTTGTCGAATTCGACTTTCGCCGGCCCGCCGCCGCGGGGGTCGAAGGCGACCTCCCACGCACCGCTCAGTTCGATCGGCGGGGAGACCTGGGCGATTTCGATCTGCCGCGTTGCGCCGTCGCCGTAGGTCAGAGTATATTTTCCCGTTTGCGCGGCTTGGAAGTCGAGGCGGTTGGAAGCATCGACGGCGAGTTTTACGCCGGAATCTTCGACGGGCAACGGCTTGCCGTCGGCGGACGATGGGGGATTGGCCTGCCAGGCCGTGCCGACGATTTCCCGGCCATCCCGGCTCACGGAGACGATCCGCTCGGCGGGCGGGGCCGCCTTATCGCGAAAGACGACGAACACCGAACCGTGGGCATCGAGGGAGATCGGTACGCGGACCGCGCCGTCGTCGTCGGCGTAAACCGCCGGACGCTCGATTTTTCCGGTGTCGGGCCACCACAGTTCGGGCCGCTTGCCCTCGACGCGGAAGGAACAGAGGGCTTCTTCGTGCCGCGGATATTTGTTCGCCACGAAATAAAGGTCGTTCCCCTTCTCGGTGCGATGGATGTATCGGAGCGACTTGGTCCCGCTTTTCGCCTGGTGGGTGAAGTCGGGGCGCACGTCCATTTTCCGCAACACTTCGGTTACGAGATCGACTTCCGGAAGAAGTTCGGTGTGGGGGGCGTCCGATTCCATTTCGCCCCAGGGGGCCATGCCGAACTCGCCGAGCATTTTCGCGGCGGCCCAATCGTCGCCGGCGAGCGATTTCCAGGTTTCGGGGGCGGTTTTGGCCGTCTTCCAGGTGGCATCGGTAACGAGGTTCTGGCGGCGGCCGTCCCGGTAGAGAATGGTCAGTTTGGCGATCAGGCCGGCGGGAGTGGCGGACTCGGTCGTATTGGCCGCTTCGACCGCCAAGAGATTCTCGCCTTGCTTCAACGAGGGAGCGATATCGAACGTGAAGACTTGCAGGTGCGTATTGCCGGCTCCCAATTTGCGTCCGCCGAGCCAGGCGGTGAACCGGTTATCGGCGGTGACGGCCAATTGGGCCGATTCCACCGGACCATCGACGGCGAACGTTTTTTGGAAATAGCGCCTGCCCGGCGGGGCGGAGGCGGCCGGATTTCCTTCGGGAAACCAGATCCACTGGGCCGAACTCAACAGTTCCTGGGGCGTTTGGCGAATCTCCGATTTCACCTGAAACGCGGCGGACCAGAACATGCGGCCCTTGCCGACCTGCCGCGCGGTCAACTCGGCGGGCGCCTCGCCCGGCCCCCAAAGTTCGGCGGCGAGTCGCTGGACTTGGGCGTCGCATTGCGGGTAGTCGCTCAAGCTGGGCGATTTCGCCGGCCGCGAGCCGACGGCGGTGGCCCCGGCTTCGACCAACTCCTTGATCTTGCCGAGCGCCTTGGGGGTCATCGTTTCGACGTTGGGCAGGACCAGCAAGCGGTAGCTCATGCCGTCGGGGAGCACGATGCGGCCGTCCGCGACCGACATTCGCGTCAGCAGGGCGTCGGTCGAAGCGACGTCGAACGAATAGTCGATCCGCTCGCGGGGATAATCGGGATTGTCCGGGTCCAGGGGGTCGGGCGTTTTGGCCAGCAATCGTTTTTGGCCGAGGAGGCACTGCGGCGCGGCGTCGGCGCCGAGATAGCAGACGTCGGCCACGTGCAATCCTTCGCGCAACAGGTATTGGCAGCGGGCGAGATATTCGTGCCAGGCCTTGGACATTTCCCACCAGGTTTGCGTGCGTTCGTAATGCAATCCCCACGGTCCCATGGTCATGCCGGGCTGGACGTTGAGCCAGGGCTGCATGGCGTAGCGGTGGAAGATGAAGCGGTTGATGCCTTCGCAGAAGGCCCAGTCGCCGAGGGTCTTGATATTGCCCGGATGCCCCAGCCACTTTTCGGTGTTGCAGGAGGTGAAGGCTTCGGCGCCGACGATTTTTTTGCCATAGACGTGGGCCACCGAGGCCATTTGGGTGGCGGAGAAGGAGAAGCCGAAGGTCTTGTTCGTGCCGAACCACCAGGCCCAAAATTCGCCGATCGGCTCGTCGGCGTATCCGCCGTAGGCCAGTTCGTCGCAGGGGCAGCCGGAGTAACCCTCGATAGTCAGCTTCATGCCGTGCCGGTGCGCCATTTCGCGGAAATGTCCGGCGTAATTTTGCAGCACCAGTTCGCTGATGGTTTGCCGCACGTCCCACAGAAATCTTTCGGAGGTTTCGCGGCTGCCGACGATGCGGCCGGTCATGGCGGGGAGAAAGGGCAGCATGTCGTAGCCGCGGCGCTTCTGAAACTCTTCGCGGAATTTGGGGGTCCAATTTTGGGAGCCGTTTTCCCAACTGTCGATGTGCGTGGCCACCAGCGTCTTGCCCGCCAGGGGGCCGACTTTCTCGATGATTTTTCCTATCAGACCCGCGAAATGGGCTTCGGCGGCTTCCTTGCTCATCTTGTCGCACTCCAACCCGGAGCCGGAGGCGGGCGAGGGATGGTTTTCTACGCCCGTCGTGGTGTGGCCGAGGCGGAGGATGGTCCACTTGCCATCGGGCACGTCCCAGGTTAATTGGCCTTCCTTGTCCATCTTGGCGGAGATATCGACGAGGCGATCCGGCGAGATGGTTTCGTCGGCGGGCGCGGCGGGCCACGCCGCCGGCGCGACCAAAGTCGATAATCCCGCGCCGAACAAGGCTTTATCGGAAAGATGGGGAATGCGCGACTTTCCTTCCGGCGTGGGGAAGGCCAGGACGGTAATATCTCGATAGTAATTTTTCACGGCTTGGGGTTGGCGGAGCTTCTCCTGGAATTTTTTCGGCCCTTCGACCTTCGTTTCGGCGAAGACGATTTTCTGCATCGAGTTTTCGGGCTTGTTCCAGGGGCCGCCGCTGCCGTTCCAACCGGCATCGTTGTTCATGTTGATCTCGATGCCCAGCCGATTCGCTTCGGAACAGGCGTGCTTGAACAGATCGAGCCATTGGGGACCGGCGAAGGGGACGGTTCCGACCGGCGCGCCTTGATCGACTTCCATAATGAGCACGCCGCCGACGCCCGCCCGCTTCATGGCCTCCAAATCGGCGGTCAGGCCCTCGCGGGTGATGTTGCTATTGAGCCAGAACCAATAGACCCAGGGCCGCGCGGCGTCGGGCGGGGAGCGAAAATCGGCTTCCCATTGCGGAGCGTTTTCGGCGGCGCGGCAGGCCGGCGGCGGACCGCCGAGCGCGAGAATCCAGAGCAAGGAACAAACCGCGAGAGCGATTCGAGCGGGGAGATGATGCGTCATGATTTCGGCTCCTTGGTTGGGGGGAGAATTTTTCCTCGAAAACATCCAGGGCCTATTTTAACCGCAAAAAGCCGGCCCGCAACACCCGCAATACCCTGATTTTGCGACAGCCGCTCGCCTCGTTTTTTCGCTGGAATCCTCCCCAGGTAACCGTTCACAGGGTGGTGCAGAAATGTAGTAGGCACACTCCGTGTGCCGTTCGTTGGATCGGTGCATATCCGTAAAAAACACCAAAAACGGCACACGGAGTGTGCCTACTACGTTACAGGGTGTGAACGGTTACCTCCCCAGGCATGATCCGCCGGGAAGAAGGCAGTCGCGAAAAACCGCGAGGGCGATTTCCAGAGAAGAGCTTTCGCAAGACGGGGCATCCTCGCCCTGGAAATTCATGCGAAGTTCGATACTCACGCGCCGGCCAGTTGGAGTTGCTTTTTCCGCTCGAAGACGATTTCCTCCTCGAGGGCTTTGGGAAGGCGCTTATAGCGGGCGAATTCCATCGAAAAAACGCCTTGGCCTTGCGTCATGCTGCGCAGGTCCGTCGAGTAGCCGAAGGTTTCGGCCAGGGGGACTTCGCCCTCGATGCGGCAATCGGCGCCGATCATCCCGGTGGAATGCACGATGCCGCGGCGGGAAGTGAGATTGCCCACCACGGGTCCTTGGAACTGCGCGGGACATTCGATCTCGATCTTCATCACCGGCTCCAAAATGGCCGGCCGCGTGCGTGGGAAGCACTCGCGCATCGTCGTTTGCGCGCAGATTTGGAAGGCCAAGTCGGAGCTATCGACGTCGTGGTAGGAGCCGTCGGTGAGCGTAACGGCCAGCTTCACCACGGGATAACCCGCGATGGGACCTTTCATCAACAGCGCGCGGAAGCCCTTTTCGACCGAGGGAATATACTCCTTGGGTACGCGGCCGCCGACCACCTTTTCCTCGAAGGTGAAGTTTTCCTGGACTTCGTCGGAGAGCGGCTCCATGTAGCCGACGATGTGGGCGTATTGGCCCGATCCGCCGGATTGCTTGCGGTGCTTGACGTTGAATTCGGCCTTTTGCATGGGCGCTTCGCGGTAGTTCACCCGCGGCTGGCCGACTTCGACCTGGACCTTGTACTCGCGGCGGATGCGTTCGATGTAGATATCGAGATGCAACTCGCCCATCCCGGCGATGATCGTTTCACCGGTTTCCTCGTCGGTCGAGACGTTCAACGTGGGGTCTTCGCGGCGGAAGCGGTGCAGGGCCTTGCTGAGCTTGTCGGCCCCGTCCCGCGCGGCCGGCGCGATGGCCATGCGGATCACCGGTTCGGGCACGAACATGCCTTGCAACGTGCGGTAGGGATATTCGGAGCAGTAGGTGTCGCCACTGGCGCAATCGACGCCGAGGACGGCCACGATATCGCCCGCCACGGCCTCTTCGATGTCTTCGCGCTGGTCGGCGTGCATGCGGAGGATGCGGCTGAAGCGTTCCTTGCGGCCGGTGCGCTGGTTGAAGTAGGTCCCCCCCTTCTCGAACTTGCCCTGGTAAAGCCGCATGAACGTGAGCGTGCCGTAAGGGTCTTCGACGATCTTGAAGGCCATCGCCACGGTGGGCTTGCCCGGATCGGGATGAAGCTGCGATTCTTCGTGCGGCGGCTTGGTGGTGAGGGCCGTATTCGGCGCATCGAGCGGCGAAGGAAGCAGCCGGACGACGGCGTCCAGCAGCAATTGCACGCCCTTATTCTTGTAGGCCGAGCCGAGGAATACCGGCGTGAATTCGAGCTGCCGCACGGCGGAGCGCATGACCTCGTAAATCATCGTTTCCGGCACCGGCTCCTCGGCCAGAAGCAGCTCCATCAGCTCGTCGCTGTACATCGAGAGCGATTCGAGCAGGTGCTGGCGGGCTTTTCGGGCCTCCTCGGCCATTGCGGCGGGGATCGGCTCCTCGCGGACGTTTTCACCGTTAGCGCCGTCGAAATACACCGCCCTTTGCGTAATGAGATCGACGACGCCCTCGAAATTCGCCTCCTTGCCGAGGGGCAATTGCACGAGCACGGCGTCGCAAGCGAGCTTGGCGCGAAGCTGTTCGATCACCTTTTGCGGATCGGCGCCGGTGCGGTCCATCTTGTTGATGAACGCCAGCCGCGGCACGTGGTAGCGGCGCATCTGCCGGTCGATGGTGAGCGATTGCGCCTGCACGCCGCCCACGGCGCAGAGCACGAGGATCGCGCCGTCCAACACGCGCAGGCTGCGCTCGACTTCGACGGTGAAATCGACGTGGCCGGGCGTGTCGATCAGGTTGATCGTCGCGTCGTTCCATGCGACCGTCGTGGCCGCGCTGGTGATGGTGATGCCGCGCTCTTTCTCCAAGTCCATGTGGTCCATCGTCGCGCCCCCGCCCGCGCCGCCGTCGTGGACTTCCTGCATGCGGTGGATGCGGCCGGTATAGTACAAGATGCGCTCGCTCAGCGTGGTCTTGCCCGAGTCGATGTGCGCCGAAATGCCGAGATTGCGAAGTTTGGAAATGTCCATGAACTACAACGGAGTGCGAGCGGGAGAAACCATCTCCTCTTGAAACGATCAATGGCCTTGCGCGGCCTGGGGATTGGGTTGGCAAGCGGTGAGAATGCACGGGCCCGCACTGACTCCACCAAGCCGAGCATTGCAATATACACCCATCAGGTTATAAGTTCAAGGGATAGAATGAGCTCCCTACTCTGAAAACGTGGGGGGGCGAAAGCCCGCTTTTCCACCCTCACCCCCCCCTCTAATGGTTGATTTGCGTTGATTTTTTGCGATTGGTTCGGAAAAACCGCGATTCAGGCGTCGAGCCTATTCACAAGCGGAATGATCGGGGCCGATCAAATCCTTCTCGACGAGAGGTAATCGGGCGAAAATCGTGATTTCGCGTAATTATTTTGCATTATGAATTGCCTTAAATGCCTTATTTGTTTACAATAACTAGAGTGCATGCGGGATTGCAAGTTATTCGACAATGGCAACGCACAACCCATTAGTCGTATTCGCGATTTGAACTCATGGCTGCGCAAAACGCGTCTAGCCAAAAGCTAGTATTCCGATTCCAATATAGGTTGCGTGGTTATCTGGAAAGCTCGTTAATCGGATCATTTATTTTCTCCCGGCGAATTACGATATTCTCCCGTAGATGAATAATCGAGGCATTCATTCGAGAGGGGTCAATTCCTTTCGCGACGTTCGTCAATTCTCCCTTGCGGGAGAGAACACCATTTGCACAGGAATCGTTTTATGGAGATTCGCATACGTTGCCCGCGCTCCCGCGGTTTTACTTTGGTCGAACTCCTCGTCGTGATCGCGATCATCGGCATCCTGATCGCGCTGCTCTTGCCGGCCATTCAAGCGACGCGCGAAACGGCGCGGCGGATGACGTGTTCGAGCAATCTGCGGCAAATCGGCTTGGGCATCATCTCCTACGAAAACACGCGCAAGGAATATCCGCCGCCGTACGTGCCCGATAATGCTCCTTTCCCGCCCTACCCCAAGCACAGTTTGTACCCCTACATCTCGCCGTATATCGAGATCGCCCACTTGCTGAAGAATTACGACATGAAGCAGCACTGGAATTCGGCGAAAAACCTGCCCTATTCCCAATTGGATATTTCGATCTTTCTCTGTCCCACCGCGCCTTCCGTGCCGCGCGGGGGAGGCGCGGTGGGCAGGTCGCTGACCGATTACGGCCCCTGCACCGATCTGCACACCAGCAACGTGATGTCAACGCTCACGTCCATCGGCGCGCTGAAACGTCCCCGCAAGGACGGCGGCTTGACCTGGGCCGTCGGATTTTTTCACATTCAAAATAATTACGATTCGAGCTATCAATGCCCCAAGTGCAAGCAGGGGGGATGTCCGAAGCGCGTCTCCATCAAAAACATCCCGGACGGCATTTCGCACACCATGATGTGGTTCGAGGACGGCGGCCGGCCGTACTATTACGTCGGCAAGACGCTGAATTCGGGCACTTCGGTCTCCGGGGCGCGCTGGGCGGATAACGCCAATTGGTGGATCGAGCACAGCACTTGCAACGGCGGCCCGCAGGTTTTCAACTGCCACAACAGCAATGAAATCTACAGTTTTCACAAGGGCGGATGCAATTTCCTCTACGGCGACGGCTCGGTGCGGTTCCACATGAATACGATCGACGCCGAGACGTTCGTTTCGCTCTTCACCCGCGCCGCGGGAGATGCGATCGAGGACGGCTCGGTGCTTTGATTGTCGATTCTTGCGAGATTATCTCTTAACCGATCGAGCGAACCGGCGCGAGGGCCGCGAGAACGCGGTTTTTCGCGCCGGCGCGACATCTTTTTTCGGGCCTCGACGCCATGAAAACGATTTATTCCATCATCATTGTTCTTGCGATTTCGATCGCGGGATTCGCCGCGGCGAATGGCCGCGCCGGGGAGGAAAAAGGAAAGTCCGATCCCCAAGCGGAAAAGGCCGATAAATCCGGCAAATCGAATCCCGCGCGCATAAAAATCGAAGCCGAAGAGCATCGCTACGCCCCGTTGCCCGACGGCAAGGCCCGCACGGGGATGTTCGGCGTGGAAGCGAAGGGGTATCGGTTCGTCTATCTGATCGATCGCTCCGGGAGCATGGGGGGCGACGGGAACGCGGCCTTGAAGGCGGCGAAGGCCGAGCTTTTGGCGAGCATCGGGAAACTCGAGAGCACGCATTCGTTTCAAATCGTTTTCTACAACGAACGCCCGGCCAGGTTCGATCCGAAAGGCAACGGGCAGACGGTTTTCGCCAACGACCGGAACAAGGAATTGGCCGAGAAGTTTTTGGATTCGATTTCCGCCCAGGGGGGCACGGAGCACGAAGCCGCGCTGCGGATCGCGCTGAAGCTCAAGCCCGACGCCATCTTCTGGCTCACCGACGCCGACCGCCCGAAGCTCGACGACGCGCAGATCGCGCGGATCAACCATTTCGCGGCGGGCACGGTCGTCCACTGCATCGAGTTCGGCTCCGGCCCGAAGAAGGGCGAAGGCGATTTTCTGAAAAAAATCGCCGCGGCGAACGCCGGCGAGCACGTTTACGTGGACGTGAAGGAGCTTGGCGGTAGATAGTTTTTGTCGCGGAAAGTAGTGGATCAAGCGCAGCGCCGATCCACCATGAGCTAGCTCCCGATTTTGGTGGGTCGGCGCTTAGAACAAGTCCAGTATCAAGACCGCGTTTTGTTCAATGCGGGCACGGTTTGGTTAGCAATTCTGCGAGTCGGGAGCCTCGCGGACATTGCGTTCCCAGGCGGGAGCCTGGGAACGAGAAATAATCATGCTAAAGTGTCTAAAAAACTTATTTTTCCATCTCCCCACTTTTCCCTCCCGTTACACGCGCCAACTGCGTCCAACACGGCAAATCGAACGGATACGTCAATTACATGCTCGGAGCCAATGTCGGAAGGTTTCTTGAAAGTCGCCAACGCGATGCGCAGTCAAGACGTGGCGTGAGCATTTACTTCTCTTGCCGCCGCTTCTTTTTGGATGGGAGCGGGGTGGGGGGTCCGATACGAACGAGCACGGATTCCAAAACTTGCCGCGCTTGCGCTTCAATACCCGGATTTTGGCTTTCCCGCGGACCGGCCACGTTCAACGTCGCCACGCGGTTGTCTTTCAGCCACCCGAGAATATCCTCGGCATCGAGCGGTTCGTTCAAATCGACCACTTTACATGACCGCCGGTGTCGATCGGCGAAACGGTACGTCAACAGCGTGCCACCCGCAAGGGAGCTGCGGCAAATGATCAGCGTGGCATCGCTTTCGAGCACGTTTTTCTCGGTACGTGTCGCGTAGTCGGCGGTTTCGGTTTCCCGCAGCCGATAGCGCGGCGGTATCCTCCCGTCTTCGGCCAATCTTCCCCGCGGGCACCATCCGCCGTGCGGAATGCCCAAGCGTATCGCCGCCTTGAGCGCGCCTCGATCGACGCCCGTCTGACCGCCGGAAATGATTTTGAGGTCCATCATCATAATTGTTGCGCTAATCAACCGCGAAGAAGCGACTCAATCGAAAATCAAATAACCGAAACCTTCCGGCAGGATGTCGGTCGCGGCGGGGGCGGTCCAGGATTGGAAGCCGACGCCGGGGAGCGTGCGCTGCAGGCCGATGGTCCAGGCGTCGCGGGGCTTGGGCGGATGCTCGGCGAGTTGATCGAGCGGGACGGCGATTTCCGCCGTCCAGGTCTCTACGTCCTCCTTGGCGGCGACGTACCAGTCGGGATTCCATCGCGAATCGCCGAAACAACTCTCGGCCGTCCAACCGCGATGATCGACGGTGAACCGATAGTACGTCGAATAGTCGCGGTCGATATCGAGCAGGATATCGACGCGGTCGCGGGCGGAGAGATCGGCGTCGCGGGGGCGGATATTTTCGTTAGCGGACGCATTTCCCTCCCCCTGTCCCCTGTCCCCTGTCCCCTGTCCCCTGTCCCCCGTCCCCTTCTTCTTGCAGCTTATGGCGACATAGAGAAATTCGGCGTCGTAGGCCAGTGCCGCGACGGCCGGCCAATCTTCGTCGTCGCGCTGCGCGGCGGCAAGCTCTACGGGCTTGGTTTTTCGCCAAACTTCTTCGTCCAGAACGCCGTCGAGCTTGGGTTTTTGCGTGGCGCGCACGCAGGGGAGCATGGGCTTGGGCATCTTTTGCTTGCGGTCGGCCAGATGGATTTCGCCCAGCGCGCACTGCGACCAGGCGTCGCGCCTGGGACTGCGGCTTTCGACCAAATAATACTGCTCGACCTGCCGCGCGGCGGTTTTTTGCCGTTCGACGGCGGCCAAAGGAAAGCGGAACGCGGGGTCGGCGAACAGTTCGGGCCGCGAGCGTTCGACCTCCTTACCCAAGGCGATCGCGCGTGCGAACCGATCTTCCGCGTCGTTCATCTCCTGCCCGGTGGCGACGGCCGCGAATTGCTTGACGGCGCTGGGCGTCGAGGAAGGTTGGCGGCCGATTCCCCGCTCGCGCAGTTCGCGGTAGGCCGCCTCGCCGCCGGCGTAATAGCGCATCAGCCAAACGAGGGCGACTTCCGCGAGCGGGTGGTGCGGATATCGCGCGACGAACGCGCGGTAGGTTTCGGCGGCCATCGGCCAGCGTCCGTCGCGGGCGTACATGTCGCCCATTTGAAAGAGGATGCGGCCCGCGCTCGATTCGTCCAATCCGGCAATCAAGGCATCGGCCTGGGCCAGAAGCTGCGCCGAGGTGAGCGCGTTGCCGGCGGAGAGTTCGATAATCGCCTGCGCGTTGCGGCGCCGGAGGGCGGCGCGATGCAGGGCGTTAAGATTTTCGGCCGGTTGCGCGAGCAATTCCCGCCGCGCTTCCCTGCCCGCCTGGATGCCCATGCCGGCCGCTAACTCGCGGCCGCCGCTTTCGCCGCTCGCGCTGCCCAAGAGCGAGCGGAAGCCGAGCGTGGCTGGGGCGGGCGCGAACCGCGCGGCGATCAATCCCCGCGGATCGGCCGCCGCGTCGGCGAGCGACTTGCCCAGGCGGGAGGCGAGTTGCGAGGTCGTCAGATCGACCGCGCCGTGGGCGCCGGGCGGCGCGACGGCATAAACTTTTTTCACCCGCCATGCCGAGAGTCCGGCACGGTCGATATGGCGGGGGAACTTCGCCGGATCGGCGGCGTCCTCCACGGCTTGCAGCACGGCTTGGCCGACGAGTTGGCTCAGGGGATCGGCGGTCCGCGGCCCGGCTTCCTGCGTTACGATCAATTCCGGCCGCCAGATGCGAATTTGCCGCGCCAAATGCGCTTGAAGTTCCGCCAGGCCGCGCCCGGCGTTGGCGCGATCCCAGCCCTCGACGATCTGCCGCGCGGAGATCTGGACGCCCTTTTGCCGCAAGGGGAAATTCCAGGCCGTCGCGCCCTCGCTCGCGCCGACTTCGACGGCGGCTTGATGCACGCGATCGGCAAGCGGAACTTCATCGCGGGGCGGGACTTCGAGATCGCGGCGGGCGAGCGCTTCGACCGCGCTTAGGTATCCATCTTGTGCGGAGAGTTTGGCGAAGAGTTCGAGCGGGATGCCTTCGGCTTCGGCGAAAAGCCCGAGGATTGCCGCCCGCGAGCCGCCACTGCGCTGCGGCTGCCACGTTCGCCCGCCGTCGGTCGTGGCGAGAATCGTACCCAGTGCGCCCGCGGCCCAGCCGCGCAGGTCGTCGGCGAACGCGATGGCGTACAAAGGAAGTGGGGAGCCGGTGGGGAAAGCGGTCCAGGTCAGGCCGCCGTCGGCCGAATGGAAGACCGCACTGCCGGGCGTGCCGGCAATCCACATCTTCGGACCGCGAATTGCGATTGCGGCGAAATCGAAATTCTCGGCGGTTCCTTCGGGCAACAGCGCTTGCAGCGAATGCCGGGCGGCGCCCAGATTGTCGGCCGCCACCGCCGTGCCGCCGTCGCCGACGAGCCAGAGTTGATTTTGCGGGCCGATTTGCACGCGGCGGATGTTTTTCAGGCCGAACGCGCCTTCCAGCGGAGAATCGACGGCGCCCGCGGAGATTTCGCCGATCGTGCCGTTGCGGCCGGCCAAGGCGGCGTTTCGGAGATTGAAAAAAACGCCCGTCAGCCAGCCGGAATATCCCGGCCCGAGCAGGGGTTTCCAGCTTTTGCCGCCGTCGTCGGTCGTTAGCGCGCCGGCGGGAAACATGGTCGAAGGCGTGGCGACGGCCCAGCCGCGGGCGGCGTCGAAGAATCCGATTCGCTTGACGGCCGGCAGCGCGAGCCGCGGATTGCGGGACCACGTTTTTCCGCCGTCGCGGGTCGAGAGCAGCACGCCCGCGCCGCGATGGCAGTACGGCAGTGCGAATCCGCCGCCGACGTAACCGACTTCGCCGTCGAGAAAACAGACCGAGCCCAGCGCGCAGCGCACGCCGGACGATTGCCGCTCCCAGTTTTTTCCGCCGTCGGCGGTGTGCCAGATGACCCCGCGGTCGCCGACCGCCCAACCGTTTTGCGAATCGACGAAACAAACGTCGTTCAGCCGCGCATCGGCCGCGAAGGGATCGGCGGCCGATGGCTCCGACATGCGTTTTTGCATGGGCGGCACGTATTCCGGCCGCTCCAATTTCTCCGGCGGCGCGGAAACCGCCGCAAGCACGACGAGCAAGGCGGAAGTACACATGGCAGCCTCCTTGTGGAACGCCGAAAGAACGCGGGAAAAGCGGATTGTAGCGGAAATCGCGTCGTCGTCCCAAGGGGAAATTATTGGACGCATCGGGATCGACGACTTGCTGAGATTTTCAAGGTAGAAGGGATTTCCGGCATTTTTCTTGACAAAATCTCCCTAGATGTTACAAAGGTGGAAGCCTGCAAATTGTATTTGACGGGTGCCATGCCCACGCTTGCGTGGGCATGTTGCAGTGTTTTCCGGCGATTCTCATGCCCACGACAAGCGTGGGCATGGCACCCTAACCTGTCATTTAGTGATTGACGGATCACTAGCCCCCCCCGATTGGTTGATCGGGATTAAACATCGTCGATGCTAGTCCCGTTCCATTTTCTCGTTAAACCACTCCTTTTTCCCTCCCAAACTCCTTCAAAGAAAGCGAGGCAGCGGTGAGTTACAAGAAGCTACTATCTGTCGTTCTGGTTGTCTTTTTCTTGTTATTTCTCGGTTCGAGGCCCTGTCCGGGGGTGGCGGTCGGCGATCTGGCGCCGAATTTCACGCTTCCCAAGTACGGCACGACGACCTATGTCCACTTGACCGATTATGCGGGCAGGATCGTGATTCTGGACCTCTTCGCCTACTGGTGCGGACCCTGCAAGGTGGCCTCGTCGGAATTGGAGCCTTACGTGCAGCAGTATTACGCCGGCCTGGGCGGAAATCCCGCGAAGATTCCCGTGCAACTGCTGTCGCTCAGCATTGACGGCAGCGACCCCCCCGCGACGCAGGCCTATATCAACACTTATCACCTATCAACCGTTCTGGATGACGCTTCGCGAACGGTTTACAACAGCTACAGCGTGGGCAGCATCCCGCGATTTGCCGTTATCAACGGCGCGGCGAATGCGAAATTCAACGGTAAATCGGTCAGACAGTGGGAAGTCATTCGCTTGATTACGGGCTATACGAGCGGGGATTACACGAGCTTTCGCAATACGATCAACAATGTTACCATCGTGCCCGAACCGTCGATCTTCTCCCTGCTAGGGATGGGGGCATTGTTCTTGATTTGGGTAAGTCGCCGCCGGCTGAAAATGCGACCCTAAAATGCTTTTTGGGCGTTCAAACGATTGCAGTTTTTTTCATTCGGGAATAGAATAGGTAAGGTGATCGTCGTTCCGATAATCAATTGGGCAAGCCAACAGCTTCGGGCCGGTAGGAAGAAAGAAAAGCCATGTCGTACACTCCAAAGCGTTCCATTGCCCACCCGCGAGAGGGATTTACCCTCGTGGAGTTATTGGTGGTGATCGCCATTATCGGCGTTTTGATCGGCTTGCTGTTGCCGGCCATTCAAGCGGTGCGGGAGGCCGGGCGGAGGCTGGCTTGCACGAACAACCAACATCAAATCAGCCTCGCGATCCAGAACTACGTGGATGCCCAGAAGAGTTTTCCCGGCTTTCGGAACAATGTGTCCCCCGTCGCGTTCGATAAGACGAAGGTTCCGACACCGGCCAGTTGGGCGGTGTTGATTCTGCCGTACATGGACGGCAAGGACAAATATGAATATTGGGCGCAATACATTTACGATCCGGCCCAATTTCATCCCAAATACAGCAATCAGACCATCGGCTTGGTCACGGCTTTTCTCTGTCCCAGCGTGCGCGGCAAGCAGGATAACTTGTCTTACGGCGTGAATACCGGCCAAAACTCCCACGCCTGCAGTCTTCCCTTCTGCCTGCTGCCCTTCACGAGCAATCGGGCGGAGGAGGGGGTCTGTCTGGATCAATACGTGAATCCGCTCACGAATCCGCCGGTGAAGGGCGTGCCCGCGCGGGTGAGCATCGATTACGTGCAATCGAAAGACGGCACGACGAACACGCTCTTGCTGGCGGAGAACAACAACAACGCCTATCGGATCGCGAATAACATCCCCATTTATTGGAACAAGGTCGAGGGGAGCGCCCCGTTCAGCGACGTCGATTCGATCGGCAAGACGGCGGAATACTTGGGGGTGAATTGGAAAGGGCTTTCGCCGATCCCGCCGAACATGCCTTCGCCGCCGAGCGGTTATACGGCGAACCAATTCGCCGCGTCGGAGAAGATATCCTCGTTCCACAGCGGCGGCATCGCGGTGGTGAGTTTTTGCGACGCCAGCCAGCAGAACCTGCGCACGGATATCGACGCCACGGTTTTCGCGCGGCTGTTGATGCCCTTCGATCGCGGCAAGTACGCCATCGACATGAACTCGCCCACGCCCACGCTCGTGGATACGAAGGCGCTGGAGCCGTTGGAAGAGTCGAGTTTCCGCAATTAGCGTGGATCTCTCACCACGGAGACACGGAGGACACGGAGTTTTTGCTTTAGTGGTTGGAAAATCGAATTATTCGAAGGTAAAAAATAGAATTATTTAATTCACACCTTGCCCGTGTTTCCATTGCGAAAAAAATCTCCATCAATTTTACTTCTCCGTGTCCTCCGTGTCTCCGTGGTGAGACATTGTGAGAAATGCAGATTAGCGGCGGCGGTTTTTTTTCGTCCATCGGCCTTTCATTGCCGATGGCGGGGCTGCGCTCCGCTCTTCCCAGCCTACTTTTCCCGCCCCCTCTTGTATTTTTCGGGTAACGGTGTACTTTAGCGCGGATGAATCTGCAAATATCCACCTTCGACCTGTGCATCGTCCTGGCGTATTTGGTGGGCATCGTCGGCTTGGGCTGCTACGCGGGCATGGTTCGGCGGCGCGGCGGCGGCGGCGAGGGGGGGCATTACTTTCTGGCGGGAAACACGCTCGGCTGGCCGGTCATCGGACTGGCGATGTTCGCCGCGAACATCTCGACGGTGCATCTGGTGAGCCTCGCGCAAAACGCCTACACTTCGGGCTTGCTTTACGGAAATTACGAGTGGATGGCGGGCTTCGTGCTGATTCTGCTTTCCTTGTTTTTCGCGCCGCTCTATTTGCGCACCAGGGTTTCGACGCTGCCCGATTATCTGGAACGCCGCTACAACCGCAATTGCCGGGACGTGCTCTCCTTCGTTTCGCTGATTTCGGCGATCGTGATCCACATCGGCGTCGCGCTTTACACGGCTTCGACGGTGCTGTGCTATATTACCGGCATCCCGGAAACCCAATCCATATTGGGAATCAACGCGCTCATGTTTTTCATCATTGCGATGGGCGCGCTCACCGGCGTTTACACGCTGATCGGCGGGCTGTTGGCGGTCGTCTGGACCGAAAGCCTGCAGACCGTGCTGTTGCTCTTGGGCGCCGTTTGCATCACCGTTGCCGGTTACGTGGCCGTGGGCGGGTGGGACGCCATGTCGAACTTGCTGGCGACGCACCCGCACCCCTTGCTCGGTTCAAAGGAAGGAGGGCCGGCGCTCTCCACGGCAAGCTTTTTGCACATGATGCATCCGGCGAACGACGATACGGTAATCGGCAACATCCCTTGGTATTCGATGATGCTGGGCTATCCGGTGATCGGCATTTGGTACTTTTGCTGCGATCAGACGGTCGTGCAGCGCGTGCTGGCGGCGAAGGACGAAAAGAACGCCCGGCTGGGTCCGCTGTTCTGCGCGTTCATCAAGATTCTGCCCGTGTTCCTGTTCGTCTTGCCGGGCATCATTTGCGTCGCCTTGGTGCAGAAGGGGTATTTCACGGAGACCGTCAATAACGTGACGAAGACGGTCGCGCCGCCGACCTCGAAAGACGTTTATCCGTTCATGATCGCGCATTTGCTGCCGGTCGGATTGATGGGATTGGTCACGGCGGCGATGCTGGCCGCGGCGATGCAAACTTGTTCGGCCGCGCTGAATTCGGCGGCCACGCTTTTCGCGTACGATATTTGGAAGCGGTGGCGTCCGAACACGAGGGACCACCGCCTGGTGCAGATCGGGCGCTGGACCACGGCCGTCGCCACGGTGGTGGCGATCGTGCTTTCGCCGATTTTCGGACATTACGAGACGATTTTCCAGGGGCTGCAAGTGCTCATTTGCTACATCGCCCCGCCGATCACCGCCGTGTTCCTGGTGGGCGTGTTTTGGAAGAAGGCGGGCGGGCGGGCGGCGTTCCTCACGATGGTCGTCGGCGCGGCGATCGGGGCCGTCGGTTTCACGCTCTCGTTTTTCAAGGATTGGATCGTCCTGTTTTTCTATCCCGAGGCAATCGAGCCGGCGGCGGTCGCCGAATTCATGAAGTCCGATAGCGCCCTGGGATTTATCGCATCCGCGCCGCTTTTGAATGCGATCTACAACTATGCCGTGCAGGATTTCATGCTGACTTCGTTCTGCATATTCACCTTCTGCGTGGCGTTCCAGATCGTCGCTTCGCTGTGGATCGCCGAACCCCTGAAGGAAGAAGCGCGGCCGCTGGTCTGGGAAGATTGGCGCGAACCGCTGCGCGGCGATCCGCACGGACGCGGATTGGGAAACTATCGCATTTTCGCCGCCGCGGTGGCGGTGGTGTTCGTCTTCTTGTACTACGTTTTTTGGTAGATCGTAGGGCGAGTCCCCTCGTTCCCACGCGGAGCGTGGGAACGAGGGGAAAATCAGCGGTTAAACACCATTAGTTGATCATAAGTTGCGAAGCCGCAAGCGGCTGTTTCCTATCCCCTGGCCCCTGAATCCTCCCATGAAACGCTACGGCTCCCTCGTCGGATTGCGCGAAGAAAAGCTGGACGAATACAAACGGCTGCACGCGGCGGCGTGGCCGGGCGTGCTGAAGATGATTGCGGAGTGCAATATCCGCAATTATTCGATCTATTTGCGGCGAATTCCGGAGGGCAAGTATTACCTGTTCAGCTATTTCGAATATCACGGGCAGGATTACGCGGCGGATATGGCGAAGATGGCGGCCGATCCCGAAACGCAGGAGTGGTGGACCCTCTGCAAGCCCTGTCAGGAACCGCTGCCCGACCGCGCCCCCGGCGCGTGGTGGGCGGAGATGGAAGAAGTTTTCCACTGCGATTGAGCATTTAGCCCCCGGTGAATACAGCGGGGGCAAAAGGCCAGGCGCTGCGCGGTTCAAGCGCAGCGCAAATCCGCCGATTTTCTTCCCTCTGCGTCGCCGCCGACGGCATTTAGCCGGGATTATTCATTAACATCGTAGATGCGGCATCCTGCCGCATTTTAGGCAAAAGCGGCAAGATGCCGCTTCTACAAATCGCATTTATGCCATTAGTTTTCAGGATTGAGGCTTTCTCCTCAATGTTTTATGCGGCGAGAGCGTTAAGTTGTTGCAGGGTGGCGTGTTGCGCAGCGAGGACGGCGCTGAATATGCGGCGGCCTTTCGGTG
>JADLEL010000143.1 GCA_020846145.1 Pirellulales bacterium | reverse complement strand
GTTCACGCCCCGGTCGGGGACTGGTCCATTTTTTGGCGTGAAAACGTATTTTGTGGACAAACGGTAGGCCGAAAACATGGACCTGTCCCCTTCCCGCGGCGCGAGGGGGACAGTCCCATTTTCGCGGTGATTAAGCACTTTTAGAGCACCATCATCTTTTGCGCCGCGAAAATCGGGACAGTCCCCTGTGAACGGTTACGAAATGGGAAGGAGTCGAAGTCCTCGATCGGAACGGGGCGGATTCGCGGCGCGCCGCAATTGAAGCCGGGCGCTCGAAGCGGATCGCGATTTTCGCATCGCCCGCATCGATCGAGTATATCGGCCCCCTTCCGTTCGTCAATTCCGCCATTTTTCCGCCGCGAATTCCCTCTGGTCGTTTTGCCGCCAAGAAGGTAAAATACACGGTTTCTAAACGTTTTACGCAATCGTTCATCATCGATCGAGCCATTTCGGAGAATTCGCATGTCGGAGCGCCGCATCCTCGTTACCAGCGCCTTGCCGTATGCCAACGGCCACATCCACCTCGGCCATCTCGTGGAGTATTTGCAGACCGATATTTGGGTTCGCTTCCAGAAACTCCGCGGGCGGCGCTGCATCTATATCTGCGCCGACGACACCCACGGCACGGCCATCATGATCCGCGCCCGGCAGGAGGAAATCCGCGAGGAAGAATTGATCGCCGAAATGCGCGAGGCCCACGTGAAGGATTTCGGCGGCTTCGATATCGAGTTCGACAACTACGGCAGCACGCACAGTCCGGAAAACCGCCAGGCGTGCCACGAAATATGGAAGGCCGTCCGCGAGGCGGGTCTGGTCCGCGAAAAGAAGGTTACCCAGCTCTACGACCTCACGGCCGGCACTTTTTTAGCCGACCGCTTCGTGAAAGGCACGTGCCCCAAATGCAAATCGCCCGACCAATACGGCGACAACTGCGAAAAGTGCGGCGCACATTACGATCCGGCGGAACTGATCGACCCCGTCAGCACGCTTTCCGGCGGAACGCCCGAAATCCGCACGGCCGACCATCTCTTCATCGAGATCGAAAAACTGCACGGCTTTCTCGAAGAATGGACGCAGCGCGGCGGCGCGCTGCAAACGGAAGTCTCCAACTACCTTGCCGGCCATTTCCTCCAAGAGCCGCTGCGCGATTGGGACGTCTCCCGACCCGCCCCGTATTTCGGCTTCGAGATTCCCGACAGCCCCGGCAACTACTGGTACGTCTGGTTCGACGCGCCCATCGGCTATATCGCCTCGACGCACGAGTGGTGCATAAAGCACGGCGAAAAACTGGACGATTGGTGGAAGAACGAAAAGCTGACCGAAGTGCATCACTTCATCGGCAAGGACATCACCTATTTCCACACGCTGTTTTGGCCGGCGATGCTCAAGACCGCCGGCTTCAACCTGCCCGAAAAGGTGCATATCCACGGCTTCCTGACCGTCAACGGCGAGAAGATGTCGAAGAGCAAGGGGACGTTCATCCGCGCCTCGACCTACCTCGATCATCTCGACCCCTCCTACCTGCGCTATTATTACGCCTCGAAGTTGGGCAGCGCGCTGGACGACATCGATCTGAATTTCGACGATTTCATCGGCAAGATCGACTCCGACCTGGTGGGCAAGGTCGTCAATCTGGCCAGTCGCACGGCCCGCTTTCTGGAAACCAGCGGCCTTTCCGCCGCCTATCCCGACGACGGCGGACTGTTCGCCCAAGCCTCCGAAGAAGGCGAAGCCATCGCCGAAGCCTATAACTCGTGCGATTACAGCAAGGCCATGCGGATCATCATGGCCGCCGCCGATCGCGCGAATAAATACGTCGATGAGCAAAAGCCCTGGGCCGTCGCCAAGGAAGCGGCCAACAGCGCCGAAAAGCAAAAATTGCTCCAAGACGTTTGCAGCGTCTGCCTGAACCTTTTCCGTCAACTGGCGGTTTACCTCGCCCCCGTGCTGCCGAAACTCGCCCGGCAGACCGGCGAACTCTTGGACGATCCGATCATCGCTTGGGAGCAATCGCAATCGCCGCTTACGGCCAAGCCGGTGCGGAAATTCGAGCATCTCATGCAGCGCGTCGATCCGAAACGGGTGGCCGCGATGATCGCCGCCAGCACCGAAACCGCATACGGCGAAAAGCCGTCCGAAACCGCCGAAGACGCAGTTCCCGCGACGATCCCCTTCGATACCGACGCGCCGCTCTTGGCCGAGCCGCTGGCCGAGCAGATCGCCTTCGACGATTTCGCCAAGGTCGATCTCCGCGTCGCCCGGGTCGTCGCGGCCGATGACGTGGAGGGCGCGAAGAAACTGCTAAAACTCACCTTGAGCCTCGGCGGCAACCATCGCCGCACCGTGTTCGCGGGCATCAAGGAAGCTTACGATCCCCAAGACCTTGTCGGCCGGCTGGTGGTCTGCGCCGCGAACCTCGCGCCGCGCAAAATGAAATTCGGCGTGAGCGAAGGGATGATCGTCGCCAGCGGCCCCGGCGGCAGCGAAGTCTATCTCCTCGCGCCCGATCCCGGCGCGCGGCCGGGGCAACGGGTGCATTAAGAGGGGATAGGGATTAGGGGATAGGGGATAGGGAAACAAATTCGCCACTTGCGGCTTAGCAATCCATTTTCAAACAAGAATCCAATCAGCAGGTCATTTCCATAAAAACGCTTCTTTTTCCCCTTGTTCCCACGCTCAGCGTGGGAACACACTTCCCCGACGCTCCGGCGTCGAAGAACCGCTAATCGGCATAATCCCCTTATTGTCATCCTCCCGCGTAGGACGTGTATAATTGAACGAACAATCCTCCCCCCATAATGAAAGACATTTATACACCCGATCCACCGAGGTGACGATTATGGACACATCAATCGCAAATTCAATTTTTCATTGAAAAGATTTCGTTAGTTCGGCTCTTTTTACCGGAGCAATTATATGTCCACCGTGTCTGTGATAGAAACGGTCCTTCAAAAGCTTGCGCATCTTCCGCTCGTGCAACAGCAGGAAGTTCTGGATTTCGTGGAATCCTTGACCGAGAAGGCAACCTCGCGGCCACCGTTGTTCAATCCTGAAGGATTATGGGCGGGAAGTAAATCGGATATTTCGCCCGAGGAAATCTCCCTCATGCGGCGCGAGATGTGGGGTGAATACGTCCAGGAGGAGGTAGAATGACCTCTCTTGTTCTCGACACCCATTCCGTAATTTGGTATTTGAACAACTCTCCCAGGCTTTCCATCACGGCTCGGCAAGCTATCCGGTCGGCAATCGAGAATGGTTTCCCCGTTTATGTTTCCGCAATCTCGATTGCCAAAGTCGTTTATCTTGCGGAAAAAGGGCGTCTTGCTCGGGAGGATCTCGAAGCCTTGTTGATTGCGATTCATAGGAGCGATTCCGGCTTGGTTGCGCTGCCATTCGACATGGCCCTGGCGGAAATGCTGCCGAAAGTTCCTCGCGACATCGTGCCGGATATGCCCGACCGCATTATCGCCGTTACCGCATTGGCGCTGAATCTTCCCCTGGTTACCATTGATTCTCGCATCACAAAAACTTCCATTCCCATTTTATGGTGAAATATTCCCATGAAAATCCTTCTTTCCTGCCTCGGATTCTCCATCCTCGTTTCGATTTTCGCCTACGTCTGCATGAGCGAGCAGGCGAAGAACGCGGCTTGGGTAACGCACGTCAATCCCGTCGGCGTCGCGCTCGGATTCGTTACCGCATTTCAAGGGGTGTTGCATTCGAAAAAATACGTGGGCCTCTTGGGTCTCACGCAATTGTCATTCTGGCCGCTTTACGGCTTTTTTCTCGGGATTCTTACGCCGCCGAACGCCGTTTTGCAAATTCTACTGACCACCGTCATTACGCTTTATCTCGGCGCAAGCCTGGTTTTTTTCGGAATGGCGTTTTACGACTTGCGGTTCAAGGCGAAACCGCAGGATACTGCCCTCCCGTAAGAAAAGACGTTCCCCGCGCCCCAAGGCTATCGCATCAAATAGAAAAGATAGCCGTTTGCGGCAAGGGAGTTTTTGGTAACTTGCCGGGATCTTTTGGGAATCCTTCACAAGCCAAGGAGGGCCACAGCGGGTAACGCCGATTCTTGAATCGGCGGACGATCGCCCAAGATGCCGTTGACGGGCTGGCTTGCATGGAAGATTTTCCCTAGCTTCCCATGGCAGAGCCGCACCGGTTCAAGAATCCGCCACCCGCGGGAACGTGGGGTCGAGAACTTTACAGATATCCTGGGTCGCGGACGGCCCGGCTCGTAAGTTGTCTTTGCAGGGATTACAATAATACTTCGGATTTCACGATCATCCTCGACGAGTTCCCATCCCGCTTCGATTCCGCCGAAAGGAGAAAAGCCATGCCGTTGCGAAGTTTATCGATCTCGCTCGTTCTCGTTTTATCCGTCGCATTCATCGCGCACGTTTCAGCGGCGCGGGCGGCGGAGCAGGGGCCGAGGATGAGCGACGCGGAACTGCTGCAAGCCGTCGATCTCCAGTTTCCCGGCATGGAAGCGGTCGCCAAAGCGGTTGCCGCGGGAAATCGGCAAGCGGCGCTCGACGCCCTGGCCGCTTTTTTTCGGCATCGCAAGGAACCGCGCGATTTTTGTCCGAAACCGAAGCGCGTGGCGAATGCGGTTTTGGCCGCCGAAAAAATACTGAAACATCAGGTTGCGGTCGTCGGCATTCCTTACGCGTTTCCGGGACCCGTCGATTGGCGGTTCAATCCCACCACGGCTCCGGATACGAAGCTGGTCCGCGATCACGAATGGACGTGGCAATTCAACCGCCACCGCGAATTCGTTACGCTGGCGGAGGCATACCGCGCCACGGGGGACGAAAAGTTCGCCCGCGAATTCGCGGAGTGGCTGGCGAGTTGGATCCGGGACCGCCCCGTGCCCGACGAGGCGGCGAACGTGCCCTTTTCCGCATGGCGGACGATCGAGTGCGGCATTCGGACTTCCTCCACCTGGCCCGCCGCGTTGGCGGCGTTTCGCGCCTCGCCTTCGCTGAGCGACCGCTTGCTCTTGGATTGGCTCAAATCGTGGCTCGAACACGGGAGTTATTTACATCGGTTTCCCCGGCACGGCAACTGGCTCACGATGGAAATGAACGGGCTGTACCACATCGGCACGCTCGTTCCTTTCGCCAAGGAAGCCGAAAGCTGGCGCAACTACGCGGCCGAACGGTTGGCGAAAGAAACGGAGATCCAGGTCTATCCCGACGGTGCGCAGTTCGAACTTGCGCCGGGCTACCACAACGTGGCCTTGCGGAACATGCTGGCGATTCCTCGATTGGCCGAGGACTACGGACGAAAAGTGCCCGACGGATACCTCGCCGGATTGGAAAAGATGTTCGCCTATAATTTATGGGCGATGCAGCCCGACGGCAGTCTGCCCGAATGGAACGATTCCGGGAGGGGCAACGTCCGCGGATTGCTGGCCGAAGGAGCCGCAATCTTCCCCCATCGCCAGGATTTTCTGTGGGTCGCCACGCAAGGCAAACGAGGTTCTCCGCCGGATCACACGAGCCACTATTTTCCTTGGGCCGGGCAAGTCATCATGCGTTCCGGCTGGGACCGCAAGGCTTTGTTCCTCGGATTCGAGGCCGGTCCTTTCGGGGCCGGCCATCAGCATGAAGACAAGCTTTCGGCGGTGATTTTCGCCGATCGGCCGCTGCTGGTCGAGGGGGGCATCTACCCTTACGATGCCTCGAAGTGGCGCAGCTACGTGCTCGGCTCGCAGGCTCATAACGTGGTGCTCGTCGATGGGGCCGAACAAAATCGCCGCGCGCGGCGCGAGACGTTCCTCGCGAAAGCGCCGCTCGACGCCGATTTCCAAAGCAACGCGAGGTTCGATTTCGCCCGCGGAGTATATGAGGACGGTTTCGCCGGCGGGATCCGCGTCCGCCACGAGCGGGAAGTCCTCTTCGACAAGCCCAATCAATTATTCGTGATCCGCGATCGTCTCGCCGCGCTCGACGGCAAAGGGCATCGCTACGAGGCGCTCTGGCACCTCGATACGGACAAATTGCACGGCGAGCCACAAAACGGGATTTACGAAACGCAATCGGCGACCCAAAGCAATTTGAGAATGGTGGTGGCGAAGGCCGCGGGATTGGAGTGCCGCGTGGTCGAAGGGCAGGTAGAACCGGTCGTCCAGGGCTGGTTGCCGCGGCCCTTGTACGAAGGCCCGCGGGGCGTCCGCCCGATCCCCTGCGTCATCTGCGGCCAAAGCGGCGAGCGGGCCGAATTTCTCACCGTCTTCCAGCCGCTAAAAACCGGAAGCGGGCCGCGCGTCGCCGCCGCCGCTTTCCGCGACGGTTCGGTCGAGATAACCTGGAGCGATTCCCGCAAAACGACGACCCCCTGGCCGAAATAGGAGTGGGAAAGAAGTTGGGTGGGACGAGCGAAGCGCCGTCCCGCCGTTTTCGCGGGGAATTGGGTCGATGCCCCCGTGTATCCACCGGGGGCTAAATGATGTTGCTGAGAAATCCGGCGGCGTCACGGCTTGATCTTGCCGAGCAATCTCTCGATGCGGATTTTCAGGGCGGCGTCTTGAGTTGCCGCCAGCACCCGCTCGAAGGCCGCTTTGGCTTCTTTGGGATGGGATTCCTTCATCCCCTCGGCGAGTTTCACCGCGGCGGCGATGGCCTCCGCTTGCAAGGCGGCATCGTCGATCTTCGCCGTTGCGAAAGCCAGGCACGCGGGTGTGCGAATCGCCCCCATTCGCGCGAGCACGAGTTTTCTATCGTCGAGCCGGTCGGCCAGATCGAAGGCTTGCTTCATGGCGGCGAACGCCTCGGGCGGCGGCAGATTGCCGGGCCGCGGCGCGACGCGGGCGACGCCGCGGATCGCCCAGGAGCGGTGCGATTCCTGCTTGGCGTCTTTCGCAATTGCCAACAGTTCCGGCACGACGCTGGCGTCGGGCCAATTGGCCAAGGCCCGAAGGGCCGAATCGTAGAGTTTTCCTTGTGGATCCATAAGCGCCGCGTGAACGAGTTCGCTTGCTTTTTCGCCGCCCAACGCGCCCAAGACGGGCAAGAGACGTTCTTGGTCCTGTGCATTCGCGCGGGCATATTCGGCGAGGATCGGCTCGGCGCGCCGGTTCGGTTCGGCGATCTTCCGGCAACCGGCGATGAGCGCTTGCTCGAAGGTGCTTTGCTGGTTATCATCCGACGCCTCTAGGAGGAGCCGCACGAGAAGCTCGACGGACTTTTCGCTTACGAGCAGTTGCACCGCTTTGCCGGCTTCAATACGAACCGCCGGATCGGCATCTTTTGCCGCTTTGGCAAGTTCCGCGAAGGCTCCATAAGATTGCCGCGCCGCGAGAGCGCGAACGGCGACGGCCCGCTGTGCGGCTTCGGCCTGCCGAAGTTGGCCGATCAGCTCGGCCTCGATACCATCCCCGTGGAGTTCGGTCAAACTGCGGAAGGCCGCCTCCTTTTCGGCGGCCGATTCGGCCTTTGTCGCCGAATGAACAAGCCCTGGAACACAATGGCGATCACCGATTCTTCCAAGGAACGAGAAAACCGCCGCACGAACTTCTGCATCCTTCTTCGGAATAGCCGATGATCCTATGAATCCGATCATGTCACGATCCTGGCGGCCGAGTGCATCGAGCAGCAGGATTTGGCCTTCGCGCGGAATTTCGGGAAAACGCGCTCCCAACACACGGAGAGAATCGCGGTGTTTTGTCGTGCGGATCAAATTTGCCGCCGCGCCGCGAATCCGGGGACTTTTGTCGGCAAGTGCTTCAGAAATCAGCAACCCGGCATTCTGCGGCTCGGCTTCAACCAACTCGGCGAGAATCGCGCATCGTCCGGCGTCGTCGGACGTTTTTTCGAGCGCGCGGAGGATTTTCGCGCCCTCCGCCGGATGGTTTTGCTCCACCAACCTCCGCGCTAACGCGAGATTGACGTCCAACGCATGCGATTTCCGCTCGGGACCGGCATTTTGCAAAAACTCGTTGAGCGGCGCTACGCAATCCGGCTCGCCGATTTGCGCCAAGGCTTTCGCGGCCGCCTCGGAAACGTCGGCATTTGGATTTTTTACGAGACCGGCGAGCATCGGAACGGCTTTCCGATCGCGGAGCATTCCCAAGCCTTGAATCAATCCCAGTTGACGGCCGTGCGGGGCCTTCTCGACCGCTTGCCGCAACGCCGCCGCGGACGCTTCGCCGGGTATCGCTTGGACGGTGATTTGCGCAAGGGGGCCGAGTTGGGGATCGACGAGGTACTTCGCCAAAGCGGGAATGCTCTCTTCCGAGCCGACGAAGATCAATCGCCGGACGGCGAATTCCTTGGCGGCCGCGGTCGCCTCGGTTTGCAAAACATCGATCAGCCGCCGCTCGATCTCCTTTTGCTGGGATGCATTGCCGTGCGATTCACGAATCGCCCGATCGATGGGCGTCAGCTTCAAGCGGCTGCCGAAGCCGTCGTAGCTTTTGAGCGCAATCCAGGCGCCTTCGAGCGAGTATTCGATCTTTTTCGAGGCGCAATCGTATTTTTTTGCGAGATATTCGGTCAGGGCGATGCGCCGGGCGTCGGACAAGGCGGCGTCGTAGAGCAGCACCTCCGAAATATCGCCGTCGAGGAAACCGTGCTCCGCTCCGGCGAAGTACCGACCGCCCAGGCGGACTTCTTCCAAAGAGTTTTCCGCATCGCCGGCGAAGCGCATGTTCTCCGCCTCCAGGCCGACGAAGAGTTTCGACAGCGCCGCATCGGTAACGATTGTCAGAATCTGCCCCTCGCCGAAATTCGAGGCCTCGGTGCGCAGGCTCCGCACGCCGGGCTCGTCCTTGGCTCCTTCCAAGTTCAACTCGCTGAAGCTGGAGGTTTCGACGGGCCCCAGATCGACGTTCATGCCGCTTACGAAATCGTCGGTTTTACGGCGATTGGCCGAAAAGATGCCGTGGAACTGCCCGTTCCCCTTGTTGGACCGCGGATTCACGACGACCACGAGCGTCCACGTTTTTGCCGCGCGGCCGAATTGCGCGTTGCGGAGGACGTCGTCAATGCCGTCGAACCGCAGCGCGGGCCGCCCGCCGAGGGCCTTTTCCACGAAAAGCGGCCGCTGGCGGTCGCCGCTCGTGAATTTTCCGTCAACGCGCTGCGCCTTGTTGGCCCACGCCGAGACGTGCCCGTCGGCGTCGAGGGTCAGCGTGCCGGCGTCCGCGGCGTCGAGCCATAGGAGCAGTTGCGGATCGTCGGGCCGGGGCGTGTCGGCGGCGGCCGTCGGTTGCGTTACCGCAACCAAAATTGCAATGCACGCGATTCGAAGAAAACCGATGGCCCGAAAAGGACGGAAGATATTGGATGGTTTTTTCATGGAATGTAGTTCCTGACAAAATTTCGTTAAAAAACTTATCCTAAAACCTCAATTCGTTGGGGTGGCAGTTGTACTGCCACCCCAACCGACATGGTTTTGGGATAGGCACTAAATGCACCACGGCTCGCGCATCGGCTGGGAGAGGAAGCGGTTTGCTTCGTCGTCGCCGAGGAATTTTTCCGCTGCCGGGTCCCAGCGAAGCTTTCGGCCCAGCAGCATCGAGATCGCGCCGATATTGCAAAGCGTGGTCGATTGATGGGCGATCTCCACCGGCGCGGCCGTGCGCTTGCGGCTGCGGATGCAATCGAGCCAGTTCCGCACGTGGTCGGTGCTCTCGTAGCAATGGATCTCCTGCGGCAGGATCGTCTCGCCGCGGACCGATTTCGGATCGGTTTCCAGAACGTTGCCGCGCCAGCAGAACACCGATCCTTCGGAACCCCGGTAGCGCACGCCCATGGGCTGCTGGGTAACGTCGGTATCGATGATCTTCACACCGCTGGGAAACGTGTATTCGACGCGCCAGGTGAGGGGCGTATCGTAAAGTCCGTCCTTGGGGAAGACGCCGCGGCCATCGACCTCGAAAACGCCGCCGAAATCGTCGCCCAAGCCCTGCATGGCGCTGTCGAGGTGGTGGACGCCCCAGCCGGCGATATAGCCCACGCAATAATCGGAAATAAAGTACCAGGAATGGCCCTGCAAGCAGCGGGCCTCGCAAAACGGCGCCTGCGGCGCGGGACCGAGCCACATCTCCCAATCCAACCACTGGGGAACGGGCTGGGCCGGCTGTGGCGGACAGCTTCGTCCGCTGGGCACGCCCAGGTGGACCGTCTCAAGCTTGCCGATCCGCCCGTTGCGGACCAACTCGGCGGCGTACCAGAACGACCATCCCGAGCGTTGTTGCGTGCCGTGCTGAAAGACCACGCCGTGGCGATTGACGGCATCGACCACCGCGCGGCCTTCGGCCACCGTGTGCGTGAGCGGCTTCTGGCAGTAGATGTCCTTGCCGGCTTTCGCGGCGGCAATCGTTACCAGGGCGTGCCAATGGTCCGGCGTGGCGATGTAAACCGCGTCGATGTCCTTGCGGGCGAGCAGGTCGCGGAAATCCTTGTAGGTTTTGCAATCGCCGTTGCCGTAGTGTTTGTCCACCTGCTGCTTACCCGACTCGAGGCGCTGGGCGTTCACGTCGCACAAGGCGACCAACTGCGCCGTTTTATATCCCCAAGCAATGGGGAAATCCCAAAAGAATCCCAGCCCGATGGCCCCCAGGACGATCCGCTCGCTGGGAGCGGTGTTCCCGTCAAGGCCGAGCGCCGAGGAGGGGACGATCAGCGGAGCCGCAGCGGCCGCGCCCGCCAGGGCGATCGATTGTCCCATGAATCGGCGACGAGTGAGCGTGTTTTGATGTTGAATCATAATTTCATATCCTCCGCGGTAATTTCGCAGGGCGCGCCCTTTGCGGGAATATCGAGGCGTGCCGTCCAAAGGATGCCGTTGAGCATCGACTTGCGGATCGGTTCCATGCCGAAATTCTCGTGGTAATGTCCGAGGGTATTGGCAAAGGAGCGTCCGCCGTCGGCGTCCTTTCGTTCATAGGTCCACATCACGACCTGGTCCTGGTTTTCATAGCGGACCTGGGCCAGCGATTTCACCTCCGGCTTGAGCCGCATGTTCAGATACCATTCGTCCTTGAGATCGAAGTCCGTCCAGCCGCGGCAGATCGGATGCTTCGGTTCGAGCTGCACGATCCGCGATCGGCTGAACACGTAGCGGGACCACCCGCCGAACGCACCGCCCAAGCAGTCGATATACTTCTCGACCAATTTCTCGTTTTTCGAATTGCCGATGCCCGTTCCCCAGTGCAGCGCGGCCAGGCCGACGCCGCTTTTCAAGAGCGCCTCGGCCTTTTCGGCATGGTCCGGGGCGAAGAGATGCTCGGCTCCCGGATTGCTGTAGAGCGCGATGGCCGCGAGGCCCTCGAGCATTTTCGCGTCTTTCGGCCAGCCGTTCGAGACCGCCGTTTCCACACCCGGCGTTTGCCGCAGGCACTTTGCCAGCAGTTCGCATTCTTTCATGTAGAGATGCGTGCCGGGCGGATGATCGGGATTGCCGCCGATGAGGAGGATTTTCTTCTTGGCGGCTTCCGGTTTTTTCCCCTTCTTCTCCGAATCCAGCGGTTTCGCCGCCGGTTCCTCGGCCCAGGCCGCCAAGCCGCCGAGCGATCCCGCCGCCGCCAAACCGGCCGATAACATCGTTGTGCGCAATAGTTCCCTGCGATTCATGATGGATATCTCCTGAAATGATTTGTGTTAATTGTACTTTCACTCAACCGCGCGCGAGTTTCAAATCGGTAAACTCGCGAACTTGCCGGGTAATGGCGATTTCGGTGGGCAATCGCTCCATCGAACTGGCTCCGTAAAAACCGTCCACGCCCGGGCAGCGTTCGAGGATGTATCGGGCGTCGGCGGGATTGGCGATCGGCCCGCCGTGGCAGAGCACCAGGCACTCGCCGCGGAGCGATTTGACCGCGTCGGCGATGGCCTGCACTTCGCCGACGCATTGGTCGAGCGTTTTGACGGTCTTCGCGCCGATCGTGCCGCTCGAGGTCAATCCCATGTGGGCAACCACGATATCGGCCCCGGCCTCGGTCATCCGCCGCGCTTCCTCCACGTTGAACGCATAGGGCGTGGTGAGCAAGTCCATCTCGCGCGCGGCGGCGATGCATTCGACCTCCATGCGATAGCTCATGCCGGTTTCTTCGAGGTTTTCGCGGAACAGGCCGTCGATCAAGCCCACGGTGGGAAAGTTCTGGATGCCGGCGAAACCCAACTCCTTGAGTTCGCGGAGAAAGTGCGCGCGGATCATGAACGGATCGGTCCCGCAGACACCGGCCAACACCGGCGTGTGTTCGACGGCGGTGAGCACCTCATAGGCCATCTCTTTGACGACCTGGTTGGCGTTCCCGTAGGGCATCAGCCCCGAAAGCGATCCCCGCCCGGCCATGCGGTATCGGCCCGAATTGTAGATCACGATGAGGTCGATTCCGCCGGCCTCCTCGCATTTCGCCGAAATGCCCGTGCCCGCCCCGCCGCCGACGATCGGCTTGCCGCTGGCCACTTTTTCGCGCAAACGCTTTAGGATCGCAGTTCTCGTTTGAATCATGGATGCTCCTTGGTATTCGTTTATATCGAGCTTGTTTATAGCGAGCCGAGGGGTTTATCCCCTCGGCTAGAAGTGCGATATCACTTAGCAGTTCCAAGCCGAGGGGATAAACTTCTTTCCGGCCGTTTTACGCAAGTCCTTGCCGGCAAGCATTATACGTCGCAAGTTGTTGACTGGCATGAACTTGCATCTCTGCTGATGGTTGTCGTTGTTTGTGATTGTCTGTGGTTGTTTGGCAATTGGACAAGCACAGTTTCAGCACAATTGGGGCGGCCCTTTCCCGATCTCTTCCACGCACCGGCGCGTTCCAATTATGGAGGCGGCAATGCGCGGGCGGGACGGAGCCGATCGCGGAACAAACTTGCGGGTAATCCGACGACGCTCTACGGAGTTTCCGGTAGGGCCGGCCGCACTTCGCCGGGCTGCGTGGGGGCCATCTACGCCCGCTATTCTAGCCGATTTCAGCACTCGATAGAAGACCAGGTCCGCACCTGCCGGGAATGGGCCGAGCGGAATGGAGTTCATGTTCCCGAAAAATACGTTTTCGTCGATGAAGGCGTGACCGGTCGGAGTTCGCGGCGGGAAGGGCTGCAAAACCTCCGCGCCGCCTTGGAATCCGAGCAAATCGGCGTGGTGATTATTTTCTCCACGAACCGGCTGTATCGCAAGACCTACCGCTCGCTGGCCTTCGTGGAAGAGGAGATCATCGACCGCGGCAAGCGGTGCGTCTTCTGGCTTCGGGCGTGGATACCGCGGAAACCGGCCGCTGGCAGCAAATGCTGCAGATGCATGCGATGATCGACGAATTCGTCGTGCAAACGACGGCTTCCCACGTCCCGGCGGACCGCTTGGAGAATCGCCAACGGCTCGCCCGGTTGCAGTCGGAACGTGCGGGATTGCAACGGCAAGCGGCCGAAATCGCGGCGGCCGCGGAGAATCCGGCGGCGATTCCGAGCGAAGCGGAAGTGCGGCAGATGATTGCAGACTTGGCAACGCCGCTGAAAGCGGCTGTGCATGCCGACGATCCCGCCGAGACGGCCGCACTCCGCGCGATCATCGTCAACTTGACGGGCGGCCGGATTCTCCTTACCCAGCAAGGCGCGCGGAAACAGGGCGAAGGCTGGTTGCGGGCTTCATTCGAAGTGGAATTGCCGAATGCGTTGCTGCGGAAGTTGGGCTATCCCCACGACGACTCCGGCGAGACGCTCAAAGTCGAGATCGACATCCAACGCACGACGACCGACGAGGACTTGATGCAGCGTGCTAAAGAACTCTACGATCGCGGATTGCAGTACCAGGAAATCGCCCAACACCTTAGCTGCCCGGCAAAGCGCGTGCGCGAACTATTGAAAGCATGGGGGGATCGACACGGAGAAACCTTGCCCGATGGACGCGAGCGGCGTGCCACCCTCGACCGAAAATCAAGCACCGTCCCCCAGTATAAACAGCTTGCCGACGAGGCCCGGCGTTTGTGGGAGGAGGATTTGTCGGTGCTGGAGATCGCGCGGCGCTTGCAGTGCAGCGCGCCGACCGTCGAGAAGGCGGTCCGTTATTGGCACGAATCGCGCAAATTACCCGTACCCAGCGAGAGCAACCGCCGAGAGCGACTTTTTCAAAGGGCGAAACAACTCCACGACGCGGGCTGGGAACTGAAGCGAATTGCCGCAACGGTGGGCTACTCGAAGACCGGGCTGCAACGGATCTTAAAAAAAGGCTTCCAGGAATTAGGGCAGGAACTCCCCGACGGCCGTTCGCGGCGTGGGAATCGGCAACCGGAAATCCAACAATCGGCCGGTTGAGAAGTCGCTCGCGATCCCCGGATTGTAAAGGACATTGAATTGCGCCACGAGCTTGAATTCGCCCGCCGCACGGCGGGCGAATCCAAGCTCTTTTTTTAGCATTGAGCGATCGGCGTTCGGGAGTAGTCGCGGTAATTTTGTTGGAATTGTGGCGATACGGCAAGGCTTTTTACCAAGAAACGCACAGATCTGCGGAAGCGAACCAAGTCGCATAATTGCCGATTTCCGTTCGCGGCAACACGTTGCGACACAATGCGCTATTGATTGAATTGTGGTTATCAAAGCCAGTATTTTCTGCTTGGCCGGCGGCGCAGTGCAGTAAGTATTATCGGCAATTGAACACAAGCCGGGCCAGTGGGCGACTCGAAAACCGAGTGACATCCACCGGCCGGTTCTGCAAGAGGGATGATGTGGCAACCAACAACCAAATTCGTTATTAAGCCAACCATTCCCCATAAATACTCGTTTCCACTTCCGCCAGCGCAAGGTCAATTAACGGACGGCGTTTGGCCTTTTCCTGGGAACGCGACATCAATAAATCCTCGTATTGCGAGGGGGGGAGCAGGTCGTCGGCCCATCGGCCGGAACTCAGCAAGGCATCGACCGCGACCGCGTTTCGGGCATTTTGCGGCTCAAGCGCCGACGGCGAATTGGATTGGACCACCGTTTCCTCCATCCGCACGGCGACGTTATTCCCCAGGCTTTGAAACGCTTGGCCCGAGAGTGCGGTCGCCATCAGGTCGGCCGACGAGCCACCCCGGGGCTTGCCGGAAAGTTTCACGGTGTTGGAGGTGGAAACAATATTACTCAGATTGCCGTCGGTATCGGTGGCCTGGGCGTAGTAGGTGTAGGTGCCCGTCGGGAAGTTGCTGGCGGTCGGCACCGCCAGCGACCAACCATTGGAACCGTCGGTGTCCACACCCAGCAAACTCGTCGAATGGCCTAAATAGAGGGCGCTGCGATAGCGATAGAATGCGACGGAAGCCACGCCCTTATCGTCTGAAACGCCGTTGGCGGTCAAGGTCAGCGTTTGGCCCGGCGCGACCGGATCGGGACTGTCAGACAGCGAAGCAATGGCCGGCGGAATCGAGGTGAGGGGGTAGGTGACGGTGATCGACCAGGCATTTAAGGTGTCGGCAAATTTGCCTTTGGGGGGAGCGTAACCCGAGATCGTCAGGACCCAGGTTCCATTGACATTCAACACGTCAACCGTCCTGAGCAGCTCTAATCCCGGCCGGTAACTACCCGCGTAGGGCGCCGTACCATCGTTAATTGACACGGAGGCCTCATCGTCAAAGGTGATGTTGTAATTGGTGGCTCCAGTAAAACTGCCTAAGGATACCGTATCAACATCATTGGGCGCGGTTAACGATACACTAATACCCTTCGAGGGATCCCTCGTGGTCATGTTCAGATTGAGATCAAGGTCCAGAATGGTCCGGGAAGCGGCGATCATCATTTGCGAGGTTGTGGAGGTGGCCGGGAGTTTGATTGGAAGTCCGGTCGCACTGTAAACGGCGACTCCCGTGGGGATGTAAGCCCCCAGTTTCACGTCGGCGGACTGCTTCCCCGCCACGACGTCCACCGTTTGAGAGGCGATGGTCGGCGTCCAGTCGTCGGCCGCTACCTGCGCCACGGTATAAGTTCCCGGCTCTAGGCCATAGAAGACAAAATAACCGCTTTTGGGAAACGGCGTGGTCCAAAGCTCGCCTTCGTCAAGGATCCCGTTGGGCGAAGTGCCCGGCAGAGACCCGTCCAAAAACACCTTGAAGCCGGGCATCAGCGCGGCCCCGTCATCATCGATCGCGTTCTGATTGAGATCGGCGAAGACTCGGCCGGAAATATCGCCCGTCGTCGGATGGTTGCCTTCAAAGAGATAGACCGCAGTATCAACATGATCAGCGGTAATACCAGCAATCAGCACTTGATCTCTTAGCGCGGCAACAGGCACGCCGAACTGGCCGTTCCGGCTCGGAGTGGGAGAAAAGTAGGTTCTTAACAATTCACCGGATGATCCGTCTAAGAGATATGCGGCTCCGGCACTCCATGCAGCGGTATCTTCTTGGTAAGCACCCACCAAAACATTATTTCCCACAAACGCCACAGAACACCCAAAACCGGCGTTAAGATCGTTCGTGGGATTTTCGATCGTCTGTTGCCACTGTCCGGCGGCGTCAAACAGGTAAACGGCTTCGGCCTGATGGCTTGAGACCATCGCTGATGCACTCACAAGGAAGCTTCCGTCGTCCCTCACGGCGAGTGAATCCCCGAAGTAGTCACCGGCGGCAGGCATGGGGGCCTGGATCGTTTGAATCAGTTCGAACGTATCAGTATCAAAGCGATAAACGCTCCCCGCGTAGCTTCCTGAAGATCCTCCATACTCCCCAATCAAAACGTCGTTTCCAAGGGCGGCAACGGACCAACCAAATGCGGCACCGCCCCTGGGCGTGGGGCTGAGGAAGGTATGCAGCAATTGGCCCGTGTTGCTATCGAACATGTGCACAGCACCACCTGTGCTATAAAGAGACGAGCCGACAAAGACCTTGTCGCCCACGGCCGTCAAAGAACACCGTCCAAAACCATAAGTATCGGTGGGTGGCTTCAGGAAGGTCTGGTCCACATGCCATGACTGCCCGGATGCGTCATCCGGCGAATAGAGATAGGCCGCACCTTTGGACCCCACCAAAATATTCCCGCCGGCAAAGGCAACAGATTGTCCGAACCACTCGCCCAGCGCGGGATTGGGATTGAAGAGTGTGGCGACCAGTTGTCGGTTCGGCATCGCGGCATCGTACAGATAAGCCGCACCGGCGTTGGCGCCGGCGGTGTCATCGTTCCTCGCACCGATCAGCACATAGTCGTAGTTATCGACCGACGCCGTGGCGATGGCCCCAGGGCCGTCATTTTCCGGCGCGGATTGAAAGGTGTGCAACAAGGGATTCCCGGAAAGCAGTTCGCGGCGTTCCAGCGGTTCCGCGCGCAATCGCCGCAGGCGGCCCTGGGGGCGCGACGCCTTACTCGCCCGGCGCGCGGTGTCTCTGCCGCCGGACCGAGCGGTTCGTTTGAAATTGCCTAAAACTAACATGGTTTAGCACTCCTTTTCTGGGGCGGTCCGCGTTATAATGAAAAGACATTCCCCGGGCGCGCGGACCATGCCGTCCGGGAGATGTCGGGCCGGTGAGCGTCTCGTTCGCTGCGGGTGCTCGCCGGCCGTTTTCTTCGCCGATTTTATGGCCCCTACGGCCCGAAGGATAATGTTTCCTCCTTTCGCGGTTGAAATCCTGCCGCCCTACATTTTTCCTCCAAGCGCACGATCTCCAGCCCGGGCATGGCCTTCGCCAAGCGGTCTTGCGCTCCCGCCGTAACGTGCGTTTGGGAAAGGTCGAGTAATTGGAGCGCGGGCATGCCTTGCAGATTTTCCAAACCGGCATCGGTCACTGCGGTATTTTCCAAGATCAGTGCCTGAAGCTGGCTCAAATCCCGTAAGTGTCGCATTCCCGCATCGGTCACCTGGGTCGAGGACAGGTTTAAGATCTCAAGTTCGTCCAGGGCTTGAAGATGTTTCAGGCCCGCATCGCCGATTCTCGTGTTGCGGAGCGAAAGCGTATGAAGATGCGGCAGGCCGCTTAGTCTCTCCAATCCCAGATCGCTGATCGGGCAGTCATGCAGGATCAGCGTTTCTAGCTGCGGTAGTTCTGCAACCTGCCGCATACCGCGATCGGTGATGCTAGTATCGCCCAGGTGAAGAATGTGCAATTGGGGCAGCTTTCCGAGATGTTCCAACGTCTGGTCATTGACGTCCTTGCCCGACAACCACACCATCACCACCGGCCCATTCGGCTGACAGGGAGGCCGCGCGAAACAGCCCTTGAGTCGCTGGATCTCCGCCAGAGCCTTCTCCGAAGGGGACCGGGTTGGAGCGGCCCACCGCCACATCCCCAGGGACAAAACGACCAGTCCTGCCACGGTCAATGGGATCGAGTAGTGCCGAATCATGATTTTCCCTCCTTTCCGAACGGATTTTGTGTGAGTTGTTTTGCTTTAGGCAAGCCAGAAACCTTTTGGCTTGACTTGCCTTTTCGGCGTTTTCCTATCTCCGGGCAGCCAGGCGTACGATTGGCCCGTTGGGGCGTGAATGGTTTTGCCTTCTTCGCTCCCCCTGGGCGTTGCCCTGGGAGAACGGCTGGGCCTACGGCCCGAAAATCTATTCCTTTGCGTCTTCGCGCCTTTGCGTGATATTTTCTTCCTTCTTGCCCGGTTTTTCCGTTTCCGTTTTGCCGAAGAGCGCCTCTGCTTCGGCGCGAAGTTCGCGCAATTCCACGTCTTTCGTTTTTTTCTCGTCCATCCACGCGACGGCTTTTTGATGCCACTGGCGGGCCTCCTCCCGGTGACCGAGCTGCCAATGGATCATGGCCAAAAAGAGCCACGTGGTGGCGTCGGCTCCCGAACGAAGCTCAACGTCCTTGTCCAGTGCTTTCACAGCCTCGTCCCAACAGTCGGCCCGATATTGGGCCGCACCAAGAGCCTGCCAACAGATACCAAGTGCGGGAGACAACGCGACACCCCGCTGGGTTAGTTTCACGGCGAGGTCCGGAAACCGTAGCCGAAGGTCAGGGCTTCGAATCAGCGGCCAGGCAAGATTGCTGAGTGCTACGCTCCATTTTGGATCCAATCGAAGCGCTGCATCAAAATCCGCAATCGCTCGCGCAAAATCGCCCTTTGCCAAATAGAGCCGGCATCGACTCGTGTAGGGAAGACTTGCGGAGTTCGTGGAATTCTTGGGTTGGCACAGAATGGCCTTTTCGTAGTCCGCCAGCGCCCGCTCCCAATCGCCCTTCTTCCGATAGATATCGCCACGGCTCAAGAGCGCTGACGCATTTTTTGGATCAAGTTGAAGGGCCTTTTCCAAGTCGGTCATCGCCTGTTCCAGGTTGCCCTTGTGCTGGTACACATCACCACGTCCCGCAAAAGCTCCGCTGAAAGAGGGGTCAAGCTGAATCGCTTTGTCGTACGCAAGAAGTGCCTGATCGAGTTCGCCTTTGTAGAGGTATGTTTCGCCGCGGTTGGCGTGAGCTACGCTGATGAACCGTAACGCAGATGCTGGGGCGAGTTGACTCGCTTTGTCAAAGTCCGCGAGGGCAAGATCCAAATCCCCCTTATACCCATACGCGCAACCTCTTGCCAGGTAAGCGCTGCTTGACTTGGAACTAAACCCAATTGCATCCTGGAAATCGTCCAGGGCTCTGTCGTATTCACCTTTGCCCAAGAATAGGTTTCCACGTTGTAAGCGTACAAAGATGGCGGTTGGAGCAACCGCGACGGCCTTGGTCATATCGGCTAGAGCACTATTGAAATCACCTTTCGCCACGAATGCCTTCGCGCGATCGCTGTACCCCCAAAACATGTTGGGTTCAAGGCGGATTGCCTCGCTCGCGTCAGCAATCGCCTCATCGACCTTGCCTTGGCAAAGAAGGAAACGCGCACGAAACCCGTATTCATCCGGGGTGTGAATTTCCAGTTGCATTGCTTCACGGAAGCTTGCCGCCGCTTCTTCCGGTTGCTTTCGCCGGGTGTTCACGTTCATCCGAACACTGCAAGCAGCGAGAAATGCTATTTCCTGCGTAATATTCCCTCCGCCACGGCATTTCAAATTGTTCAGCGTCTTCGAGCGTCGAAGACGCGGCCGAAGGAACTCAATCACCGCGTTTGCATCCGCCAGCGCTGCTTCATGTTTTCCTAGGTTGGAATGGGCAAGTGCGCGGTGCTCATAGATTTCGGGCACGAAAGCGTGTGCTACTTGAGCCGCCTTATTGTATTGTTCTAGGCTGAAATATGGGTCAACGCGACTCTTCTTTTGGCCGCGCACAACATAAACGTACCAATCGTGCGGATTGATTTGGATCGCACGCTGGAAATCAGCCTCCGCCAAGTCAAAATCTTCGAATGACGCATACACCGCGCCGCGTATCGTGTAGGCTTGGATGTTCCGCGGATTGACGGCGATGGCGCCGGTGAGCATCGCCACGGCTTCACGGTCGGACTTCAACCAGGAAAGAGTCAGCCCTGCCGCCAGCAAGGAGAGAAAATGGTCGGGCTGACGCTGGAGGGCTTGAACATAGTCATCTAACGCCGCCGAGAACTTGTTTTCGCAGAGGTAGTGAAAGTCCCCGAGAATAAGATAGTCCAATGCCGTTTCGTTCCGCAGTCGTTCCGCCTCGGCCTGCGCACGTTTCGTCGCTCCTTCGTCACCGAGTCTCCGATAGCACGCCGCCATCCAACGGTAAATGCCCGGAATGGGATGGTGGAATCGCCGGACGCGGTCTAAGGCGGCAATGGCTTTTTTGAGAGTCGAAGGGATAGCCTCCGGATCTTGCTCGCGGCTCAGTTCCGTTTCCGCCCAAAGGAACAACAACTCCGCGATGGCTTCGGAGACAATTGCCCGTTGTCGCTCATTCAGGCGGATGAACGAGAGTTGATCTTCCAGCGCATCAGCATCGAACGCCTTATAGAGGTCCAACGCCGCGCGGGCGTTCTTCAGCACTTGCCGCATCGTGTCTTCGGTGTTGTTGTAAATGTTCTCATGGACGATTTTGCGATACTCCTGGAACTTCTGGTAGCGCTCCTGGGCCTCCTTGTCCTCGGCGACTTCTTTGTCCAGGGCGTTCACTCTGGACACGATGGAAGCCGGGAATTGCCAAGCACCCTGGAGATGTGTGCGGGCCTCGACGATTTCCCGTTCCGCGGAGCCGTAATCGGCCGTTTGGTAGTAGGCAGTCGCCGTTGCCAGGTGTTGTTTCAGATCGGCGATCTTTCCCTCGCGTTTGACCATGAAGAGGACGGTTGCGATGATAATGACGCACACGAGGGTAGCCGCCGACCAGACCACCGGCCGATGCCGCCTGGCCCATTTGATGCTATGGTCGAGGAGCGTGGGAGGACGGGCGGCGATTGGCTCGCTGGCCAAGTGGCGCTCAATGTCCTGGGTCAGGTCGTGGGCCGTCTGATAGCGCCGGGCCGGGTCCTTCTCCAGGGCTTTCATCGCGATCCAGTCCAGGTCGCCGCGGATCAGCCGGCTGAGCTTGGCCGGTTCGGTCCGACGGCATTCGGAGACCGTAACGGCATCGGCCGCGCCCAAGGTGCTGATCCGGGCGCTGGGCCGCGGCGGCTCTTCCTCGCGGATTATGCGGCGGATTTCGTCATAGCCCGCCTCTCGCACCCGATCCTTGTCAAACGGCAGCGTGCCCGTTAAAAGTTCATAAAGCATCACGCCCAGCGAGTAGATGTCGCTGCGGGTATCGACGTCCGAGCCTCCTAGCCGGGCTTGCTCCGGGCTCATATAGTCGGGCGTGCCCATCATCAGGCCACAGCCGGTGGTCATTTCCGCTTCGCTGGGGAGCCGATGGAGAGCCTTGGCAATGCCGAAATCGATGATTTTGGGAACCGCCACGCCATCGTAGAGTGCAACCAGCACGTTGGACGGCTTGAGGTCGCGATGGATGATCCCTTTCTGATGGGCGTGCTGCACCGCCAGGCAAACTTGGACAAATAGCTCCAGCCGCTGCCGGGTGGCGAGTTGCTGCCGATCGCAGTATTCGGTCAACGGAGTGCCGTGAACCAACTCCATGACGAAGTAGGGTCGGCCCGATTCGGCGGCGCCGGCATCGAACACCTTGGCGATGTTGGGGTGGTCCATCAGGGCTAATGACTGCCGTTCGGCCTCGAAGCGGGCAATCACCTGCCGGGTGTCCATGCCCGGCTTGACGATCTTCAAGGCCACTTGGCGTTGGACCGGTTCCTGCTGCTCGGCCCGATAGACCACGCCCATGCCCCCTTCGCCGATCTCCTCCAATAGCTTGTAACGGCCGATAGTTTGCCCCGGCTCCTCGGCGAGCGGGGGCGACTCGAGGGTAGCGGTGAATCCGGGTGGCGGCGACTCCAGAAAGCTCTGCTCCTCGTCGTGCGCCCGCAACAGCGCGTTTAGCCGATTACGTAGCGTAGGATCGTCGCCACAAGCCTCGTTCAAGTAGTCGGCACGGGCTTGGGGCGATGCGATCTTGTACGCAGCCTTGAAGATCGCCTCTTCGTCCAAACGTTCGCTGATCATATACGTCCTCCCCGGCGGCAACCGTAAAAAACATCCTCCTATTAAACAGTGCGAGATCTAGCGGCAGTTTACCTGGTGAAAAATCGGATTTTTTCGAAAAAGTTACGAAACCGGGTTTTATCCTACGTCTCCCCATTCATTTCGATACGGAGCCAAGACCTGGCGTAAGCCCAGTCTTCATCGGCGGTTGCGGCGGAAATGCCGAGCGCCTCGGCGGTCTGCCGGTTGGTCAGCCCCGCGAAGAATCGGAGCTTGACCAACTCGGCCTTGCGCGGCGCCATGGCCGCCAGTTTGTCCAAAGCCTCGTGCAAAGCCAGCAGATCGAGGCGGGGGCCTTCGATCGCCGGCTCGAAATCGGAAATCTCGCCGCGGCGAAGGTTTCCACCCGCCTTCAAAGCGCTTTTCCGGCGCGCATTCTCGACGAGAATCCGCCGCATGGCCTCGGCCGCGGCGGAAAAGAAGTGCCCCCGGCCGTTCCAATGCTGGGCCTTCTCCACGTCCACCAGCCGGAGATACGCCTCGTGGACCAGCACCGTGGCCTGGAGCGTCTGACCCGGTCTTTCCAGGACAAGTTTCTCGGCCGCCAGCCGGCGCAGTTCGTTATAGACCAGCGGTAGCAGTTGCTCGGCCGCTTGCGGCTCGCCTTGCTCGATGGCGGAGAGAATTCGGGTGACCTCGTGCATGGGATGCACCCTTCTGTATAGGGAAATAAGATGCCCTCTATTGTACCGCACCCCTCGGAGAGTGCCAGCACCCGGCGAGTTGGCCGGCGATCGGGTGCGGTCTCGAGAGCCGAATGCGGCCGATGCGATGCAACTAGTCTTACACCACCCGAAGCACCGCGACTTTATCTCTTCGCCATAAGTCCATAGCCCGTAAAAGGTTTACGAAAATCCGCCTGCGGCCTCCGGAGCCGAAGGTCACAGGTTCAAATCCTGTCGGGGATATTTACCTTTCTTCAGGGCAGAATGCGACGGCTCGCGGCTGTTCGCGGCTGATTGCGGCCACTAGATACCGCAACTCTAGGCGTCCTTTATACTTAGGGCCGCGACCTTCGGCAAAAAGGCCGACGCTTTCCCGGTAATTCGCGGCCATTCCCAGCCGATTGCGGCCGTTCGGGGAAAGCAGTCTGACACCATAGATTGCACCTCGACTGAAATCAGAGCACCGGGGGAAGCACCGGAAGATGATGGGAAAACGGCAAATATCGCATTCGGATTTTCATTAGTCGCCCCTCCTCTCGTGGGGCCGAGACGGTTGACGAGATTGCTCCCTACGAAATATCATACCTTCCTCGGGGCTGCAGAAGATCGCCGATGGAGAAAAATCATGAGGCGTGCCGGAATGAAGAAAGCCGAGCCTTTGCAACCGGGTGTTACTTGGCTCTATACACTGGAGGTATTCATCCTTGGCGGACCGGTATCGAAAAAATTCCTCAAGGGAAATCCGGAAATCTCTCGAACCCTTCAGATTCGGGGCGATCAGACACTGGAGGATTTGCATCACGCCATCTTCGATGCTTTCGACCGCTTCGATGAGCACATGTATGAATTCCAGTTCGGCAAGGGTCCGAACGATCCGAAAGGCAAGCGATACGTCCTGTCCTGCGATTTCGACAGTGGCGAGCGGAATGTAGCGGGAGACGTGGCTCAGACGACTATCGATTCCCTGGACCTGAAGGCCGACCAGTCATTTGGCTACTGGTTCGATTTTGGCGACGATTGGTGGCATCAAATTAACGTCTCGGCCATCGACGATAAGGTGCCGGTGGGCAAGTTTCCGAAGGTAATAAAACGGGTTGGCAAGAGTCCGCCACAGTACATGGATGAATAGCGAACTGCCTACGCTGCGGAGTTAAGCCGCCGAGCTATCTTCGCGGCAATCTGCCCAGCCGTTCTTCCCCGTCGGCGGCCACGGCAGCGCCCCGATCGCCGCCGTTTGGTCGTGCAATTCGATGTGGGTGTAGACGCCCAGCGTGAGACGGATATCGTTATGCCTGGCCAAAATCTGCGCCATTTTCGGCCGAATCCCCGCCCGTTCGAGGCTGGTGATGAAGAGATGCCGCATGCTGTGGAAATCGGCAAACAACCCGTCGTGGTTGCAGTAGCACAAGAAGTCGGTTTCCATCATTTCCGCCTTTTTCCGTTCGTCTATCTCGTCTTTGAACCACTTGTCGCGAGCGGCGATCAGATCCCCTTCGATCATCTTGTGCGTTTTGCGGTCTGTACCGCCGCGAACACGACCAGAAACGGGAAATAGCGGCATATCGGGCTTCAGTCGTCTTTTCGTCGCCAGCCATTCCTTGAGTAAAGTGACCAATTCGGGGTGCAAGACCTGCGTATCTTCCCGTCGATGTTTGCTGAAGCAGGCAGCCACGGTCGCGGTGGGGGGATCGTCTTCCAATCGCAGCGACCGAAGCGTCAGGCTGCCGATCTCACCTTTGCGGAAGCCGGTCCACGAGGCCAAGACGTACATCATTGCCCGGTCGGGGCCGGAGATTCCCTCGATCGTCTTCTTGCTTGTCCTGGCCGCTTCCACCAAGAGTACGAACTCTTCGTCGGAAAGCGCCCGCCGGTCATGACGGCGATCGACTTTCACGTTGAGCCGCGTCAGATGCAAAAGCGGATCGACGGGCGTCCGTCGGTCACGCACGAGCCAGCGGGTAAACTGCTTGGCGGCCTTCAAATAATGATTGTAAGTCTGGGCGCTCAAACCGTCGCGCCGAAGATCGCCCAAGTATTCCAAGGCCCCGTTGGCGGAAATATCGCCGATTCGACGCCATTTGCAGTGGTCGATCATCTTCTGCAGCTTGCGGATCGTTTCCATCATCTGCTTCTCGGTGATGCCGCGGTTTTCGAGGTAGGCGCGGAACTCGGCCACATGCTTGTGCATCGGCCGCTTTCTTTGATCGTCGGTGACACCCCGCAAGTATTGGGCCTCCGCGCCGGAGGCGAAGACCGGACCGCTGAGCCGAACGCAATTCCTGATCTTTGAACTCGGCCGGGAGTGCAACTTCGGCAAGGCACATCATAAATGCCCGAACATGCACCCGGAGCGATTCACCGGACTCAACACCGAACGGGAATTGACCGACGACGTGATTCTCGAATGCGCCATCCGGGCCTACACCGAATTCGGTTTCGGCGGTCTAATCGGTTGGCATTATTACAATGAGCCGACGTTGCAGGCGGAGCGGCTCACGAACGACGAATTCACCGGACTCATGGATCGCATCGAAATGGCGACCAGCGAGGCCCGCTTCGTTTTGTGGAGTAACCACAGTAATCCCGAATGGATTCAGCTGCATCGGCATCGCTTTGCACAGATTCACGGTTATAATTATCACGACGATCCCAAGGGCGAAAAGCTCGACGACCGGATTGTTCACCTGGAAGATCGCAGCAACCGCCCGTGCATGCGGGCCTGGACCGAATTCATCCTTGACGCCTATGGGAACCATCATCCCTGTTGCTTCGATTGGCGGGGTGAAGCATCACTGGGGAATGTTTCCGTGGACGGCTTTCCGAAGCTGCTTGAGCGCTGGGAGGAATTCCAGAACGCCGTCGGCATCCGTGCGATGACGGAAACGGCGCCGGAAGCATGCCGACGGTACGGGCACAGGCAGTCGGGGTTGACTCGATTTGACGAGGAATCTGCACGGCGGGCGGAGGAGATGCGGCGGAGGATAAAGTGAGAAATCGCCGCTTTGTGGAATGTCAATTCTATACACATACTGGAAATCTCTGTGCCAAAGGGGGGAATGGTTTCTCTATCTTCACATGCGCTGCATTTACCACACCGACATCCTGGCACCGAAAAAAAATTCGCCGCGGCGAGCGAAAGCAACGCTAGACGAGACCGTCTATAAGCAATTCTGATAAACAGCATTCGCCATGCCGAACGAGTGGAAAATGGCCGTTTTCCGGCCACAAGTTCAAGGAGGGATGACATAGGTGTGTCACTGTGAAGGCGGTAAAATTCAGTTGAAATCCAAAAAGTACAACAGCTTTAGCTAGCATAAATCTCCCAAAGCGGCGATCGCACGCGGCAAGATACCGGAACATGAGTTTCTTCACGCAATACTATAAGTTTTCGTGATCGCACTCGACGGTGTTCTATCGAAATATGGATTTCTTAAAAGCGAAAAAATTCTTAGGGGGGGACGCTCGCACGACTTCAATTCGCAACGGCTTGGAGTGTAAGGACTTGGGAAATCGACTTCTCATTCCGCAAAAACATTTTTGCTTGTCTCGCAAAAAAAGTGTTTGACAGAAATTCGGAAGCAAAGTATAAACATCGATACTCCTTCCGCAATCGGAAGCATCGCGCGAAGCCGCAAGATTTGCCGATCGCATACAAATCCCGTTTGCCGGAGGAGAGGATCAATTCAGCCGCGTCCCGCCTTCGGGACGCGGGGGTTAGGCGTTTTTCCTCAAGGAGTGCTTCGGCGCTGCCTTGGTAAAAGATTGCAATCTACGGGCCGACCAGCGGCCCCCTGGAATCGCACCTTCTGTGAAAGTCCAGCTACGGTTGGTGTGTTGCGTGCGGAAGTCATCGCCGCCGGTCTGTCGGCAGTGTGGTGATTTCAATACCTTTTGTGGTTTTGGTTTGTGTTGTTTGCTTCGTTCGTTAAAAAGGACCGCCGCGCAGGACGGTTGAACGTGGCTTATGGTTGCGACTTAGGGCACCGAGGGGCCTTGCACTCGGGCAATAGGGCACAACTTTTCACACGGGCAACTCTCCAACTTTATAAGCGGTCGTTGCGCTAGCCTAGTCTCGTTTAAGCCGTTTTCCCCTTAAAAAATCCCCCTTTGGCAAGCCGGAATCCGATTCGATTCCTCCGGCAATTTTCGGGAGCCAACTCGTATGCTTAATTTCTTGCTTCCCCACGGAAAAAAACGTAAAGCGCGTAAAGCCTTTTCTTCCTCACGGAAAAATCGCCTCAAGGCGTTGGCGGCCAAGGAATTGCGTTTTGAACCGCTCGAAATGCGGCAGATGCTTAGTCTAGCTCCTTTGGGGACCGAGCAATTAGTTATCTCCTCCGTGCTCGGCAATCAAAGCTTTGCGGAACGGGGCAATCCGATGGCCGCCTTGCCCGACGGAGGTGGAATTGTGGTCTGGGGCAGCGCCGGCCAGGATGGCAGCGGATGGGGCGTTTACGCCCGGCAGATCGATGCCGACGGCAGCCCTCTTGGCGACGAAATCCAGGTCAACACCACGACCCTCGGCGATCAGAACCACGCGAGTGTTTCCGCGGCGGCGGACGGAACGTCGGTCGTCGTTTGGGAGAGCGACGGACAGGACGGGCAGGGAAAGGGAATCTTCGGCCAGCGACTTGATTCAGACGGCGAGAAACTGGGGGGCGAATTCCAGGTGAACGCGACCTTCGTGGGCGATCAGACTATTCCTTCGGTGGTCCATTTGACCGGCGAAACAAATGCCGGGGAATTTGTGGTGATTTGGGAAGGGAGGGGAGTGAATGACTTGACCGGCATCTTTGGGCGGCTCTATGCCGCGGACGGCACTCCGCAGGGTGCGGAGTTCCGTATCAATCGCCACAATTTGGGCGTGCAAAGTCAAGCTGCGGCGGCCGCGCTGGACGACGGCGAATTCGTGGTGGCATGGGCAAGCCTCGGTAATGATTCCTCCTGGGATATCATGGCTCAGCGTTTCGATGCCGCGGCGGTCAAGCAGGGGGATGAAATCGCCGTGAATACGGAGACTGACGGCCCGCAGCACTATCCGGCGGTGGCGGCCAATCCAACGGGCGGATATCTCATTGCCTGGCAGAGCGAAGGGCAGGATGGGGACGGCTCGGGGATTTACGCCCAGCGGTTCGATGGTTTGGGAGTGAAATCCGGGGAGGAATTCCTGGTCAATACGACGACCCTGGGTAGCCAAACTTATCCGGCCGTCGCGTTCGGCACGGGTGGCGGCTTCGTCGTCTCGTGGTGCGGATTCGGCGGGAATGATCCCACAGGCATCTACGCCCGAGAGTTCGATGCCGATGGCGTGCCCGTGGATAATGAGTTCTACGTCAATACCACCAGCACTCGACTGCAACAGTATCCAGCTCTCCGTTCTACGGAGAACAGTTATGCCATTAGTTTTCAGGATTGAGGCTTTCTCCTCAATGTTTTATGCGGCGAGAGCGTTAAGTTGTTGCAGGGTGGCGTGTTGCGCAGCGAGGACGGCGCTGAATATGCGGCGGCCTTTCGGTG
>JADLEL010000142.1 GCA_020846145.1 Pirellulales bacterium | reverse complement strand
GACACGCGCTTCGTTTTGTGCTACAATTTCGTACTTCATGGGTATCCTTGCATCCCGTTTGGGAACTGTTTTCGCCAACAGGCAAGGATACCTTTTTTCATTGGTTGCGGCTACGCCGCGCTAGGTAATAATTGTAGAAATAATGTCCATAACCGGGATCGCGATTCGGCGGGTCGTGCTTTTCGGGAGGATGTTCATGCCGGGGAATCCATTCGCCGCTTTGGGGAGCTTTCTTGATTTCAGATAATCCGCGAACGCTTTCGCCCGAATATCGCGTGCGCGTAAGAGTCCTCTCGTTTCTTACCCCAAAGGCGAATATGGCTTTATCTCCCAATGCCTCGGCGGCGCTGGCGATGAGGGGGAAAACCTCGCTTTCGATGAGATCGGCCATCACCAAATCGCGTTGCGATGCCAAAAAGCCGCCCACCAGACCGGTGTGTCCGTTGACTCCTTCAGCCCATCCGTTCTTCACGGATAATGCGGTGCCCACGAAAAAAGCTACTGGAACGAATTTTTTCGCCGCAGCACGTAAAGCGGTCATGCTCATGCCCTTGAGAAGCGAAAGGGCTTTCAGGGCTTTGGGGGATAACACAATGCTCTTGTCTTTATTCACGATTTTTTTCGCTAACGCCAACAATTCTTGTTGCGTAAGCGTTTTGTCGGCAGCATACGCCGCGGACGCCACTCCTATGCTCGCCAAAAATCCTTTCCGCCACTTGCAAACGAGTTTGTAAGCCTCGATATCGGCCTTCGATGTAAGCACGCTTGCGATATTGGTCTTCCCCGACTCGATCCAAGCAAGAAATCTAGTCGCTCCTTCCAAATTCAATTTCCCATTGAATCCTTCAGCTTTACAATAATTTTTCAGTAGCTGTTTGACGGCATTATTATACTCTGCATGGGTAACGCCGTTCCAGGGATGTCCAACATGGGAATAGAACCAAGGATCTTGAGTGGCGCTTTTGAAAAAATTGTATGCTTTTTCTGAAAGAATCGATTTTAGATCTTCGTAGACATTTTGCGGTATCCAATGATGTCCGGGCGGAACATTTGAAAGAGGCAGTGTTTGGCCGGCTTTTCCCGCCACGTTCGGCTCGACGGTGATGGTGAAGCTGCCGTCGGGATTGGTGTGGTAGTGGATAATGTCGCCGGTGGTCGGATCGACGGTGTCGAAATCTCTCACTTCAATCCCGAACGCCGGGCCGTAGATTTGGCCGACGCTGAAGTAAACGTCGATGGGATTGGATTCGGGAGTTAAAGGCGGGGCGTGCGGGGAACCGTAGTGCGGGCCGCGGAGGAGATTGGCCAAGAGGTGGTCGGGCAGGCCGTCGAGCGGCGAGTGCGGATGGACGGCGTTCAGCGAATTGAGGGCCTTTTCCGGATCGTAACGATGAAACGCCTCCGGGTGGCAGCGGTTCGAAACGAAATTCGGACCGGGCGCATAAACGCCGACTAAATTCAAGCCCGCTGCCGTAATGCCGCCGATCCGTTCGAGGACGTGCGCGTAGAGGTCGTAATCGCACCAGAAAGCGCCGCCGTCGGACCGCAACATCGGCTGGACGGCGTAGGGCATCGTCGGCGTGAAGAAAAGATCGCCGTTCGGCGGCCCGGCGTCGGCTCCGTAGATGGTGCAAGACTGCTCTAAATCCTCGGTCGGCCCCGGCGCGACGGCGAACTCGTCGCCCAGGTCGGGCGGCGTTTCCTCGGCGGGCAGTTCCCGCTCCTCCAGCCCCAGCGCGGCCAGCGCCTTCTCGACGACCGAATGCGCGAGATCGAAGCCGTGAAGCGCCGACTCCCAAACCATTTTGACTTCCGCCGCGGCCTCGGCCTTGGCGACGTTGCGGTCGCGCAGTTCGTCGGCCTGCCCGGTGAGCAGGGCGGAATCGGCCAGGGCCTCGTCGATCGCCCGATGCTTCTCGGCGTCGGCCGCGCCGACGACGCTGCCGCCGTTCCCGCACACCCGCAGCTTCTCGGCCGCGGCCAGATCGCGCTGCTGTTGGGCGTAGGGGAGCAACGGCGAGGGGGGCGTGGAGGTGTCCAAGTCGCCCACCCAGGCGTCCATCGCGTCGAAATAGGTGGCCGCCCAGCTTTTGGCGAGCGCGGCGTCGGCCACGGCGAGCGCTTCGCGGTAGGTGTAATCGTAGAATACCTCGTCGTAGGCGTAATCGCGGTAGAGGCCCTCGGTCGCCTTGGTCCAGGCCACGTAGAGGCCGTCGGCAGTCGCTTGCATGAAGTCTTCGACGGCGTAGGTCTGCTTGGCCTGCTCGTAGCGGAGGTCGGCCAGGGCGTCGCGGCGGAGGGCCGAGGCGTTGCCGACGGCTAAGGCGTGGGCGGCCTTGGCCGCCGCCAGGGCGGTGTCGTAATCGTAATCCGACGTTTGGCCTGCGGCGATCTTGGCCTCAGCGATTTTCCGGTCGGCGTCGGCTTGGGCCGCTGCGCCCAAATAATCGCGATCGGCTTCGGCGGAGCTTGCGGCGAATTCTCTTTCGCGGGCCGCCGAGCCGGGGACCGCGCCGGCGCCGCTGCCGTAGCCGAGCACGTAATCGCGGTCGAGGAGGGCCATTGCGTCGGCGTAGGCCTTGTCGGCGGCGTCGAGCGCGTCGGCGGCGGCGATGTAGAGCGGCGAGAGGTCGTCGAAATAATCGGTATTGGAGTCGTTGACTTCGTCGAGCCAGTCTTGGTAGGCGGGGTCGGCGTCGCTGTCGAACCAATCTCCTCGTATTCCGGCCCAAAGGTACTGGGCCTGGGCCCAGTCGGTATCGGTAGTGAACGAGGCGTAATCGGCCAGGGCGTTTTCTTGGTAGCCGTAGGAGTCGGCATGGAACGCGCAGTAGGCGTCTTTCACGTCGCCGCGCCACTGGTTTTCGGCCGCGATCTCTTTTTTCCACGAGCCGGCGGTCGTTTGGCCCCCGCCTAGTGGCACCGAATTCGTGGAGCAGGCGTAGGCCTGCGTGTAGGCGTTTTGCAGGGTTTTTTGGGCCAAGGAGACGGCCGCGGCGTAGGCGTAATCGATGCCCGCCAAGGCTTCGTCGTAGGATTTTTCGGCGTCGAGGGAGCCGAGACTCCCGGTTTCGCCGCCGCCCAACGCGTAGATCGCATCGGCTTCGGCATAGTCGCGCAGCCACTGGGCTTCGGCCTCGGCCAAGCCGGGAACGGCTTCGGAGGGAGTGCCGGTGATTTTGGCGAGTTCGGCGACGATAAGGTCGTCGTCGCGATCCGCTGCGGCGTTGGGATTGCCTTCGGCCAGGGCGACGCGATAGGTTTTTTCGGCCTGGGCGACTTGGACGGCGTAGAGCTTTTCGGTCACGGCCATGCCGAGGAGATGCTGCTTATCGGCTTTGGCCTGCTTCAAGGCGGAGGCGTTTCCGGCGGCCGTCAGAGCGCCGTCGAAAATCCCCTCTTGGGCCGTATGGGCGGTCGATTGTACGTTCGCGGCCGTTTGCAGGGCCAAAGCGTGCGTCTTTTCGGCCACGGCGCGGGCGATCGCCTCGTCGCGAGCCGCCGCGGCCAGCGCGACGTTGTAGTCTCCGTCGGCCGCGGCGAGCGCCCGGGCGTAGGTTTCGTAAGTGCCGTTGGTTTCGAGCGCAGCGAGCCAATTCCAGACCGCCTGGGCGTTGTGTTTCTTATAGAGATCGGTCTCCGCTTGGTAGGCGTCGTCGGCGAGTTCTATGTGGTACGCCAACTCGGCGGCGGCGACGGCGGCGGCGTAGCCGGGAGGGGTTGCATCGCCGGCGTCGGCCGTTTTCAGGTCGGTTTGATAATCGACTTCGGCGTTGCCGACGGTGGTAACGTACGCGATGTTGGCGTCGGACACGGCCGTAACGTAAGTAGTTTCCGGCGTTCCCGCCCCTTGGGAGTAGGTGTTGTCGGCGTCGGCAAGGGCGGAAGAGTAGGCCGTATCGTCGGCGTTGACCTTTTCAATGTAATCGATGCCCGCTTCGCCTTGCCCTTCGGCGAAAGCCACCAGCGCCGCGCCGCGGTCCGCGGCGAGTTCGACCATTCCCTGGCCCAGATTGCGCATGTACTCGACTTTCGCGGTGGAGCGGGCGGCCTCGCGGTCGGAAACGGAAGCGACATGGACCGTGTCCTTGTCGATTTCGAGCAGGTTGACGGCGGTCCAGAAATCGGCGCAGTCCTGCTCGGTAACGGCGACGCCATCCACGATGGACATATTGAGAGTAACGTCGTAAGTCGTGCCGTTAAAACTGAGGTAGGGGGTGAAAGCCTGCCGGATCGCCCAAAGCACGTCGGCCGCGGCCAAGGCGTCGTTGTAAGTGCGGCGATAGCCGGCTTTTTTCTTTTCGTGGTCGGCGTCGGCGATCGCTTCGTCCCGCTCGCGGCCGGCCTGGGCGATATCGAGCGCCTGTTGCCGTTCTGCCGCCGCGTCCGCCAGGGCGACGGACCACGCCTTTTCCGCCGCCGAGGCGGTTTGCCGCCGCGAGGCCTCGAGAGCTTGCAGCGTATCGAAGCGGGCGACCGCGGCGGCATTCAAGCTCGCCGTCTGCGCCTTGCTCGCCGCCGTGATTTCATCTTGATAGGCGTTGACATCAATATGCACCGCGCTGGAATAGTTGTAATCGGCCTCGGCCACGGCGCGTTGATAAATGCCCAAGTAATCGGTGTGGGTCAAGAGGCTCTCGGCGTGGTCGTCATAGAGCGCATCTTCGTAGGAGCAGCGGACGTCGGCGGCCGCTTCGCGCGCGGCGGAGTCGGCGTGATCAGTCCGCACGGCGAAAGCGTTGTCGGCCAGAAGAACGGCGCGGTCGTAGGTGCGACCGGCCGCGGCGACGCTATCGGCATAGGTTTCATCCGCTCCGGCCTCGGCGGCGGCGGCGGTTTTTGCCGCCGCGGCGATATCCGCGGCCAACTCGACTTGCGCGGAATAGACGTCCAGGGCCAAACCGGCGAGAATGTCCCGTTTGGCGTCGGCATAGCCCACGTCCAGATTGCCGGTGTCGGTAACGTATTGCCGGCAGATCTGCGCTTCGGCGACGACTGCGCCGGTCTTCGCCAGCGCCGTGTTTTGGGCGTAGTCGAGGAACGTATCGTGCAGCGCCGCGCCGCGCGTGTCCGGCGTTTGGCCGTCCGCGGCCGAGGCAATTCCATAAGCGACGCCAGCGTCGGCCCGGGCCTTTTGATAATCGCGTTCGAGCTTGTCCAACTGCAAGGTCAACTTGTATTCCACGCCGGCAAACCGGTCGTGGAGCTTCCGGTTGAGTTCGGCGGCATTCTTCTCGCGTGCGGCCGTTTTCTCCGCAAGCGCGACGGCCGCGTCGCGGCGGAAGTCAGCCGCGTCCGCGTCCCGCGCCTCCACGGCGTCGGCGATTTCCACGGCTTGGGCATACTCGGCGCCGGCATAGGCCATCGCCAGCGTTTCGTTGAGCGCGGCGAGGGCCTTCGCCTGCGTCATCCTCGCCTCCGCGATTACGGCGGCATGTTTTGTGAAGGAAATGCCATCCTCGGCCGGAGCGAATTCGTAAACGGCGTCCGATCTGTTGTCGAAAAGGTCGCTCAAGCGGTCGGCCTCGAGGGCCGCCAGCGCGTGCTGGTATTCGTGCCAGGGCGATCGGTATTCATCCGCGACGGCGTCGAAAGCCCATGCGTGCATCGCCGACTTGTAATCGTTCGCCGCCGCCGTTTGATAAGTAACCAAATCCGCGGCGTCGGCGATTTCGAGCTGTTTTTCCGCGTCGGCGGAAGCGTCCTCGAACGCCTTTTCGGCGGTGGCCGTGCCGTAGGTTGCGATCGCGCCGCAGATGCGCGTTTTTTCCGCTTCCGCGATCGACTTCGCCAGCCGGTTCGCGCCCGCCGCGGCATTCGTCGCATAGGCATATTCGGCGTTCGCCAGCGTCGTTTCATAGGTTTGGGCGGCGATTGCCGAATTCGTCAGCCAATCGGCCTCCGCCTTGTGAAATTGCGTTGCATAAACCAAATTCGCCAACGCTTCCGTCCGGCAACGTGTGGCGAGCAATTCAAGTTCCGCGCGGCCTTGGAAGGTAATTCCGTTGATGCCAATAGTGCTACTCATGCCCTCCTTGGTATGGCGAATATGGAAAATTTCCGTAAGCAAATCCAAACGTGCCTGATCAACGACATTCGGATCCGAAGAGACGTAAATGATGTATTGATATTTCGCCCATGCAATATGTTCTTGAAGCACGCCAAAAGTACCAAAAGGCTCTCCTGGAGTATGATAAGCAAGTTGCACACCGTTAACCTGTTTCATCCAAGGCGAATTGACGGCGTAATCCTTGGCGGCGCGGGCGAAAGTTTCCGCTTGCCCGCGAACGAGCCGGCTGTTCTCCAGATTGCGGGCCAAACCGGTGTCGGCCAATCCCTTCTCGTAAACGCTCCAAGCTTCGACCTTGGCCGTTTCGCGAACCGCCTTTTGCTTGGCGAGACCTCCCGCGGGATTCCCGTCGTCGCCCTTGACGAGCGATCGGTTGGCCGTTGCCGCCTCGACGGCCTCGGCGCGGACCGCGGAGGCTTCACGATCGGCCAGCGCCTCGTAAGCGCCGGCCAAGGCGTCGATGTAATCCCGTTCGTTCTCCCCCAGCGTTTTTTGGTACACGGCCCAAAGCAGGCGATAATCATTTTCCAAAGTAGCGGAGCCGTTATATTCATCCTGGATTCGAGTCCGCGCGCGATCGAGAGCATCGACTTTGAGTTGGGCGCGCTTTCTCCAGAACGCGACGAGCGCATCCGTTTGCTTGGTCTGCCGAACGAATTCCGCCTCGGCCATCGCCGCGTCGCGCCGGTAAGCGGCGTCGGCGACGGCCTCGTCCCGCGCTTGCTCCAACTCGGCGACGCGCTTGAGCATTTTCGCTTCCGCGTCGATGTTCCTCTTCAGCTCCCAATTATTCTTGAGTTGCGGACCGTTTTCGATCAATTCCCGGATTTGCGCCGCGGCCAGATCGTAATCGTAACGAAGTGCGGCCGACTCGGAGACTTTCAAGAGGTTGTGGGCATAATACCGCTCGATCAAATTCAACGCGCCGGCAAAATACGGGCCCCAATAACTGAGGAGTGCGTTATTCTCCCGCGTAAGCTCTCGCATCGCGTTCGTAAACTCATTCTCCGCCGGCACGTCGATATTCGCATAATACTCGCCGATTCCGGCGATTCCAAGCGCCAAATCGGCTTCGAGAAGTTCCTTGAGCTGGTCGTAAAATTCCTGCAGGTCGGGTAATGAATACGGTTCGTTCTTTTCCTTCTCGCAGAGCGCGATCGCTTCTTTTTTCTTTCGCTCGAATTCGTCTTCCGCCCGTTTCTTGTCTGCCTTGAAATCACGTTTCGCCTTCTCGACCGCATTCTCATAGACCTTTTGGGCCGCTCCAAAGGCATTCTCCATTGTTTGCTGGGCACCGGCGAGGTCATTCTGATAAGTTTCCTCCTTTTCGAAATCGAAGGCCGGTCCCGAATAGTCCGGCGCTTTGAGATTGGGCTGAATCTGCGTGTCGTCGGCGGGGATCGCGAGGGAATTGGCGTCGGGAGTCGTCGGCCAGTTGAAATTCGCAAAAGGATGGTCGATAGTCGGCAAGGAATTATTATATGCGCCGTTGGCCGCCGAGATTCCGGTGGAATACGTATTGCCGGCGTCGTGAATGTCGGCATTCCATGCGCTGCAAAGCGAGGCAAGCGACGCTTCCAGCCCCAGGTCCAAGTCCTGCAAGGTCCAATTGAGATCCGCTCGATTGCCGGCGAGCAGTTGCGCGGGATCTTGCGGCAAAACGGAATTGCCGTTGGCGGCAACCAATGCCGCATAATCCGATTGAGTTGCGGCATAGACGAATTTGAGGGAATACCAGTCCCCGTACGAGATATTAGTGCCCTCGGTAATCCTGGTCCTGGCGGAAACGACCGCCCAACCGGTCTTCCAGCCGGACGTCACAAGAGGGTAGGTGAACTCGCCCAAATAGGGAGAACAGGTATAGTTCGATTGGCCATCGTTGTCACAATCGATCTCGATAACGATCTGGGAGTTGTTCGACGTGCCGTTGATTTTCCCCGTCAAACTTATCGTCGATAAGTCAGTGATCAGGGAGTATTGGCCGTCGATTTTCATTTCCGACACCTGGCTGATCTCCGGTAGCAAGGTGAAGCTCAACGTATCGGTATGATCCGATGAGACCCGCGTGCCGTTCGCGTTGAGTTGCTTGACGGAGGCATAGACGGCGGCTGGTCCAGGCTGCAGCAACACGGAAGTGAAGACGAATTCGCCGTTCTCGTCCGTCAGCGCGGTTCCCAGTAAAGTGTCCGGGGATCCGCCGTTATCATGATAAAATTCGATCGCGACGCCCGCTAGTTTCGTCGTTCCATTCACTTGGCCGACGAAAGCGGAAATGCGTGCGGCTTTGGCATCGGCAGTGCCGAGGTTTTCCTTCAACTCGAAAGTCTCCACCGCATAGGGCAGATAATAGAGGTTGAAAACGGTTCCGGCCGCCGGTTGGACCAGGCTTTTTGTCGCCGGATCGATGTAGCTGGTCGTCAGCGAGAACGATTTCTCGCTGGTCCCCGGCGAGATGGCAAGCGCATCGAAGGCAAAATAACCCGCCGCATTCGCTTTTACCGCGCAAGCCGACGCCATGCCGCCGCCGGAAATCGTTACGGCAACTTCCGCGCCGGACACGTTCGCGAGCGCATAGCCCGTGATCCGCGGAAGGCCGTCGTTCAAGTCGAAATGCAAGTTGACCACTTGGGCGGGCGCGGCCACCCGCGAATAATCGAAATTGCCTCCGGCGGTGTTCGGGTTTGAAATCCATTGCCGAGAATAACCATTCCATCCCAGCACGCTGGCGTTCCAAATTACCGTGGCGCCGTCGGCAATGCCGGTCAACCAATGATGAAAATCGCCGTTGGCATCGACCTGCGCGAACTCCGTCTTCGATTGATAGCCGATCTCGACTCTGAGCGTTAGCTGTTCGATATTATCGATGTGGCCCGAGATGAGGCCGCACGAAGCGACCACCGGCGCGGTCGCAAAGCCGGGAGGCGAATACGCGAGGAAATCGAAAACCAGCGCATTGCTTGCGGGACCTTCGGCATAAAGTTCGGTCGAGTAATCGAACTTCTTGGCTTTGGCCACGATCGAGATGCCGTTCGCCGGCGAGAGCGGCGTATCGCCGGCATTCGTCGAATTTGGCTGAAAAACGAATCGGCCGTTGGCGTCGGTCCACGCCGAGCCTAAACGGACTTCGGATTCATCGGCCATGATCCGATAGAAAACGACTTCGAGATGCGCCGGCGAATCGTCATCGGAGACTTGCCCCGTCAGCGTGGGATCGTAGGTGCCCTCGGGGTCCTTTCCGGTAGGATTCAGCAAACGCAGTTCCGTCACGCGGGCCGGCGCCGTCGGCTCCGGCACGCGCGTCACTTCGATCGGCGAGTTGCCGTACGTCAGAGAAGTGTTATACGTTATATATACGCCTCGATCGTCATCCCATTGCACCGTTCGGGCGTCGATCCAGGCGTTTTGGTTAAGACCCAACGGCAACTGCGCAGTGAAAACCCCATCCGGCCCGGAAGTTGCGCTGAGACTGAATAAAACATGAACGTCGGAGACTCCGGAGGGCGCTGCTTGCTGGTTGACGGAAACGGTGTCCAATACCTCGTTATCGTCCAGCAAAGCGAACGAGGCATTTGTGGCGTTGCTGCCGTTGGGAACCCAGGTCGCCAGCACTAGATAGGATTGTTCCGGATCGAGGTCCTCGAAGGTCCAACTTGCCTGGTTCGAACCGATGCCCGCCGCGAGGTAACGATAGGAATGATTATAGGCTAATTCATTCTGTTCTATCGTCCAAACTCCAGAGCCGGTTTTCGAGAAAAGTAATTCTCCGTCGTCCACCGATTTACCGTCTCCCCGAATCGACGATACCTCCACGATGCGGATTGCATCGGCTACCACTCTACCGTCGGCATCGTCGGATAGCTCGATCACCAATTTCCCGCTCGTGGGCGTGTAAGTCCCCAGGGATTGCCACGTCCAATCTTCAAATCCCCGAATTTCCACGGGGACGCCGGCCACGGGATCTTGATCGGGATAACTCTTGACGACCCCCGAGACGGTCGTATCCCAGGTCACGCCGTCGTTGTTGTAATCGCCCGTATCGTTGACGAGACGCAGAAGATCCACAAAATTATAATTCAACGGAGTCGGCGGCTGTTCGAGTTTGAACGTAAAAGAGAAGATCTGGGATACGCCCACCAGTGCGCCGAGTTCGTCAAAACGCTTGAGTTGATAATAAATGGTTCGATCGCCCGAAGAACCGCTCGAATAATATCCGAAAACATCCTGTTTGCGAGGATCGAAAATAAAGCTGCCGCCCGAATCCGCCACGGCGACCGTGCCCGCGGATTCGGAAAGAGCCGCGTCGTAGTAGAACAACAATTCAACATGCCCGCCGCCGAAATCGCCGATGACCGAACCGCTCAACGTGGGGTTGCAGCCTGTGGATGGATTTTGCGACTCGCCGGTTTTATAGAGCAAGTCCAGCCCCGACACCCGCGGCGCGTCTGCTTCCACCAGCAGATAGGAAAAATACTGCCAATCGCTTTCCCAGTCGGCTTTATACCGCAGATAAATATTACCGGAATAGCCCGCGAACTCGCTGGAATTCGCGATCGGATCGAACGTGAAGTTCGTTTGCCCGGTATAAGTGATATAGGAGGAGGAGGAGAACGATGAAGAGTCATATATCTTGCTGTACTCGAAGTCAATTTGACTGGAATTGGCCACCGGACTGCCCCGGAAAGTGCCCTTCAGCGTGGAATCGCTGGTGATTAGATCATTAGACTCGTCGCCGTTATCGTTGTTCAATCCGAAATCCGTGACGAAAAAGTGCCCCGTAGTGCTGGTTACGGCAACGGGCAATTGGGGCGTCAACGGCAGGACGGCGAATTGATTGCTTGCCTTCGCGGCGACGACGTTTCCATAACTGTCCACGGCCGTAACCGTAATCCCGAACGTGCCCGCGCCGGCGTAAATATGCTGAACCTTGCAGGAATTGCCGGATACGGGAGGCGAGGAACTGCTGCCGTCGCCCCAGTCGATATTCCAACTTACGATGGTCTCGCATCCCAATCCCAAGGCGGCGAGCAATAGCTCGAACGGTTTTCCCACCTCGGATTCTTCCGCGCCGGAAAAATAGATCTTGGGCACATAATGCCGGACCGTTACCGGCAGTGCGGGACTCAAGCGGAGAACGGCGAATTGGTGATCGGTCGTACCGGCCGCCCCCAGGATTCCGCCTTCCTCATCCAGGGCGAGGCCGGCGCCCGCGCCCAGCCCTGTTTCGGTCGGAAAGTATTTTCCCGTATTGTTGAAGGTGGCGTCCAACGTCCCCTCCGCGCTCAGTCGGATGATTCCCAACCGGGGACTGCCGGATAGGTCAATGTTGCCGCTTAAAAGGATTTTGCCGTCCGGCTGAACGCAGAGGTGCTGATTGCCCACCGTGGTGGAACCGTGAAACTCCGCGGTGTTGTCGAGAATATAAATGCCTTGTGTGGCAAATCCCGTATCTTTCTCTCCGCTCGCCCCATAACGCACCACGGTGAAGCGAGGAACGTTCGAGGCGTCCATCGAGTACCCATAAACGAGCACTTTTCCGTCGGCATCGACCGCCACGCGGCGGGCGACGGCCGCCGTGCCGATATCGCTTTCGAGGACGATTCCGTCGGAAGCGAACGTGGAATCGAGATCGCCGTTCGACCGCATACTCGCAATTGCAAATTTCAACCGTCCTTCGTCGGTGGCCCTGCCGCAAACGAGGACTCCTTCATTCTCGCGGATGGCGATTCCATAGGCACAATCGTCGGTTCCACCGAAATCGATCGTTTTTTTGCCGTCGCCGTCGAAACTGACATCCGCGGTGCCGTCGGCATTGAACCGCAGAACGGCGGCATCCCCGCCGGCGAAGGACGCCGCCAAAATCTTTCCGTCGGCCCCAATCGCCATGTCGTAGGCGGTATTCGTCCAGATCATGGCGGAATTATGGAGGTCGTGAGTAGCCTGATTGCAGATTAGCTTGCCGGTCCCGAATCCGAATGTTTCATCGGGACTGCCGTCTTGGTTATAGCGCGCAAACGCCATATTCGTCTGGTTGCCCGACGCAGCAATATTGCCCATCACCAGGATTTTGCCGTCCGGCTGAATCAATACCCGCGCGACCGATCCGCTTGCGTAGCCTCCGAAAGGCGTCTGAATTTTTCCCGTACCGCCGAATCCGGCATCCGGCGAACCTTCGGTATTGAACCGCGATATGCCGAAAGCGTAAGTGCCCGTCATGGAGGTATCCCCCGCCACGACGGCTTTGCCGTCCGCTTGCACGGCCGTGTCGGCAGGCGTCGCGACCACATCGAAGGCCGCCCTCGCGATCCCGTTCGCGCCGAAGGCTGCGTCGGGCTTGCCCATGCTGGCGCGACCCGTATGGGCGGTAACCACGTTTCCCTCGTCATCCGTCGCGGTAACTGTAATGCCGTAAGTTCCGCCGTTGATATAATCGTGTCGCGCCGTTTGGACATTGCCCGCCGGAAGCGCGGTTACGGCGCCGTCGCCCCAAGCGACGCTCCAGGAAACGATGCTGTCTCTCTCGGCATCCAGCGAAACCAACGATAATTCATAGGATTCCCCCAGTTCCAATTGCTCGGAACCCTGAATGGCAACCGTGGGGATGATATCCTTAACGGTAACGCTCGTGGCAAACGAGATCACGTTGGTGGGATTGCTTTGATCGTATATTTCCACATCGATAATATGCGTTCCCGAATCGCCATAAGGATGGATGGCGCTGACCAGGATTTGCGTGAAACTATTGGGAACCGCGTCAGAAATGGAAGCCGTGCCGCTGGTTTCCATGCCGTCGTTCCAGTCGATGTTGTAAGCGAAGGTTTTTGAACCGGCCGGGTAATCGGCCGTCGCCACTTGAAGTTGCAAAGAAAGACTGTCGCCCTCGCTGATCGAACAGGGAATAAGCAAATGGAACCAATTCACCGCCCCGCCTAAAACGTTAACGCTGCCCGCATAACTGCCCAAAAGACTTAGCGCACCGGCGCCGTATTTGACGATGCCGCCGATTTCACCCAGCGGATTGACGAAAGTCACGTCATTGCCATTGGTGTCGATCTTGGCATTTGCGGTGCCGTTCGCTGTCAGACGAGGAGAAACGTCTTGCGAGTTCGCTCCCGCCCATTGCAAAACGCCGCCGTTGAAAATAATCGAACTGGTTGTGTTTAACGCGTTATTGGCAAAGGCGAGAACTCCCCCATCGAGCGACGTCGAGCCGGTGTACGTGTTCGCGCCGGAAAGCGTCAATTGTCCGCTACCGGTCTTCACGACTTTGCTGCCGTTGCCGCTTATAATGCCCGAGTATGTGGTATCGCTGCCGTTATTGCCGGCGGTCAAAATGAAGTTGGTGGGTAATGCGAGATTCTTTGAGCCGGCTAGCCCGCCCAATGTTGCGTATGTCAAGCTGCCGAAGCTAAGTGTGCCGTTGGGATCGTTGTAGTCCAAGGTGCTGTTTTGGAGCGCATTGATATTGGCAAGTGCGATCGTGCCGCCCGTAATCGTCGTTGTACCGGTGTATGTGTTTGCAGCGGAGAGGATCACCGTGCCGGTCCCGGTTTTGTTCAATCCCACGCCTCCTCCCAGCTTGGCGCTGATCGTGCCGAGTTGAACCTCGAAGGCGCTGTTGTTGCTGAGCGTGCCGGTGCCGGTGATAAAACCGCTGAGCAATTGCAGGGCGTTTACCGTTTTTGAATTGGCACCGATCGCCAATGTGCCGCCGTTTATATAAACGGTGGAACTGGTGGCAATATTGTCATTCGCTCCCAAACTCAAGGTTCCCCCGGTAATGGTCGTAGTGCCGGAATAATTATTATTTCCATTAAGTGTCAACGTGCCCAAGCCGGTTTTTGACAGGCTGCCGCTCCCGCTCAAAACACCAGCGTATGTCGAGTGCAAATTATTCCCGCCTACCGTCAATGCAACACCTGAGCCGCTGGCTTCGAGCGCAACATTGCTCGCACCGGCGAGACCTCCGATCGTGTAGGAACCACCGGAATTGAACTGCAATCCATTGGCGACACTTACCGTAACGACGGAGTTTTGCAAAGCGTTTTGATGATTCAGCTTGATGGAGCCTCCAGAAATTGTTGTAATTCCGCGGAGAGTGTTCGCCGATGAAAGAGTTAACTGTCCATCGCTTTGCTTGGTGAGAATGCCTTTTCCGGAGAGAATCGCTCCAATTGTGGAATTATTGATGCCGTTGTCCACAGAAATGGCCGTACCGCTTTCTGGAATCGCCAAAATACCTGAAGATATCGTGTTATTCGATGTCGTAAAACGAACCGATTCCGCGCTGACGATGCCGGAGATGGCGACCGTTCCTCCATTCACCTGATTGAACACGGCCGCATCGCCTGAAACCCAATAATATCGCTTATTATTGGCAGGATTGATCCAGTTCGGTGCATAATCCCAAGAAGTCGAGCTTGATTGGGGAGACCAATTTAAGGTCAGGGATTCCCTGACTACGAGGAGATTAACTGTATTCGAAAAGTACTCGTTATTACCGACAATGGCTGTAGCCGAAATGGAATAACCACATTCCCATCTCTCTTCTTCGGCATTGTAGTAACCCGCATAATCGGGAAAATGATGTGTTACGGGGCCTTCCTCCACACGAGACTCGGAGCCATCACCCCAGTTAATGATCCAAGTATCGGTGGAGACATTTGAATAGAGGTCTATCGAACAAAAACCTCCCGCAAGAATCTCATAGTTGAATTCTTGCCCCTCGATTGATATCTCGGGCTCATCTTCTTGGTCCACGTAAACATCGTAACGTTTGGTGACCGTGCTGTAATCGCCGGTGTTGGTAATTTCTACGGTTAATGTGTGTATCCCCGTGGTGTAGGAGAAATGCTCGAGGGAAAAGCTGTTGTCGTAATTCAAGGTTAGCTCTTCAAACTCGTCTTCATCGTCGTATCTGACAGATGCCGAGTAAGTAGCCACCGGATCGGCGTTATTCAAATAACCGAGAGCGGAAAAGTCGTAACCATTTACAGTGCATTCACTCAATACGATCACCGGATCGGTAAGTGATGCCTTGGGCTCAAGAACTGTCAGATGATATGCCGCCGTACCTACGTTCCCGTCGTCGTCGGTGATGTTGATTGTAATCAGATGGGAACCGGGATCATTAAACGTATGATTGATGGAGAAATTGCCGCCTGAGAGGCTCAAGGCGCTATAATTTTCGCCATCGATAGAATACACGCCGCGCCAATCACTTGAATCTGGATCAGTAAAGCCACCTAGACCACCGAACTCGACGCCGGCATCGATATACCCATGATATATCCCGTAAAATTGCTCCTCCAGTTGAATGAGTGGTTCAGGTCCCTGTTCCTCCTCTCCCTCCCCTTCACCTTCACCACCACCTTCGCTGTTCATGGCCATCATCGGCGGGCCGATGAGCCGAAGCGTATTCGAGCCACGCTGGTTCCCTTCGCCAAAGACTCGATAAATGCCATTCTCATAGCGTTGGGTAAAAACGCCTTCCGCATCCCCCGTTCCCTTGCCGGACCAAGCGAAAACCTAGCGCGGCGTAGCCGCAACCAATGAAAAAAGGTATCCTTGCCTGTTGGCGAAAACAGTTCCCAAACGGGATGCAAGGATACCCATGAAGTACGAAATTGTAGCACAAAACGAAGCGCGTGT
>JADLEL010000141.1 GCA_020846145.1 Pirellulales bacterium | reverse complement strand
TTGGCACCTCGATGTCGGCTCATCACATCCTGGGGGTGGAGAAGCTCCCAAGGGTTTGGCTGTTCGCCAATGAAAGTGGTACGTGAGCTGGGTTCAGACCGTCGTGAGACAGGTCGGTCCCTATCTGTTGTGGGCGCACGAAACTTGAGGAGGTTCTTCTTTAGTACGAGAGGATTTAGATGGACGTACCTCTGGTGTGCCAGTTGTCGCGCTAGCGGCACGGCTGGGTAGCTATGTACGGAAAGGATAAACGCTGAAAGCATATAAGCGTGAAGCCCTCTCCAAGATTAGGTTTCGTAGCAATTTATTGCGAGAGTCCCCTGGAAGACCACCAGGTTGATAGGCCGTATGTGTACGCGCAGCAATGCGCTCAGCTAAACGGTACTAACGGACGAACGCTTGACCATATGTATCCAATGCTCCTAAGTGCTCTTTGGATGCCGCTTCCCCCGCCACAACCATTTTTTTATTTTGGCTGCCGCGCCTGAAACACGGCGCGGCAGTCCCTTTCCGGTGACAATTTCAGAAAGGCCACACCCGTTCCCATTCCGAACACGGTAGTTAAGCTTTCTGAGCCGATGGTAGTACCAAAAGTGCGAGAGTAGGTGTCGCCGGATTTTTTATTTCTTGTCCTTCTTTCTTGCCTCCTTCGAAAATTGCCGCGTTCCAGGCTGTACTAGGCCCCGCCGGGAACGCTTCCGCCCTCCTATCTTCGATAAACTGAAGTATAATAGTCGGCGCGGAATTTCATTCCCGTTCCCGCGCCGAGTCATGTCGATCCCAGCCGCTGGGGGAGGTCTCCATGACCATTCGCTTCAAGCTCACGACTACTCTCATTGCGATCATCCTCGTTGCCAATTCGCTCCTTTCCTTCATCACCCTCCTTTACTTAAGCCGCGTCTGGATGGGGGAGGTTCAGACGCGGGTGCGGCGAAACCTGAATGCCGCCCGTGCCGCTTATTGCAATCATTTGGATGTCATGGGCGCGCTGTTGCGCGCAACGGCGCGCGATCGCGATCTGCTTTCGGTGCTAAAGCAAAAAAAACATTCGGAACTCGAAGCCATGTCGCGCAACCTGACCGGCCCGGACGGCATGGATTTCGTCCTTTTGCTCGATCCGGCGGGGAAGGTGATTTCCCGCAGCGGAGGAAAGCGGGCGGGGGACGATCTTTCGGCCGATCCTTTGGTCGCCGGCGTTCTTCGCGACCGCAAGAACGCAAGCGGCACGGTCGTATTTTCCCGCGAGCGACTATCGGCCGAGGGATCGAACCTTGCGGAACGGGCCGCAATCCAGGTCATTCCCACGGAGGCCGCCCGGCCGACCAAAGACACGCTGCGCACCGAAGGGATGGTCGCCGCCGCGGCGGTACCCGTGTTCGACGACCGCGGCCAGATGCAAGCGGTGCTTTACGGCGGCGATCTGCTTAACCGGCGTTACGAGATTGTCGATTCCATCAAGCGGCAGGTATTCCGAGACGAGGTCTATCGGGGCGATGAAATCGGCACGGTAACGATCTTCCTGGGCGACCTGCGGATTTCCACCAACGTCAAGACCGAAGACGGCGCCCGGGCGGTCGGCACGCAGTTGAGCGTGCCCGTCTGCGAGGAGGTTTTGGACCGCGGCGGCGTTTGGGCCGCCCCGGCGTTCGTCGTGAATAATTGGTACATCACCGCCTACGAGCCGATCAGGGACCCGGCGGGGCGCATCATCGGAGTGCTTTACGTGGGCCTGCTTCAAGCTCCGTTTTCCCATCAACTCAACGTGATTAGCGGCGTGGTTGTAACGCTCGTAGTGTTGGCGACGCTGGCCAGCCTGGCACTGCTGATCGTTGCTACCGAGTTGGTGCTTCGCCCCATTCGCCATGTGGTGGCGATGTCGCAAAAGGTCATCGGCGGCGACTTGTCGGCCAGGGTGGGCATCAGGCCGCCGGGCGAGATGGGAGTGCTGTGTCGCGCCGTGGACAGCATGGCCCACGCCGTCGAGGAACGCGCGGAATTGCTCGAACAGGCCACTCGCCAACAGATCGGCCGCAGCGAGCAATTGGCCTCCGTGGGCCGTCTGGCCGCCGGCGTGGCCCACGAGATCAACAATCCGCTGACCGGCGTCCTCGCCTTCGCCGACCTGCTGCGGGAAAAGGAAAACATGGACCACCAGGACCTGGAAGACCTGGAACTGATCATTCGCGAGACCAAGCGGGCCAGGGAAATCGTCAAGGGATTGCTCGATTTCGCGCGGGAGACGCCGCAAGTGAAGTCGCTTTTGAACATCAACGAATTGGTGCGGCAAACGATCCTGCTCTTGGGGAAGCGCGACGCCTTCCAGAATATCCAAATCGTGGAGGTGCTCGCGGAATCCTTGCCGCATATCCTCGGCGATAAAAACCAATTGCAGCAGGTCCTGGTGAACCTGTCGCTCAACGCGTGCGAAGCCATGCCCCGCGGCGGCACCCTCATGCTGGCCACCTCCTCTACGGACGGCCGGATCGTCATCGAAGTGACGGATACCGGATCGGGCATTCGGCGGGAACACCTGGACAAGATTTTCGAGCCGTTTTTCACGACCAAGCCGGTGGGCAAGGGGACCGGCTTGGGCTTGAGCGTCAGTTACGGCATCATCCAACAACACGGCGGAACGCTGGAAGTCGAGAGCCAGGAAGGAAAAGGGACGACCTTCAAGGTCGTTTTGCCGGCCTCGTAGGGGAGCGGTAAAGCGGCTCGGCGCTCTTGATTTGCGGAAGCGGTCGGATTATGCTCAGGCTATCGGCCTGGGCGACTGGACTTTTGCAAATCGAGCATTCGATCTCCTCCATTCCCTTTGGGAGCGGAGAGAAAATCGCAAAACTTCAGTTAGGAATCCCCTGGGGCGGCGAGGTGGGCTATGTCGCGGAGAATTCTCATCGTTGCCGGTGATGCCGCGCTCGCTCCGAATTGCGCGCGGATGCTCGAATCCGAGGGATGCGACATCGTATGCCGCGAATACTCGGCCGCCGCGGTTCAGGATGCGCTGGCCGGGGATTTCGAGGCGATCGTAATCGGTGAAACGACTTGCGGGCCGGACGCGCTCGACTTTCTCCGCCGAATCCGGGACGCCGCCTTGCCGGCGCGAACCATCGTTCTGAGCGCCGCCCCCAACGTCGAATTCGCCGTGGCCGCGATGAAGGAAGGAGCATCCGATTATCTGCGCGAGCCGTGCTCGGCGGAAGAATTGCGATCGGCCTTGCGCCGAATCGAATCTCCATCCCCCGCGGCATCGGCCGCGAACGAAGCGGAGCCGATCGCCGGTTGCCATGCCTTTGAGGGGATGCTGGGGAAATGCGCCGCCATGCGCGAGGTCTTCGCCATGATCGAACGCATCGCCCCGACCGAGAGCACGGTACTGGTGACCGGCGAGAGCGGAACCGGCAAGGAGATGGTGGTGCGGGCCATCCACCGGCACAGCCGCCGCCGAGAATATCCCTTGTTGGCCTGCGATTGCACCGCGCTCGCCCCAACGCTCTTGGAAAGCGAGTTGTTCGGGCACGTCAAGGGATCTTTTTCCGGCGCGATCGCCACGAAGCAGGGACTGATCGAAGTCGCCCATCAGGGGACGCTGTTTCTGGACGAGGTGGCCAATCTGAGCCAGGAAACGCAGGGGAAACTGCTCCGCGTACTGGAGTCGCGCCGCGTGCGCAAGGTCGGAGATACCGCCGAACACGCCGTCGATATCCGCTTGATCGTCACGACTAACCGCAGCCTGGCCGAGATGGTCAAGGCCGGAGCCTTCCGCGCCGATTTGTATTATCGCTTGAACGTCGTGCCCATCGTGCTTCCCCCGTTGCGCGAGCGGCCGGGCGATATCCCCCTCTTGGCAGCCTGTTTTCTGCGGCAATTCTCCCGGCAAATGGAAGTGAAGGCAAAGGGATTTTCGCGCGAGGCCATGCATCGCATGGAGGTCTATGCCTGGCCGGGCAACGTGCGGGAGCTGCGGAACATCGTCGAGCGCCTTTCCGTGCTCTACGGCGGGATGCGGATCGAGCGGGAGCATCTGCCTTGGGATGTACGCGATGCCGCGCCGTGCCTCTCCCCTGCGGAAATCCCCCGTACCTGGGAGGAGTTCAAACGATTGAAGTGTCAAGTCGTCGAGGACCTGGAACGCCGGTTTCTCAGCGCGGCGATGAACCGCTGTGCGCACAATGTTACGCAAGCGGCCGAATACGTGGGGATGCAACGGCCGAACTTTCACGCGCTCCTCCGCAGCCGCGGCCTCAAGCCGGAAAAATGACGGGCGAAAAGTAGAAGCGGCATCCTGCCGCTTCTACGATATTGATGAATAATCCAGGTCAGTTTTTGCCGCCGTCGTAGATTTCGAAGTCCCAAATCGCCGGTCCGCCGGAGGATTGGAGAATGTGCAAGCGAACCTTGTCGGCCGTAACCGGCGCGAAACGTAGCGGCTGGCCGCTGCGGCCCATTTTGCCGCTCTCATATACGGCTTTCCACCTGCCTCGCCCGTCGGGAATCTCGATGGCGAATTTCTCGATCCGCTTCCCAGCTTCGGTCGCCACGGCGCCGTCGAAGGTCGTCTTGCCCCCCAGGTCGAACTCGATCCACGCCGACTTCTTATTCGCGTCGGTTGCCCAAATCGTGCGGGAGTCGTTGTCGGTAAGATTGCCGGCGACGTGCTTGGATTGATCGCCTAACACGTTCGAGGCGGTCGCTTTTTTGTCGGCCAGCAGGTTGACGGGCACGATCGCCGGATCGTCGATGGCGCGCCGCAGCTCCATCAGCCGGTCCACGACATCGGCCGGAATGCGACCGCTCTTATCGGGACCGACATTCAGCAGAAAGTTCGCGTTGCCTGCCGTGCATGCCCGATGCTTGTGGTAAAGCGTCGGCAGGGTATTGACCGCATCGCCTTCGAGATCGAACCAGTGCCGCATCACGGTTTCGCAAATCTCCAGCGGAATGTAATACCGCTTGCCCCGAAACTCTTGCTCGCAGACGTGTCCGCCGGCGGGAGGAACCGAAATCTCGACGTTGTCCATGTCCCGCGGCCAGAGGTCCACTTTTATTCCGTCGATAGGCTGGTGCCGGTAGGTTCGAACACGCGTCGCCACCTTCCCATTCGGGTAATAGCGGCCCTGATTCAGCGCCACGAGGCAATCCGGTTGCAACTTTTTCACCAACGCATAAAGATCCGCGAGCACGCGCTCGGTCTCGACGCCCATATCCCACGGAATATCCAGCCAAATCTCCAAGATCGGGCCGTATTGGGTGAGAAGCTCGGTCAACTGTTTTCGGCAAAATTCCTCGTATTCGGGCGGCGACATCTTGGCCTGGTGCATCGTTTCCCAGCCGAGAAGATAATAGAAACCGGGCTTGATGCCGTGCTTGCGGCAGGCATCGACGAACCGCCGCACGACGTCCACCTTCACCGAACTGGTGGCCACGCCGTAATCGCTCGCCTTGGTCGGCCAAAGCGCGTGTCCGTAGCAGTGTTTCGTCGTAAGCACCGCGTACTTCATGCCGGCGGCCTTGGCGGTGCGAATCCATTGATCGGCGTCCAGGTTGGTTGGATTGAAAACTTCGGATGCGGCGGGCGTCTTGCCGTACTCGTCCCCCGTGAATGTGGACATCCCGAAGTGGATGAACATGCCGTATTTCAGTTTCTCCCAATCGGCCAAGACCCGGGTCCGCTCCGTCGCCGGTTCCAGGCGCGGTTCGTCCGCGAGAGAAACCGTCGGCAAGACGGCCAGTGCCGACATGAGGAAAACACGCGGCAACGAAAAACGCGCTTTAACGTTGTTTTGATCGAAATTTCGCAAGGTATGGATCGTCATGGATGGGGCTTATCGAAGGAGGAAGGAAGGTTTCCCCGCAGGGCTTGAGTCCCTATAGAAAGGGCGTAAGCGTTCACGACCCGGTCGGGGACTGGTCCATTTTTCGGCGGGATGACGTATTTTGCGGACAAACGGTAGGCCGAAAACATGGACCTGTCCCCTTCCCGCGACGCGAGGGGGACAGTCCCATTTTCGCGGCGATTAAGCATTTTTTCTGCGCCATCATCTATTGCGCCGCGAAAATCGGGACAGTCCCCTGTGAACGGTTACGAAAGGGCAATGGGATTTTAAGACCGCCAGGATGCGCCGTCAAGCGACGCGCGACTCAACGCGCTAAGTACGCGCCGGGAATCGGCCGGGATATCTTGATGCCTGATAAGCGTACGGCCCCCTGGTCGTGGACTGGTCCATTTTTCGGCGAGAAAACGTATTGTGTGGCAAAACGGTAAACCGAAAACATGGACTTGACCCCTTCCCGGTTGCCGCAAGTAAGTATAGCCTTCCATACACCGTATGAATAACCATACTCTTGAAAGGCTCGAAACTCTGTTCTTCCAACTCCGTCATTCTTGCTTCTCGGAAGCAGAAATGTGCGGCAAAAGCCTTCATCCGCAAAGACTTGCGGTTTCCGGTCTTCTTCGAATATCGCTGCGAGGAGACCGTGATTATGATCGGTGTTTCCTCTGGCACATAAATTGCGGAAAAAAGCACTCCGTTGAATCGGGGGAGCAACGGAAGCGTTTCGATGCACCTGCGGCGGTTGCTGCGCGTCCGCCCTCCCTCTGCCCTTTTTTCAGGGGAACGAATCATGGCCGACGATCGCAATTTGCTGGTGGTCGATGATGAGGAAGTCGTGTGCCAAGCTTGCCGGCGGATTTTCTCCCGGCAAGGATTCCAGGTCGAAACCCACACCGACGCGCGGCAGGGCCTCGTCAAAGCCACGGAAAACGATTACACCATCATCTTATTGGACATCAAGATGCCGAACATGGACGGCATCCAGTTCCTCGAACGCCTGCGCGAAAAAAAGCCGGACGTGCCGGTGCTGATTATCACCGGGTATCCCAGCATCCCCAACGCCGCCGCGGCGATGCGTTTGGGTGCTTGCGACTACGTTACGAAACCATTCACGGCCGAGGAGGTTACCTGGGCGGTGAAGCGCGTGCTCAGCATGCAACCCGCGCTCGACGGGGAGCGTGAAACTTCCACGCAAGATGGAGAACCGCTCGCCGCCGCAATGGCCGACGCCGAGACGCTTTTTTGGGAAGAGTCCTGGGCGCAGCTTGCCGTGGATGGATCGGCGACGGTCGGAGCGGTGCTTCCGGGCCTTCGCGGCGCCTCGATCGCCAACCTGCGTCTGCCGCGGATCGGCGAAGTCGTATATCAAGGGCTGCCGCTGGCCGGAATCGGCGTATCGGGCAAGCCGATGTGCACCATCCCGTCGCCCGTATCCGGCGTGGTGGCGGGGGTGAATCCCATGCTGGAACGACGCCCGCAACTCTTGGCAAGCGATCCCTGCGGCGACGGCTGGATCGCCTGCATCTGCACGACGCGGCACGAAGAAATGACGAATTGCAAGCCGCGGCGCCTGGTTTTGGTCAATGCCGACGACCGTTCGGCCGAGGAACAAGCCAATCAGCTCACCGCCTTGGGCTGCCGGATCGAAAAGGCGCCGAGCCAAGAAGCCTTGCTCGCCGCCTTGGCGAAGATCGGCGACCAGGTAGTTCTCTTGGATGCCACTTCGCTGGGCGATGAGGGGCCGGCCTTGGTCGAGAGAATCAACCGGCAGGCTCCGCATACGCGCATCGTGGTCCTCGGCGCGTCCGGCGGCGCGCGGGAAGCGGCCTATCGCAAGCACAAAATCTTCTATTATGCCGTCGAGCCGTTCTCCGACAATGAAATCGCCGAGATCTTGCTGGGCGCGTTTCGGACCCGCGAGATTCATCCGGCGAAGCCGGAACGCCCCAAAGGGCCTTCCGAACCGATCAGCAACATCTCGATCACCAATCGCAACCTCCACAAAGTACAGTTGTTGGCGGCGCCGGGTTTGCTCTGGGCCAACGAGGGTCTCGGACAACAGATCGCGCGGAAGCTGCTGAGCCAAATGTTGCCCGTCGTCGTTACGCCGGGCGAAACGCAAGTTACGCCCGCCAACATCCTCAAGGCGGCCGGTATGTGCGATCGGGTGATGGTGCTGTTGGCCCGCGACGGCGGCCTCTTGCCGGGCGGACTCGTCCGCGACATGAAACCGGACTTCGACGTCGAGCCGGGCGAAGCGGCGGGCAAGGTGGCCATGCTTTCGGTGCAACCGGACAGCCTGGGCGGCGTTGCCTGCCTCGACGCCCGCACGATCGCCGCACTGGCGGAACATATCGTTTGGGACATGGCGTCCTACTGACGCTATGACACGGAATCGTTTAGCCCGCAGCCAACGGCGACGGCGGGGGCCGAAAAGAATTGTTGAGTCGGGATTTTTTATAAACATTGTAGATGCGGCATCCTGCCGCATTTTAGGCAAAAGCGGCAAAATGCCGCTTCCACAAATCGTTCTTATGAATAATTCAGGTTAGTCGATTCCCCGCCCTTCCGTTGTCCTCGGCGCCGGGCTGAACGACCACGCAAACGGATCATTGGCCATGAAAATCCTCGTTGCCGACGACGAAAAGATCAAACGGGTTACGCTCGCCCACGACCTGCAGAACCAGGGCCACGAGGTGGTTACCGCGGGAGACGGCGAGGAAGCCTTGGAAAAACTCTCCGCCGCCCGCTTCGACGTGATCGTAACCGACCTGAAAATGCCCAAGCTCGACGGCATCGAACTCCTTAAACGCATCAAACGCGACAACCTCACCGATGCCGAAGTGATTATCATGACGGCTTACGGCAGCATCCCGCTGGCCGTCGAGGCCGGAAAACTGGGGGCCTTCGACTTCCTCACCAAGCCCTTCCGCAACGAAGACGTTTTTCCGCTCTTGGCGCGGATCGAAGCCCAGCGCCAGGGCACCACCCGATCCAGTCCCGAACCGCTCGAAACCTTGATCGGCAACATCGATCATGCGATCGTCGGGCAGTCGCCCGCCATCCGCCGCGTCCGCCGGTTGATCGAGATCTGCACGCGCTCCGACGCCAACGTGCTGCTCTGCGGCGAGACCGGCTGCGGCAAGGACCTGATCGCCATGACGATCCATCGCAACTCCCCGCGGCGGACGCGGCCCTTCGTCAAGGTGGGCTGCACGCTCTTTCCCAGCCAACTGATCGAGAGCGAACTCTACGGCCACGAGAAGGGCGCGTTTACCGGCGCGGAACAGCGCCGCCAAGGCCGCTTCGAGATCGCCGAAAGCGGCACGCTCTATTTGGACGACGTGGACGACATCCCCCCGGAGCATCAGGCCAAACTCTTGCGGGCCATCGAGGAAAAAGTCTTCGAACGCGTCGGCGGCGATGCGCCCATCAAGGCCGACGTGCGGATCGTCGCCTCGACCAAACAAAATCTCTTGGAGAAAATCGCGGCGGGGAACTTCCGCCAGGACCTCTACTACCGCCTGGACGTGATGCACGTGAACATTCCGCCCCTCCGCGAGCGCCGCGAGGACGTTCCCTTGTTGGCCGACTGCCTGCTGAAGCGCATCGCCAAGGAACGCGCCGTTCCGCTGGAGCCGGATGCCCTCGAAGTGCTTCAGCGGCACGACTGGCCGGGCAACGTCCGCGAATTGTGCCACGTTTTGGAACGCGCCTTTCTGGTCGGCTCCGGGCGGATTTCCAAAAAACTGCTGCTTGCCGAATTGGACGAAGTCGCCCGGAAAAGGCCGCCGCCCACCGGACTGTTCCATGAAACCGTCGGCAAGACGGAGCGGGAACTGCTGGAGACGGCCCTGCAATCGGCGGGCGGAAACAAGTCGTCCGCCGCCGCCGCGCTGGGAATGAAACTTTCCACCTTCCGCGACAAGCTCGTCAAGCACGGGCTGATCTGATCTCTTTCGCCAACATGAACAGCAAAAAGGGGATAAGTCCAATTATTAGCGGGTAGCACCGATTTTTGAACCGGTGTGGCACCGCCACGAGAGGCGAGACGGATCCATTCACCCGCTCAATTTGGGCATCATCCGTTCGAGATGTCTGGATCCGATCATCTCGAACTCGATTCCGCACTCTCTTCGGCCTATGGCCCGCCGCTTGCGCCGTGGCCTGTCGAGCGGCCCAGGCAATGGCTGCTTTTCTCGTTCCCAGGCTCCCGCCTGGGAACGCAATGTCCGCGAGGCTCCCGCCTCGCAGAATCGCCAACCAAGCCGTGCCCGCATTGAACAAAACGCGGTCTTGATACTGGACTGGTTCTTGGCTGCTTCAAGTGAACCGGCCGCAACCCCAGGCGGAACTGGAAGCGGTGCAAACGTCGATCCAACGCGGTCGCCCCTTCGGCAGCGCAATCTGGCAAGCCGCGACCGCCGAGAAACTCGGTCTCGAATCCACCTTTCAACCTCGCGGAAGACCAAGGACATCCAAATAATTGGACTTATCCCTTTTTTCCTTTTTTCAATTAGTCGCCTTGGTTTCATACTATCGCGTGAATCGCAGCGGCGCTTCGTTCGCCGGGGCGCCGATCATCTTGAAGTCGAGGGCGTTGGCGCCTTGCGGTTTGAGTTCGGCCAGCATCACGCCGCCCGCGACCGGCTCCATCGCCAGCGTGTTGCGATCCACGGCGAAGGCGCCCTTCACCACTTGTTCCTTTTTTCCTTTGGAGTATTTCCAAGTGAACTCGCCTTCTTTGGTGAGCGCCATTTCAAATGCCGAATTGGACGGCCCCTTGGCCTTCCACGTGCCGGCCAAATCCGCCGCCGCCAAGGCCAGTCCCGCCGGTGCGGGTGGCTCCGCCTGCAGCTTCGGCTCGCCCGAAGACTTGTACGTCAACATGTCGTAGAGTTGCCGCGCCACGGCGTCGCCGGGCAACGCCTTCACGACGAATGCGAGTTGATTCACCGCTGCATCCGCGTGATTCATCGTGAGATAGTGGTAGGCGAGCACGAAGTGCGCGTCGGCGGCGTCGGGATTGGATTTAACATAGTCCTCCAGTTTTCTTAGTTGGGCAGTGTAAACCTCGGCATCGGGATAGAGGCTGGACATGGTGGTCCAATCCCAGCCAGGCCCTACGGCAAGCACGGCGTTCAAGATGGTCGCCGCTTGTCGGTATTGGCCCAAGGCGAACGAACACAGGGCGCAAAACTCGTGCAGCGTGGCGTCGCTGGGCATGGTCTTCAGCGCCTGGTTCGCCAAATCCAACGCCTGTTTGAAGTCGCCTTGTGCGAAGAGCGTCCGTGCCTGCTCGAACTGGTCGAGCGCGTCCTGCGTAACGCCGGGCGGCAGCGCGGCGGCTTCGGCCGTCGCCTGAGCGTTCGGATCCGCCTGGACGGATTCGGAATAAAGCACCAGCGGCTCCGAATAGTCGTAAGCCATCTCGCCGGAATAACCGGATTCGCAGTAGGGATTGCTGTAGTCCCAGGTGCCGAACATGTAGCCGGCTGTGTTCAGCGCCCAGCCCGTTACCGCAAACGCCGACCAAACGGGATGCTGCGTCCACATGTGCTCCCAGTAGTTGCCAAAATTCCCGTGCCAGTAGCCGTTGTGCCATCCGCCGTGCCAGGGATAACGATCGTCGAGTTGGTTCTGCCAATCTTCGCGGCGGTCGTTCATGAAGTCCTGGCGGTTTTGCTGCCAGTCGTTGCGGAAATCCTGCCGATTCTCCAGCCGGCCTTGAAGATCCTGTTGACGATCGGCCACCCAATCCTGACGGTTGCCCTGAAATTGCTCCCAGCGATTGCCGCCATCCAGACCGGGAAGTTGCGCCGGGCGGTTGCCAGCGCCGGGGAGTCGATTCCCCGCCGCCGCTCCGAGACCGGCGCCAATGCCCGCCGCAGGAAGCGTCGAGATGCCCGGCCGCGAGCCGGGCGTCTGTCCGGGGCGAACTCCGGTAGCCGGCAGATTTCCCACGCCGGGGCGTTGCGCTAAACCACCGCCCGGCCCTGCACCAGGACCAACGCCCGGTCCGACGCCGGGCCGCGTGGCGGGCAATTGGCCGGGGCTGGTTCCGATGCCGGGCCGCGTGGCGGGCAATTGGCCGGGGCTGGTTCCGATGCCGGGCCGCGTGGCGGGCAATTGGCCGGGGCTGGTTCCGATGCCGGGCCGGCTTCCCAACTGCAAACCGCTGCCTGGAGTGCCGACCGAAGGCCGTCCGCCGCCCGCCGCAGGACCGCCACCCACCGCGGGCCGCGAGGGAAGCGTGGAGGGCCGCGAGACGCCAGTGGAGGGACGTGAAACGCCCGTCGAAGGACGGGAAACGCCAGTTGACGGTCGCGAGACGCCGCCCGATGGACGTGCGGCGGGCGCGCTCGGTCGGCTAAAACTCGGCGAACTGCCGACCCGACCTCCGCCGCCGCCCGAAAATCCGCCGCGACTGCCGCCGCCCGAAAATCCGCCTCCGCCCCCCCGTCCGCCTCCTCCTCCGCGGCCGTTTGCGGTTTCTGGCAATAGCGCGAGTGCCAGGACCAATATCCCCCCCACGAAAATCCGAGATAAACATAAGTTTTTCATAATAGGGATCCTCTTCAAAAAAATTTTCGATGGTTAACCGCGATTACTGATTCTTCGGTTGCGGCGGCTTGCGAACGATGAGTACCGTTTGGCCTGGCTCCGGCTGGCCGCCGACGATGCGGTCCGTCGAGCTATATTGATATTGGTCGCGGCGCAGAGGCACGTAAGTATTGGTGGCGGAAGCCGTGCTGCCGTCGGGGCGGACGCCGGTCATTTTCACGATCCAGCGATCGCCGTCCCGCGTCCAGACTCCTTCGGCGCGCCCGCCCTCGGTATCGAAAATCCACGATTTGATTTGCTTGGTCAGCGGATCCCAGCCGATGCGCACGTCTCCTTTCATCGCGGGAAGGCCTTCCCATTGGACGACGAACGTGCCCAGCAGGTAATGTCCGTCCTCGGACCACCGGCAGCGATGCTCCACCACCTCGCTCGCGCTTTCATCGATCCATTCTCCGACCAGCCATTCCAGTTGCTTCAACTGCTCGCGCGCGGAGGTCTCGGGGAGGCTCGTTTCCCGCACGCTTTCGAGCTTCCATTGGCCGTTTTTCTTGGCGTGAACCGCGATGTACGTCGATTCGCCGGCAGGCTCTCCCGGCCGGAGCACCCGCACCGTGCCTTCCTCCACGGCCGCGTCCGGCGCCACTAGGCGAACCGTCGGTTCGACGACCTCGATTTTCAAGCCCCGGTTTTCGGCGAACATCGCTTCCATTTCCCGCTCGATGGTTTGCCGTCCTTGGAAGCGTTCGCCCGACGGACCGATCCAGTCGGCGCTCTCGGACCAATGGCCGGCGACGCCCTTGGCATCGCCGCGGTTATACGCCGCGACGTACGAATCGACCGCCGCGCGAATGGCGGCAAGGTCTTTGGCTTCTTGTTCCGATTGAGCCGCGACTGCTAGGGGACACGCAAAAAACAACAGTAATGCACAAAGAATCCAGCGGTTCATGGCATTTCCTTTCCTATTTGAAGTTTTTCAACTGAAAAAGTTGCGATATATAGGCCAACGAGATTGCGACTGAGGCATCCCCCCAAAACATTGAGGCAAATTCATGCGAAGATAGCTCAAGGAGAATAAGAGGATTTTACGGACTGAAGCCGGAAAAGTCAACGAAGCCGATGAAATCGGCATTCCTGCGGGGACGAATTCACCAGAGATTTCAGCAATCATCGATGGATTGAGAATCGGTTTAGCAAACCGTGGTATATTTGGAATGGCCCAATTCCATCGGAATTGCAAACGGGACCGAAGTCATGCATACCGCCCGGCGAGCAAATTTCCCGATTCGTTCCAGCGGGAAGCGCCCGCGGGGCAGGCAAATTGCCTTCTTACTTTTCATAATCCTATGCTGCGGTTGTCGAGGGAACTTTTTGCGCCATCGGCAAGGTCCTCCTATAACGGTTTTTCGTTGCACCGGTTCATCATCGGACACTTTGCATGATGAAATCCCCATTCATGCGCGACTCGGAAATTCGGCGGTGGCGAATGTCTCGGAGGCGGACCGATTAGCGGCGCTGCATAATCCGACATGCGTGGATCTTTACTTTCGCGCAGCGATGCAGGCAATGCAGTGCCTCGAATCCGCGGGGATGCCGTCTTCAGACAATGCCGACGATCAAGTCGCCTGGCAGGTTTATCAGCACGCCATTTCCCGGCTGATCGAAACCGGCCAAGAATACGGACGCTTGGATCCCCGGGGACGATTGCTCATCGCCGAGGCAAACGGTTGGCGCGTGATTCCCATCAACTATCATGGTTTTGCTTGGAAACCGTCCGATTTCAGCCAATTGCTCTTGGCGAGCGATATTTCAGGCAGCGGCTTGGCCGTCAACTATCGGGCGCCGGGACTGGGCGTTGCGTTAATCGCCATCAGGCACGCCGCTTGCGAGGAGCAGTTCCACCAAAGCGCGCAGCCCTTCCCGGTAACAGCGATATTGCGCTGGAATCGATCCGCTCCTCTAACCTCGCCGCCGCTTTTAGATTCTTCCACGGCGTTGGCGGCGGACGCCGTCTTGGAGTTATACAATCCATATCTGTTCGATTCTACCCGGTTAGGCTCCTCAATCGTAGCATCGAACCGCGATTTGACGGCATCACTTGCCTATTCCAAACGGCATGCTTCGCGCATCTATCTCGAGGGTTTTCTCGATCCGTGGGATGGAGAGGTAAAACCTAAACTTCTGTTCATGGAGCCGTATCAATCCGGCAAAATACCGCTGGTGTTGATCCATGGACTGTATTCCGATCCGACTACGTGGCTGGACGCCGTCAACGAGTTTTGCTCCCAGCCGGATATCTACCGGAATTATCAACTTTGGTTATATCGGTATCCGACCGGCGGAGCCGTGTTGGAATCGGCCGCGAAACTTCGCGAACAGATGCTGGTAGCGCGGGAATTATTCGATCCCGCGCATCGGGATGCCGCTTTCGGGCAAATGGTTTTGGTGGGGCATAGCATGGGCGGCCTCATGGCTCGGCTTCAGGCGACCTATTCCCATGAGATTCTCTGGCGGCAGGCGGCCCGACGGCCGTTGGACGCGGTTCGCGCCACGACCGAGATGCGCAAACGCCTGGAACGCGATTTTTTCTTCGATCCCCTGCCGTTTGTTTCTCGCGTGGTGTTTATCGGTACGCCTCACCGCGGTTCCACCATGGCGCGGCGATTGGTCGGCCGAGCAGCTTCGGGACTCGTTCGAGCATTCGGCTCGGAAGTGTCCGCCTATCGTCAACTCATGCAGGTGAATCGGGATGTTTTCTATGAATATCTTCATGATTCGCCGCCAACCAGCATCGACCTGCTGGAACCTTCCAATCCGCTATTAACGGCATTGGCTGCGATGCCCATTTCCCGCAAGGTCCGGCTCCATTCGATCATCGGCACGGGCGGCAGCCCATTAGCGGGAGAGCCTGGCGATGGATTCGTGTCCGTCTCCAGCGCACAGCTAAAGGGTGTTTGCAGCGAAATCTTCGTGCCCGTACCCCATGAAAAACTGCATCGCGATGCCGACACTCTAGCCGAGTTGAATCGCATTCTCCGCGCACATGCCGCGGAATCGTTGCACTAAATTGGAAAAAGGGGATAAGTCCAATTATTGACACGCGAGCGGGTAGCTAAGGATCGGCGATTCAATAACTGTCGTATCATTTTAGCCGAATGGAGTAACCTATTGTGTAATGTGGAAAAAGGGGAAAGAGGAAAAATGGAAATTGTTTTCAGCTTGTTTCTTGCCTTTTTTAGTATTAAAAAACTATTTTTCCCTTTTTC
>JADLEL010000140.1 GCA_020846145.1 Pirellulales bacterium | reverse complement strand
GGCAACGGTGCTGCCGCGGGCGGAGCGGGTGGAGGTAGTCTGCGTTTGACGGTGGGCGGTCGATTGCAAGTCGATGGGAATGTGACAGCGACTGGGAACACGGGAGGGACCGTGTGGAGTGGTTACCTCTATGGCACTGTGGGTGCGGGTGGCGGATCGGGAGGGAGTTTATACATCACGGCGGGGACAATATCGGGTGTGGGCAGGATTTCGGCCGACGGTGGCGCGGGAGGGAACGGCAGCATTCATGGCGGTGGCGGCGGCGGTGGGCGGATTGCGATTTACTACACCGACAAGTCGGGCTTCACGGGCACGATCACGGCCTACGGCGGCTGGGGCTATCAGTATGGCGGGGCGGGCACGGTCTTCACCAAGTCCCCCGCGCAGACTTACGGCAATCTGCTGCTCGATAACAACGCGCATAGCGGGGCCAAGACGGTAGATTTCGATACGATCCGGTTCGACCTCATCCAGTCGAGGAACGGCGCGAACGCTTGGGCCGATCAGTTGGTGGTCGATGCGCTAATCATCGGCGGCCCGGTGGTCGCCTACGCGACGGCTTCCGCGAGTGCGTTGCCGCCGGCCCTCACCCCCGCCCCCTCTCCCATAACGGGCGAGGGGAGCGATTTACCTACGGCCCTCACCCCCGGAACCTCTCCCATAATGGACGAGAAGAGTGAGACACTTGGCGATCCAACAGCACAAGCCCTCACCCCCGATCCCTCTCCCGTGATGGGCGAGGGGATCGGCGCAATTCTGCCCCTTCCGCTACACCGCGTGCCTGCGACCGCGGGGCGCGCGCGGGTTGCTGCTCCACTCTCCCCTTTCCACGCGACCGCCGGGCGCGCACGTGAGGCTGCTCCAATCATCTCTCATCCCTCTCCCCTTACCCCTCTCCCCTCTTCACTCTCCACTCTTCCCTCTCCCCTCTCCACTATTCTATTTCATGCGTCATCCGATCGATTTGCGCCGCCGGAGAACGCAGAAGCCGACTGGCTCGACCTGCTCGCGGAAAATCTGCTCGAACGGCAAAAACCTTACGATAGGTGAAGCAATTCACCGAGTTTCGTTTACGAAGTGATTTCTTGCCCCGGAGGGGCGGCGTCGTGTAGCCAGGACCGCAAGGTCCTGGGAGGAATCGATCAAGGTGTTTCAAGCTCCGGAGGGGCGGCATCGGGGAGCATTTCCATACGAACCAACGTAAGGATAATAGAACTCGAATGTTCCCCGAAATGAGAAATTAGAAGAACACTAATTACCTCTAATCTTCGCTAATCACCCGAATTAGTGTTCATTAGTGCCGATTAGCGTTCCTTAAAACTCCTTGTTTTCTGACACTTTAACAGGCTTATCGGGCAATCGCGAAAGCGCAAAAGGGCGAAAATGCGAAAAACAAGCTTCAAGACCAAATTTTATTCCCGGTAGATATCGCGTTATCTGAAATATTTTTTCGCGATTTCGTTCTTTCGCGTTTTGCGATCCGTTGCTCGTTTCGATCTATTGACAACCCGATAACCCTGCTAAAGTGTCTCAAAATCTCAGGTTTTTTCCAAACATCTTACCACTCCACGGTGATTGCGGCGGTGGTCAGGCCGGCGCCGACGGAACAGAGGACCAGCTTGTCGTTTGGTTTGAGATGCGGTTCGGCCTCGGTCAGCAGGACGGGGATGCTGGCGCTGGAAATGTTGCCGACGCGTTCGACGTTGAGGAAGAACCGCTCGAACGGCACTCCGCTGCGTTTGGCGGCCGCTTTGAGAATCCGGCCGTTGGCTTGGTGCGGGACAATCCAGGGGAGTTCGCCGGCCGGCCAGCCGGTGAGGGAGATCGCGTCGCGGATCAGCCGCGAAAAACTATCGACGGCATAGCGGAAGAGCGATTGGCCGTCGATGCGAATCCAGGGATCGAAGTTCGAGCGGCCGTCGAGCACTTGGTAGCCCGGCTCCTCGCGCCGGGCCAGTTGCAAGCCCTGGGTGTTCGCGCCGAGAATGATTTGCCGGATGCGATGCCCCGTCGAAGCGGCCGAAACGACGCCCGCGCCGGCGCCGTCGCCGAAGAGGAAGATTGCGCTGCGGTCGGAAGGCTCCAAGAGCCGCGACTGCATATCGACGCCCACGGCGAGCACGTTCCGTGCCAAGCCGGAGACGATCATTCCCCGGGCCATGCCCACCGCGTAGAGCCAGCCCGAACAGGCGGCGTTCAAGTCGAAGGCGGGCACGTCGGGCAGGCCGAGTCGGTCGGCGAGGATGCACGCCGTCGAGGGCATGGCGGCGTCGGGCGTGGTCGTGGCGAGGACGATCGCGTCGATATCCTTCACCGCGATTTTCGATTTGCGGATCGCCTCCAAGGACGCCGCGAGCGCCATCGTCGAAGGCTTTTCGTCGGGGGCGGCCCAGCGCCGTTCGCGGATGCCGGTAACTTGAAAGACGTAATCGTCGCTGAGTTCCGGGATGTTTTTCAGCAGTTCGCCATTGGTGACGACCCGTTCGGGCAGGTATCCGCCCACGCCGAGAATCGACACGCCTGCCGCTTTTTCCGCGGAATTCGCCGAAGCGGCGGCGGTTTGCGGGCGAATTTCCGCCTGACTCGCCGCGGCGACGGGCGGAATCCAATCTTTCATTTTGGCGTCGGCGGTCTCAATCTCCAAAATCGCTTCGGTAAGCGGCACGGTCGCGCCGGCCGGATGCAGGATGCGGATCACCTTGCCGGCGCAGGGCGACTCGTATTCGAAGACCGATTTCGCGCTGTCGATTTGCGCCAACGGCTGCCCTTGCTGAAATTCATCCCCCTCGGCCACGTGCCATTCGAGAATCGTGGCCTCGGTTTCCGAAGCGCCCCCGGCGGGCAGGTACAGCAATAAGCGGAAGGTGTCGGAAGCCATGAAGCAGGGGATAGGGGATGGGGGATGGGGGATAGGGGGTAGGGGATAGAATTTTGTTCGTCAATCCTCTCATCCATGCGGGAGTTGGTTTTAAGTCTTGTATCTTAAAAATAGATCGCGAAGTCAGTTGCCCCATCCCCTATCCCCCATCCCCTGCTTCCTGCTCAAAACATCGCTTCCACCGCGGCGAGGATTTTGTCGGAGTTGGGGCGATAATGGCATTCCAGTTCGGGAGCGAAGGGGATGGGCATGTCGGGGGCGGCGACCAGTTGCGGCGGGGCTTTCAGGGCGGAAAACGCTTCCCGCGCGATGCGCGAAATTACCATCTCGCCCAAGCCTTGCGTCGCGCCGCATTCCTGCACCACCAACAGCCGGCCGGTTTTCCGCACCGATTCGACGATCGGTGCAAGCGGCATCGGCGAGAGCACGAAGGGATTCCACACGTCGAGGCTTTTCTCCGATTTTTGGGCGGCGGCCAGGGCTTCATAAACCATCGCCCCGAAGGCCACGATGGTCAGATCGGCGCCTTCGCGGTACTGTCTCGCCCGCCAAATCTTCGAGATATCGCCGTCGAAATCGATCGGGCCGCTCTTGCTCCAATAGAGTAATTTATGCTCGAAGACGAGGCAAGGATTGGGGTCGTAAAAACCGGCCACGAGGGCCTCGAAGGTTTCCTGGGCCGTCGCCGGATAGAGCATTTTCAAACCCGGAAAACGGGACCACAGGCCCTCGAACTCGCCCGAATGAAAGCAGCCCATCGTCAATCCGCCGCCGCAGGGGAGCCGCACCAAAATGGGCGCGGGGCAACCGGTGCGAAAGTACCAGGTGCCGATATTCAATCCCAATTGCGTGGCGGTTTCGGTGGAAAAATCGGCGAATTGGAACTCGAAGATCGGTTTCAAGCCGAGTTGCGAGGCCCCCAGCGCGAAGCCCATTAAAGCCGGCTCGCAGAGCGGCATGTCGATCACCCGCTCCGGGCCGAAGCGGTCGATCAGCCCCTTGCACGTTTTGAAGGCGGAGCCGTAGCTGCCGATATCCAAGCCCATCAGGAACGCTTGCGGATTAAGGGAAAGCAGGTATTCCTGGGCCTTTTTCACGGCCTCGCCGTTTTTGACCTGCGGGGCGCGAAACGGTTCTAGCTCTGATTCGGCGGCGGGGGCGAAGACCGACCAATTCTGCCGCGCCGGATCGGGCCGCGCCACGCGCAGGGCGGAATCGAGCGCTTCTTGGATCATCTCCTCGACGCCGTTCTCGATCGCGGCGATGGAGTCCTCCGAAAAACCGCCTTCTTCCCGCATTTTTCGCCGCGCGGCGGGCAGCGGATCTTGCGCCCGCCATTTCCGCATCAACTCGTCGGGCACGTATTCGCAATTGTCGTACACCGCGTGGCCCTGAAGCCGCAGGGTAACGCATTCGAGGAGTTGCGGGCCGGGATCGGCATGGATGGCGTCGAGCGCGTCGCACACGGACGAATACACCAACCAAGGATCGGTGCCGTCGATCGTGCGGCCCACGATGTTGAAGCCTTTCGCCCGGTCGGAAAGGCATTCGCAAGTGTATTGCGCGCCGATCGGCGTGGAAAAAGAATAATAATTGTTTTCGATGACGAAGAGCACGGGCACTTTATGAATTGCGGCCACATTCAGCGATTCGTGAAACTCGCCGGTGCTGCTGCCGCCATCGCCGATAATCGAGAGGCCCAAGGCGTCTTCCCCTTGGCGACGCGCGGCCCAGGTTCCGCCCACCACGAGGCTAGGCATTTTGCCCAAGTGGCTGATCATGGGAAAGCGGCGGCGGGCCGCGTCGCCGTGATGCGCATTGCCCTCGCGGCCGTGCGTCGTGCTCTCGACGTTGGCCATGTATTGGCAGAAGAGCTGGTGCGGCGTCGCTCCCAAGAGCAAATGCCCGAGCAGATCGCGGTGCATGATCGAAACCACGTCGCGGCCGGGCCGAAACGGCAGGGCCATGCCCAAGGCGGTCGCTTCGTTGCCCACGCCGGTGGTAACGGTGCCTTTGACGTATCCCTTCTTAAAAAGTTCCACCATCCGTTCGTCCATGCGGCGGGAAAGGAACATCAGCGGATAGGCGACGGCGTAAAAATCTTCGCGCGAAGATCGCTGGGGAAAATGCACTATTTCGGGGATCGACGGACGATCGATTCGAGTGAACGCGAGCCGCGATAAGGCTTCATCCACCCACGGACCTTTTCCGGCGCAAGCGCGCATCGGCGGTGCCACCCGTTTGGCGATTGGAACGGCAGCTTCGGTGGAGATCAGCAAGACGAGATCCTTTTCCGCTAGCAATGCATCGAATGCCGAATTTTTGCCCTCAACGATCCTGGGCGAATTTTACCGGGGAATTAAACTCTTGTCATTGCCAATGTAACGGAATTCATCGCATTTTCCCGAGGTAATTGCCCATGCTTAACTCCCTTATTACCGGCATATTACGAAAGTTTTACATGCATTCCCCCGCAAAAAAGCCGGTACTGAAGGCGATTTGGAGGTTATACCCCCCGATAGGCCCGTCCAGATCGAGTAGTTCGCCGGAAAAGTAGAGATTTTGCACTTTTTTGCTTTGCATGGTGCGGGAATCGACCTCGCCCAGCGCGACTCCCCCGGCGGTAACTTCGGCATGGCGAAAACCGAGCGTCCCGGAGATGGGAACGGTGAATTGTTTGATGCCGTGGAGGATTCGGCAGCGATCAACCTTTGATAATTCGGCCAAACGGCGGTCGGGGGGCACCGCGGCTGTTTCAAGGACGAGTTCGCCGACGCGATGCGGTAGCCAAGGATCGAGCAATGTCGAGGCCGCTTTCTTGCCGCCCGACGCGCATTCAAGAGCGATCGAGGTTTCGAGCGATTTTACTTTTCTTTCGGGCAGGAGGTCGCACTCCAGCACGAGTGCGCTGGGATTCGGATGACCGGCGACGATGCGGCTCAAGTCCATCACCGCCGGGCCGGATACGCCGAAATGTGTGAAGAGCAAAGCACCCCGACGCGAGCCGAGGCATCTCGCGTAGGACAGGTTTCCAACTTGTCGTTTGGGATTCAACTTCGGGCATGACAGGTTGGAAACCTGTCCTACAGTGGGCGATAGATTGGAAACTTGTGCTTCCAGCACCCCGATCAAAACGTCCTTCAGCGTGATTCCTTGGAGAGCACGAATCGCCTCGATGTGGGTGGAAATCGGTACTAGGGCGGGCCGCGGAGGAATGATTCTATGCCCGAGTTTCTCGGCAAAGCGGTAGCCGTCGCCGGTGGTGCCGCAATCGGGATACGATTTTCCGCCGGTGGCGAGGAGAACCTTTTCCGCATGGAGAATTCGTTTCGACGTGGTCAGGCGAAATCCGTTCTCCACCGGATCGCCCTCGCGGTCCAATTCGATCAGCGGTTCGGAGGCCGCCAATTCGCAGTCGGCGAATTCGAGTTTCCGCAGGAGCGCGGCCAAAACATCGGCGGAGCGGTCGCTTTGGGGAAAGACCTTGCCCGTGTCGGTTTCGACGTAGGTCGGCACGCCTTCCGCGCGGAAAAATTCCACGACCTCATTCGGACCGAGAGCAGCCAGGGCGGAATGCAGGAATTTTCCTTGCGGACCGAGTTGCTCGATGATCCCTCGTGCGTCGCAGGCGTGGGTCAAATTGCACCGCCCGCCGCCGGAGATGAGGATTTTCGCCCCCGGCGCGCGGTTTTTCTCGATCAGCAGCGTCCGTCGCCCCCTCGCCGCCGCCCGCGCCCCCGCCATCAAACCCGCCGGCCCGCCGCCGATAATCGCGATGTCCCAACGGGTATTCATGGAGGATCAGCTCTTGAACCTGCTCAGAATAAAGTATATACTACGTATATACAGGAGAAGTTCTTATGATAACTCACGTTCAGAAATGGGGAAATAGCCTGGGGGTACGAATTCCCAAGAATATCGCGGAAGACATTCGCGTTGAAGACGGCGCGACGGTTGATCTGCGCGTCGAGGAGGGGTATCTTGTGATCGCTCCCGTTGGGAAACCGACTTACACGCTGGAAGAACTGGTGAGTAAAATCACGCCCGAGAATCGGCACGAATCGATCGATTTCGGCCCTCCCGTGGGCAAGGAAGTTTGGTGATGGCGAAACGAGTAGTTCCCGAGCGCGGCGACTTGGTCTGGATCGAGTTTTCGCCCCAACTTGGCCACGAACAAGGCGGCCATCGGCCCGCTTTGGTCGTAACTCCTCGATCCTACAATGAAGCGAGCGGACTCATGCTCGCCTGCCCCGTGACGAGTCAGGTTAAGGATTATCCCTTTGAGGTCCTTTTGCCGACGACATTGTCGATAAAGGGAGCAATCCTCGTCGATCAAATGAAGTGCCTGGACTGGCGTTTAAGGAATTTCAAATTTATCGAACACCTTCCCTCGCCAACGCTGGATGAGGTTTTGTCGAAGTTGGACGTGCTGATAAAAAACCATTAGAGTTTCAGATCGATCCGAAAAACCATGCGACTCCTATTAGCCACCCGCGTATTTTTCGAAATCCTTTCCAATTCGGCTTTGGCCGAGGTGATGCGGAAGCATTTTAGCGGCAAAGCCCCCGCGGCCTTGCCCGCACCGGAAACTCCGCCGGCGCCCAAGCAGCCGCCGGCCCCCGCTCCGCCGCCCAAAGCACCGCCGCGGAGCGACGCGATTACGCTGTTGGCGACCTTGCAGCGCGAGGCGCGGTTTCTCGATTTCCTCATGGAGCCGCTGGCCGGATACGCCGATGCGCAAGTGGGGGCCGTGGCGCGGGACGTGCATCGCGATTGCGGCGCGGTGGTCAAGCGGTTGTTCGAGCCGAAACCGGCCGTATCGCAGGAAGAAGGGGGCACGGTGGAAGTTTCGGCGGGCTTCGATGCCGGCCGCTATCGCTTGACGGGCAACGTAACCGGCCGGCCGCCCTACCGCGGGCGTTTGGTCCACCCCGGCTGGGAAGCGGCGAAATGCGAACTCCCCACGTGGACCGGCGTCAAGGATTCCGCCCGCGTCATTGCCCCGGCGGAAGTGGAATTGTAGTTGGAATTCGGGAAATACGGCGCAGAAGATAAGCAAGGCGGCCGTTTGCGTTTCTGAACTCCTTACCGCGCATGGACCCATTGACCCTCCATCGCACCCCTAAAAATATGGGGCGAATCGGAAAAGTTCGGGCAAAATGAGTTTTTTTCGTTGGATGCCCTCGCAAAATCGCATATAATACACTGATGGAGTTGATATGCCTCCAAGGCCGATCTTTTCACCTCATGCTTGCACGATGATGAAGAACCTCTGGATTATACCGGCATCGGCGTTGTTACTGCTTTCGGTCGCTCCGCTTCGAGCGGTTGTCATCAGCGGCGGCGACGGCACGGGCAATACCACCGCGCCTACCGATGCGCTCGGCGATCCGGGCTGGACGAATGTGGGAAAGGGTCCCTATTCCAACGTTTATTTGGGCAACGGCTGGGTGCTCGAAGCCTGGCACTGCCACGTGCTGAGCGGAAGCGTCGATTATACGATACTTAGCGGCACTCCTTACTACGGCATCTCCGGCACGGGGATGCGGTTGGTCGATCCCAGCACTCAAGTTCCCGCCGATCTTTATTTGTATCGCATCGCCGGTAATCCGGGCTTGTCCAGCGTGGCGATTAGCAGCGTCGCGCCCGGCGCCGGCGCGACTTTGCGCGCCATCGGTTACGGCGTGAATCGCGCCCTTTCCCAAACGCAGTGGGACGCCAATTGGATTACGCCGCCGCAAGGCGCCGTGGCGCACACCGGTTTTTTTTATTCGCCCGGCGGCGCCGAGCGTTGGGGCGACAATCAGGTTACCGGAACCACGATCCAGCAGAACTTTGCCTATGGCCCGACGCATTGGCTCTATACGACTTTCGACCAGAGCGGGGGCTTCAACGAATTTCAGGCGGCATCGGGCGACTCGGGCGGCGGCGCATTCTACAAAAACAACGGCTACTGGCAACTCGCCGGCATTCTCGACGCCGTCAATTTTCAAATCCCCACCAGCAACGCCGCGGTATATGGCGATAATACCTTTAGCGCCGATCTGAGCTACTATCGCGATCAAATCGTGGCCGCGGTGCAGGTCTTCCAGATTTCGAAAATGTTGGCCGATCCGGCCGCGGCGATGGGCACGGGATGGCAAAGCGTGCAACTCGTCGGCAACGCCGGTTTCGGGAATTCGACCGGTTTGTGGTGGTCCACTCCCATCGACACCAACGGCTTCACTTTCACGGTCGATAGCGGTTCGGGCACCGTGGGCATTCAACCCGGTTCGGGGTCCGCGACCGGAATCATCTCCGGCGCCGGCAATTTGACCAAGATCGGCGTCGGCGCCTTGAAGCTTTCCGCTGCCAATACGTTCTCCGGCCAGACCGACATCGCCGCCGGCACGCTCAAGTTGAGCAATGCCGACGCCCTGCAGAACAGCACGCTGAACTACACCGCCGGCACGCTCGCGTTCGACGCCGGCATCGGCGCCTTTACCCTCGGCGGATTGAGCGGCTCGAAACCGCTCGCTTTGAAGGACGCCGCCAACAATCCCATCGCGCTTTCGGTGGGCAAAAACGGCGTCGGCACGACCTTCGGCGGCGCATTGAGCGGCGGCGGCGAACTCATCAAGATCGGGTCCGGCGCGCTGACGCTCGCCGGGGCGCTAACCTACACCGGCAACACGACCGTGTCGGGCGGCAGTTTGAGCGTTCCGAACCTCAATGCTCCGACGGCGACGGTCTCGGTGCTCGGCGCGGGTTCGACGCTTAACGCGGCGTCGATCGCGGCCGCTGCGCTCAACATCGGTTCCGCCGCGCAAGCGAGCGGTTTCGCTGCCCCACTTGTTTTGGGGGCCGCCGTTCCCGTGCCGGAACCGGGCGCGTGGCTGCTCTTGTCGATTGGAATCTTCAGCTTAGCCGCCATGCGACGGCTGCGGCGCCGGTAATACAACTCGCAACGAGAATTGGGGCGGGGCAGGTTCGTTTTCGCGTTGCGCCGATTGCGGCGACGGATTCCTGGTTTTCATATCCTCTTGTGAATTAAGCATTTACGAAATCGGACTAGCCCGAAATTGACTGAGGCCGGCCCGAAACCGATCAATTGACAAATCCCTCTGATTGGTGTAGAGTTAAACAATCGAGTTTTCGCTAAACTACCGCCGGATCATGCTCTCCAACGCCGTCAACCCGTTAAATGGCTTTCCGACCGTCCTCGTGGATGTCGTCGAATCCATTATTATTGGGGGTTAGCGGCCAAAGGCTCTCCGGTACCAAATTGAACCGAAGTCAGCCCTGAGGCCGAAAGGTCTGAGGGTTTTTTTGTTGAATGAGTGGAGAGTGGAGAGTGAAGAGTGGAGAGTAACCGCTTTTCATAATCCAAATAAATCACTCTCCACTCTCCACACTCCACTCTCCACTTGCCATGCGCCGCATCGAACTATACGACACGACCCTCCGCGACGGCTCGCAATCCGAAGGGATCAGTTTCTCGCTGCACGATAAACTCCAGCTTACCGCGCGATTGGACAGTTTGGGCTTCGATTACGTCGAGGGGGGTTATCCCGCCTCGAACGAAAAAGACGCCCAATACTTCCAACGCGTCGGCGAATTGGATTTGAAGCGGATCGCGGTCTGCGCCTTCGGCATGACCCGCCGCAAGGGACTGAAGGTCGAAGCCGATCCGGGCTTGAAAGCCTTGCTCGAATCGCAAGCCGGGACGATCACGATCGTCGGCAAGTCGTCGGCCTTTCAAGTTACCGAAGTCATCCACGCCACGCTCGACGAAAACTTGCTGATGATCGCCGAGAGCGTACGGCATCTCCGCCAAGCCGGCCGCGAAGTGATCTACGACGCCGAACACTTCTTCGACGGCTACAAAGCCGATCCCGATTATACGCTGAAGACCCTTTGCACCGCCGCCGAGGCGGGCGCGCGGCTCATCGTGCTCTGCGATACCAACGGCGGCGCCATGCCCGAGGAAATTTACGAAATCACGAAAGCCGCCATTTCCGCCCTGCCCGTGCCGGTGGGCATCCATGCGCACAACGATTGCGAATTGGCCGTGGCCAACAGCCTGGCGTCCGTCGAGGCGGGCGCGGTCCACGTGCAGGGGACCATGAACGGCTTCGGCGAACGCTGCGGCAACGCCGATCTGATTTCCGTGGCCGCCAATCTGTCCGTGAAAAAGAAGGGATACGAAGTCCTCGCGCCCGGAGGTTTGCGCCATCTGACCGAACTTTCGCGGTTCGTCTATGAGATGGTCAACATGAACTTCCGCGCGAACCAGCCGTTCGTGGGCAAGAGCGCGTTCGCCCACAAGGGCGGGATGCACGTCAGCGGCATCGCGCGGAATACGATGAGCTACGAGCATATCGACCCGGAAGTCGTCGGCAACGAGCGGCGGATTTTGATCTCCGAACTGTCGGGCCGGTCGAACATCGCCGCGCTGGCCGCGCGGCACCGCATCGCGCCCGATCCGAAGCTGATGGACCAGATTTTAGCAAAAGTCGTCTCGATGGAGGGGGCCGGCTACCAGTTCGAGGCCGCCGACGCCTCGTTCGACTTGCTCGTGCGGCGTTCGATGGGCACGTTCCGTCCGCATTTCGAGCGGCTCTCGTTCCACGTCAACGTCGAAGTCGATGGCGACGGCAACATCCGCACCGAAGCGACCGTGAAAATCCGCGTCGGCGAGAGCGTCCGGCACGAAGTGGCCGAAGGCGACGGTCCCGTGAACGCGCTCGACGCCGCCATGCGAAAGGCCCTTTACGGCAGTTTTCCCAATCTGTCCAAGCTGCACTTGGTCGATTACAAAGTCCGCGTCATCAACTCCGAAGCCGCAACGGCTGCGGGCGTCCGCGTGGTCATCGAAAGCCAGGACGAAAACGACGTCTGGGGCACCGTCGGCGTCAGCGAAAACATCATCGAAGCAAGCTGGATTGCATTGGTCGATAGTTTCGAGTACAAATTGTGCAAGGATGACGAGGGGAGATAGGGGATAGGGGATAGAGGATGGGGGATAGAGCCACACGTTACGTTTTCAAAAGGAGCACGTGATTAAATGACGAAGCATGAATGACGAAGAAAAGAAAGAAACAAGGAAACCCGCCTGCGGCGTGGCATAGTCTTCGAATCCTGAATAGTGTTTCCTATCCCCCATCCCCTATCTCCTAATCCCTGCCCAATGTCCATCGACTCCAATTCCCCCGAACTCCCCAAGCAATACGACCATCAGGCGGCGCAGGAGCGCTGGTACAAGTTTTGGGAGGAGAAGGGCTATTTCCATAGCAAGCCGAATCCGAACAAAAAGCCGTATTGCATCGTCATTCCGCCGCCGAACGTAACGGGGGCGCTGCATCTCGGACACGCGCTGAACAACACCTTGCAAGACATCCTCATTCGGCAGAAGCGGATGCAAGGCTTCGAGACGCTCTGGATGCCGGGCACCGATCACGCGGGCATCGCCACGCAGGCGGTGGTCGAACGGCGGTTGTTGACCGAGGAAAAAATCACGCGGCACGATCTCGGCCGCGAAGGGCTGGTCGTCCGAATCTGGGAGTGGAAGAAAGAATACGAAGCCCGCATCCTCGGCCAACTCAAGCGGATGGGCTGTAGCTGCGATTGGCAGCGCACCCGCTTCACGCTCGACGACACCTGCGCCCGGGCGGTCCGCGAGACGTTTTTCAAGCTCTTCAAGGACGGCAAAATCTACCGCGGCAAGCGACTGGTCAACTGGGACACCTTTTTGCAAACGGCCGTCAGCGACGACGAAGTCTTCCACGAAACGGTCGATGGGCATTTTTGGTATTTCAAATATCCGATTGTTCCCGTCGATAATCCGCTTCCCGGCGAGCCGACGCACGTGACCGTGGCGACGACGCGGCCGGAAACGATGCTTGGCGATACGGCCGTGGCGGTGCATCCCGATCCGGCGGCCGCTTTAGAGAAAGCCGAAGCTGAATTGATAGAGCGGCTTGCCGCTTCGCAAGCGAAAGATAAACCGTCGCTTGAAGAACAAATCGAGGAAGTCCGTCGGCGCAAGCGGGAAATGCTCCCGCTGCTCCTCACGCTGCGCGACATGGCGTTGGCGGGTAGAGAAGTGATGTTGCCGTTGCAGAATAAGGCAATCCCCTTGGTGGCCGACGATTGGGCCAAGCCCGAGTTGGGCACCGGCTGCGTGAAAATCACCCCGGCGCACGACGCGAACGACTACGAAGTTGGTCTGCGCAAGAATCTGCCGATGGTCAACATCTTGAATCCCGACGGCACCCTTTCGGCCGAAGCGGGCAAATATCAGGGCCTCACGATCATGGAGGCCCGCGAAAAGGTCGTGGCCGACCTCCAGGCATTGGACCTTGTGCCGAAGATCGAAGATCGGCAGATCGAAATCGCCCATAGCGACCGCAGCAAAACGCCGATCGAGCCGTATCTGACCGACCAATGGTTTGTCAAGATGGACGAACTGGCCCAGTCGGCGATGGACGCGGTAATCGACGGCCGCGTGAAAATCATCCCCGAACGCTACGGGAAAAGTTATCTCGATTGGCTTAGCGAAAAGCGCGACTGGCCCATCGGCCGGCAACTTTGGTGGGGACATCGGATTCCGGTGTGGACCTTCACTTATGGCGAAGTTAAGTCTATCGATACCGACGAGCCTATTTGGAGCGACGAAGAAATCCAGTCGTCAATTCGAGGATGGCTTGAGGATATGCAGTTGACAGACCAAGTTGTCGTGCAGGACTCCCCTGGGCGGACCTTGATCTGCACACGGTCACCCCAAGCTGATCAAGCATTCGAGGAATTGACAGTCCTGTTGAAGAACTTCGACGCGAAGAATGAGGAGGAATACGCGCAGAGGTCGATGTCCGGTGTACATTTGCTCCAGAGCTGCTCGATGATCGACAGAGAATCCGACGTTCTCGACACTTGGTTCAGTTCCGCCCTCTGGCCGCATTCGACGATGGGCTGGCCGGAGCAAACCGAAGAATTGAAATACTACTATCCGACGAACGTGCTCATTACCAGCCGCGATATCATCACGCTTTGGGTGGCGCGGATGGTTTTGACCGGCCTTTACAACGTCGGCGAGATCCCGTTCCACGAGGTCTTTATCCATCCGAAAATTCTCGACGGCTACGGCGAGGGGATGTCGAAGTCGAAGGGGAACGGGGTCGATCCGCTGGACGTGATCGACAAATTCGGGGCCGATGCGCTGCGGTTTGGCATCGCCTATCTCACGACCGAGACGCAGGACATTCGCATGCCGGTCGAGTTCGAGTGCCCGCATTGCGGCAAGCTCATCGAGCAAACCAAAGACAACCGCGTCAAACCGAAACTCAAATGCAAGGAATGCGGCAAGGAATTTTCAACGCAATGGGCCGCAAAGCCCGAGGACATGGCCTTGCCGCGCGGCGCGGTGGTCTCCGACCGCTTCGAGCTTGCGCGGAATTTCTGTAACAAGCTCTGGAACGCCTCGCGGTTCGCCATGATGAACTTCGAAGGTTTTTCGGCGGGCAAGGTGTCCGACGAGGAGCTTTTCGTTGAAGACAAGTGGATATTAAGCCGCCTGGCAACGGTCACCAAAGGCGTAACCGACGCTTTGGCCGAATACCGCTACGCCGACGCCGCACGGGTGCTGTACGATTTCGCCTGGGACGAGTTTTGCAGCTTCTACGTCGAGATGGTGAAAGGCCGCTTGCAAAGCGAATTGCAGCGGACGGTCGCCCAGCGGGTGCTGGCCCACACGCTCGACACGCTCTTGAGGCTCTTGCATCCGATGATTCCGTTTTTAACCGAGGAAGTCTGGCAGCGGTTAGGCGAATACGCCCCGCGGCGTGCGCTCGGCGATCATCATCCGGCGGCGGAGAGCATTATGATCGCTCCGTGGCCGGAGTACGACCCCAAGCGGCAGAATCCAGAGATCGAGGCCCGATTCGCGCACTTCCAAGATGTTCTTCGTGCCATCCGCGACATTCGCAGCCGGCAGAACGTGCCGCCGAAAACCGATTTGAGATTTTCCGTTCGTTGCGATGCCGCCACGGCCGCGCTTCTCAAGCCGATGGAGCCGTATTTCGACTCGATGGCCGGCGCAAAAGCCGTTGCCTGGGGGCCGGACGTGGTTTCGCCCGAACTTAGCGCAAACGTTTCGCTTTCGGGCATGGAAGTCTATGTCGATCTGGCGGGATTGATCGATATCGCGGCCGAAATCGCCCGCAAGAAGCAGGAGATCGAAAAACTCGCCGGCTTCATCGCCGCGAAGGAGAAAAAGCTAGGCAATACCAATTTCGTCGATCGCGCCCCCGCCGACGTCGTGCAAAAAGAGCGCGAAAGCCTCGCCGATCTCCAGTCGCAGCTCGCGGCGGCGAAAGAAGTGCTTGAACGGTTGGAAAAAAACAAAGCGTAGATCAAAAAGCGAGCCGGGGCTTCCCCGCCCCCGGCCATTTGCGACGAATCGGCCGGGGGCGGGGACGCTTCGGCTCGCTTTAGAAAAATCCTTGACTTGCTTCCGCCTCTCGCGTTACAATTCGGAGGGCTGGCGACACGGCCGAGGCGGGTATCATGCGAATCTCTAGCGGCATTCGATTGGCATTGCTATTTTCTTTGTTATCCGCACTGCCGCTGTATTCCCAGCAAATTACCGTGGGCACGCCGTTCAACTCATTGAACGAGGGCTATTACCAGCGCTACGGCATTGCCTGGGGATTGAACTGGCCCGGCGGATTTGCCCGCTTCGGGATGCCGAACCATGCCGTTCCCCCTTTCGGACATTTCGATCCCTCCGGCGGGCTGCAATCGGGGTGGCGGTTCGGGAATCGAAATTTTAACGGGAATATTTTTCTTTCCGCCGCCCAAGGTTCGTATCGAAGTTTCACCAGCCAGACGCCGTTCGTTACGGTGATGAACGGTTACCCCGGGGCTTTCTATGATGTAACGATCAGCCCGTTCGTCGTGGGTTTTACTCCCGTGGTGGGCGGATATCCGATGTCTGGCCCGATGATGCCGGGCGTGATGCCGCAAAACAATTCCGAGACTCCCAACCCCCTCGATCGGGTGCAAGTCATGCGGCGACTCTTGGCGGCGCAAAACGAAGTCAGGTCAGCCGAAATCGACGAACCGGACCCCGGCGAAGCGATACTTCCCCGGCACCCTGCTCTCGCTGCCGAAGCAAATCAAGCCTCGCCTTCAATCCAGCGCAGTTCGGCCGAGCGTCCCGTCCCCAGCGTGGCCGAGGCGAAACGGCTCCACGAAATGGAAAAAAAGGCGGCAGACGACGAGGTTTTATCCCTTTTGAAACGTGCCGAAGCCGCCGAGGAGGAAGGCAAGCCCCAGGTGGCGAAAATCTACTATCGCATGATCGTCAAGCGCGCCCCAGGCGAATTGAAACAGACGGCGCAGCGGCGATTGAAGGAATTGCAATCCGAAAAACGATGAATTCCCCAATCATTTAGCCCCCGGTGAATACACCGGGGGCCAAGGTGAATACACCGGGGGCCAAGGTGAATACACCGGGGGCGGGTAACGGCAAATATTTTCAAGTGGGTTCTTTCGATAGGATTCGTTGGTTTGCTCTTTGACGCTATCGCCCCCCGTGTATTCACGGGGGGCTAAATGGGTGTCCCCGCGGCTTGCGAATCGGCGGCCTTTCGATCATAATCGAGCGTATGCCGAACGGAGCAGCGCAACTCGATACGCGGATCGAAATCGTTACGCCCGAAAACATCGCTTTCCAATATCGCGTGGCGGGCCCGTTTCGCCGTCTGCCCGCGTATCTCCTGGATGCGGTGTTTCGCGCATTGATCATCTTCGCGGGCGGACTGATCTTCGGATTGACCTTGGGCTTCTCCGGCCTGCCCGGACTGAGCATCGGACTGATTTTGATTCTCTGGTTCGCGCTTTCCTGGTTTTACGGAGGGCTGTTCGAGACTTTTTGGAACGGCCAGACGCCCGGCAAACGCTTGATGCGCATCCGCGTGGTGTCGATCGATGGCCAGCCGATCAACGGGATTCAAGCCGTGTTGCGGAATTTCCTGCGCGAAGTGGACGCCCAGCCGTTTTATTTATTCCAAGTGGGTCTACTCTCGGCGATGATGAACGACCGGTTTCAGCGGCTGGGCGATCTGGCCGCCGGCACGATGGTCGTGGTCGAGGAAGGGCATTGGCTGCGGGGACTGACGCAGATCGGCGATCCCGAAGTCGCCCGGCTTGCGGCGCAGATTCCCGTCAATTATCTGCCCAAGCGCTCGCTGGCACGGGCGCTTTCGGCTTATGTCGAGCGGCGCGGATCGTTCGCGTGGGGCCGGCGGCTGGAGATCGCCCGGCACGTGGCCGAACCGCTCCGCGAGAAATTCAACCTGCCGCCCAACACGAACCTCGACCTCCTGCTCTGCGCCCTCTATTACCGCACGTTCATCACCGAGCGGCAGGACGAGGAGCCGATAGTGCCCAGCGGCTCGCCCTTCGCGGAGCCGAAGAATCCCTATGCGTTTGCGGAGGCTAAGCCATGGAGGTCTCCGACCTGTTAACCGCCCGCCGGGAGAACTGGCGGGAATTGGAACTGATGTGCCTCCGCTTCGAGGGCCGTTCGCGGCGTGTCATCCCAGCGGCGACGGTGAACCGCTTCGCCTCCCTCTATCGTTCGGCCTGCGCCGATCTGGCCCTGGCCGACTCCTACCAGCTTCCGCCGGGCACGATCCACTACTTGCATCAACTCGTTGCGCGGGCGCACAACCAACTCTATCGCAGCCGGACGTTCAACGTCCGCGGCTGGCTCAAGGAACTGTTCGTCGCCGTGCCGCAACGGCTGTTCAACGACAACTGCCTGCGGCTGGCGTTCGTCATCTTTTGGGGCGTGTTCCTGCTGGCTTACGCGGCGGCCTACTATCGGCCCGGCTTCGCCGAAAACACGCTCGGCAAGGAGATGATCTCCTACCTCGACGACGGCTTCGCCCAGCCGGTTACGCGCAGTTCGGGCGCGGCGGGCAATATCGGCGGCGGCATGGTGGGCTTCTACATCTGGAACAACGCCGGCATCGGATTGCGCTGTTTTGCGATGGGCTTGCTCGGCGGCGTGGGCGGGCTGTACGCCACGGTGGTCAACGCCGCGATGATCGGCGCCACCTTCGGCTATATGGCCAAATCGCCGAACGCCGACAATTTCTACCATTTCGTCACCGCGCACGCCCCCTTCGAGCTGACGGCCATTATCCTTTGCGCCGCGGCTGGCATGAGGCTGGGTTTCGCCATCGTCGAAACCCGCGGCTTGACGCGCGGCGATTCGCTCGTGAAAACCGGCAGGGAATCCGTTTCGGTCGTCTGCGCGGCGGTGATCATGTTCCTCATGGCCGCCGGCATCGAGGCGTTTTTGTCCCCTTCCGAAGCCCCCTACGAAATCAAGGCCCTGACCGCCGTCCTCACCAGCGCCATGCTCATGTTCTATTTCGTGTTTTTGGGATTCCCGAAAGAACAGGGGAGAGGGGCGAGGGGTGAGGGAATGATGAATGATGAAGTATAAATGCTAAATGATGAATTAACTGCCTACCGCCTACTGCCTACCGCCTACTGACTGCCCACTGCCCATGCAACTCGACCGGCAACGCATCGTGATCCGCGAACGCAGTTATGTCGATCTGCTCGACCTGGCCTTGCGGGTAATCCGCGCTTACGCCGCGCCGCTGGTCGGGCTGTTCCTCCTGGGCGTCGTTCCCGCGCTGATCCTCAACGCCTATCTGCTATACGGCCTTGATGCGGATATCAATGAGGCGTACATTCCATTCAAATACATCTTTTACATGCTCATGCTCGCGCTCATGGAAGCGCCGCTGGCGACCGCGCCGCTGACGCTGTTCCTCGGCCATTCGCTGTTCATGGATAAGCCGCGGGCCGGCTACTTGGTCAAGGAATTTTTCCTCTCGCTGCCGCAGATGCTGCTCTTTCAAGGCGTGTTGCGGATTCCGCTGCTATTCATGTTGATCACCTGGATGTTTTTGTTCGGCGGTTGGCCGCATATCAGCGAAGTGGTCCTGTTGGAGCGCAATCCGCTCTTTCGCCGCCGGCCGGGCCAGATGACCACCTTCCGCCGCCTCCGCGCGCTGCACGCCGGCGTGACGGGCGACCTCTTCCCCCGCTGGCTCGCCGCGATGACTTTCGGCGCATCGCTCTTCGCGTCGCTCTGGCTGAGTTGCCTGGCCTTGTGCGGCATGTTGTTTAACGAATGGGAATGGGAAGGCCCGACCTTCACTTTCTTCTTCCCCCTCTGTATGTGGATCGTCTTCGGCTTCTTCACCGTCGTCCGTTACCTGGGATATCTCGATCTCCGCATCCGCCGCGAAGGCTGGGAAGTCGAACTCCTGATGCGCGCCGAAGGCGCACGCCTGACCAGACAACCGACATGAAACCTTGCTTGTTCCTATTATCGATAATTGCGTGCCACTGGCATCTTGCCGGTGCCGGGTGCCATGCCCACGCTTGCCGTGGGCATGTTGGCGTTTGGGGAGGTTCACTTTCATGCCCACGACAAGCGTGGGCATGGCACCCAACCTCGTCCAATTTGCAATTTGCAATTTGCAATAACCAATTTGCAATCTCGCCCTCCCCGGCGAACTCCCCGCGGCTCGCGGTCGATGATCCCGTCCGATCGGGCCGCGACTCCCTCGACCGCTGGTTCGTCCATCCCTGGTACGATTCCTCCGCCGACGACCTGCGGCGCGTCGATGTCCCGGTGCCGTGGAAGCCCTGGTCGTTCAATTTCCGCTGGGGACAGTTTTTGCAATGGTTCGCTTGGGTGGCCCTCTGCGCGGTCATCCTCTTCCTGATGTATTATGCGGCGAAAACCTATTTCCGCCGCGAAGCCGGCGCGGCGGGCGGCGAATCGCCAAAGACCGATGCCTCGGCGCGCGACCGCATCGAGTCGCTGCCGTTTCCCATTCTCGCGGGCAACATGAACCTGCTCGACGAAGCCCGGCGGCTCTACCAGCAGGGCGATTACGCCAAAGCCGTCGTTTTTTTGTTCAGCTACCAACTCGTGGAACTCGACAAGCGGCACCGCATTCGCCTGGCCAAGGGGAAGACCAACCGCCAATACCTCCGCGAGGTCGGCGCCCGCCTCTCGCTCCGCCAGTTGCTCGAGCAGACGATGATCGCCTTCGAGGACACCTTTTTCGGCCGCCATGCCCTCTCCCAAACTCGATTCGAGTCCTGCTGGTTCCGCCTCGGAGAGTTTGAGAAACTGAATGCCGAAGGATGAAGTATGAAGGATGAATGATGAAGGATGAATGATGAATGAACAAAACCCTTATTGAGCATGATCGATATTTTTTGTAAAAAACTCATTCCGAACAGGGTGCATTCGACTCTGGGTGAATCAAATCCCCGGAAGCCGATATCTTTGTCATTCATTACTCATCATTCAGCATTCAGCATTCCGAACTTGTCATTCATCATTCATCCTTCATCATTCATCATTCTTTTTTCCCTCTGCGTATTTTCCGGCTGCCAAACCCGCGTCGAAACCCACTACGGCAATCGCCAAGGCCCCGGACCGACCGAGAGCGTCAACGGCACCTCCGTGCTGGGCGAGATGTTTTCGCGGGCCGGCCACAAGGTTTATTCCTGGCATTTTCTCTCGCCGCGGCTGCACGAGCGGGCCGATTGCATCGTTTGGTTTCCCGACGATTACAAACCGCCCGCCGCGAACGTGCGGCAATGGCTCGATGCGTGGTTGGCCGACAAGCCCGGCCGTACGCTCATCTACGTGGGCCGCGATTACGACGCCGCGCCGGATTACTGGACGAAGGTCGCTCCCGGCGCGCCTCCCGCGCAAACGCCGCTCATTCAGGGCGAGATTTCCTTCGAGCAAAGCCGCGTAACGGGCGACCGCGCGAGCCTGCCGAATAAGGAAGATTGCGAGTGGTTCGCGCTCGATTCCGCCGTGAAGCCGCGCCAGGTGAAAACGCTAACGGGCGATCCCGCGTGGCTCGCCGGCATCGATCCCGCGAAGGTGGAGATCGATCTGCAAAGCCGCTTGGAACCGCCCGAAAACGCCAAAATTCTCCTCGCCTCGAAAGAGGACGTGCTCGTGAGCGGCACGCCCGTGTACGGCGGCCGGCGGATCGTCGTCGTAAGCGGCTCTTTCCTGCTCAACGTGCCGTTGGTGAACCGCGAGCATCGCAAGCTGGCGGGCAAGCTGATCGACGAGATCGGACCATCCGGCCAAAAAGTGGTGTTCCTCGAAAGCGGATCGGGGGGGCCGCCGATCCGCGACAAAGACCCCACGATCGGTTCACCCACGGGCTTGGAAATCTTCCAACTCTGGCCCACCAACTGGATCCTCTTGCATTTATCGGCCGTCGGCGTCATCTTTTGTTTTGTGCGCTGGCCGATCTTCGGGCGCCCCCGCCGTTTGCAGAGCGTGGCCGAATCCGATTTCGGCCGGCACATCGCCGCCGAGGCCGAAATGCTCAAACGCTCCGGCGACCGCACCTACGCCACCGCCCGACTGTTGCATTATCGGCAAACAATCGGCGAATTGGAGAAGAAAGTATGAATAATAAATAATAAATTTGTCCTTGTTTATTTTGCAATTTGAAATTTGAAATTTGAGATTTGAGATTTGAGATTTGAAATTACCAATTTGCAATAATAATCCTTAACGGCGACGAAGGCCTCCCGACTCGCAAACCGGGAGCGAAAACATCCCGGCTCCCTATCCCCTATCCCCTATCCCCTATCCCCTATCCCCCATCCCCTATCCCCTATCCCCTATCCCCTATCCCCTATCCCCTACCCCCTGCACATGACCGCATCCCCTGATTTTCTTCCGCCCATCGTCGCCCAGCCCGCTTCGTCCGGCAACCATTCGGCGACGAAAGAACTTTTCGACGGCATCGGTGCCGAACTCCGCAAAATCTTCATCGGCCAGGAGGAACTCGTGCAGGGCACGCTGGTCGCGCTCTTTTCGAGCGGCCACGTACTGATCGAAAGCGTGCCCGGCTTGGGGAAAACGCTTTTCGTGCGGGCGATGGGCAAAGTGCTGGGGTGCCAATTCGGCCGCATCCAGTTCACGCCCGACCTGATGCCCTCCGACATCACCGGCGCGCCGCTCTTCGACATGAAGTCGCAGGAGTTCCGCTTCCGGCCCGGCCCGGTCTTCACGCAACTGCTTTTAGCCGATGAAATCAACCGCTCGCCCGCGAAAACGCACGCCGCGCTTTTGGAAATCATGCAAGAGTACCGCGTGACGGTCGATGGCGTGGCCCACAAGCTCGAGCGCCCGTTCTTGGTGCTGGCCACACAAAACCCCATCGAAGCCGAAGGCACGTACAATCTGCCCGAAGCCCAGTTGGACCGCTTCATGTTCAAGCTGGTCATCGATTACCCGACGGCCGAGGAAGAAGCCCGCGTGTTGGCCATGCACGGCATGCAGGTCGAGTTGGACGCCCGCCTGGCCGAGATGAAAACGGTTACTACTCCCGCCGAAATCGTGGCCATCACCAGGAAAAACTCGGAAATTTTCGTCGATCCGAAATTGCTCGACTACATCAACGCCCTCGTGCGGCAAACGCGCCAGTGGCCGCAATTTCACATGGGCGCGTCGCCGCGGGCGGGCCTTTCGCTCATGCAAGGCGTGCGCACCCTGGCCGCCTTCCGCGGCCGCGATTACGCCGTGCCCGACGACGTCCAGGAACTCGCCCTGCCCGTCCTCCGCCATCGCGTGATGCTCTCGGCCGAAGCCGAAGTCGAAGGCCACGCCGTCGATGAAGTCTTGGGCGACCTGATTCGCACCGTGGAAGTGCCGAGGTTGTAGGGGAAAGGAGCAGAACGAACAAGGTTCGCAAACGAGAAATGTCAATGATATTCGATGTCGTTGAGGCCTTTTTGTGAACAAGACAAGGTGAATTACGTGCCTTTTATGTAGCCCAGGCGTAAACGCCTGGGCTACATAAAAGTGATGATGATCGGGATCAAGGCTAAGATAATCATCGGCTTATTCCCAACCCACCTTCGATCCATGAACGAAGAAGGGAGAAGGATCGACTTTGACCGCATTAACCTACGTACTTCTGAAACTCGCGGCGGTCGCCTTGCCGCTCGTCGCGCTCGCGTGGGGCGGGAAAATCTATCCCCGGCCGCGGTTGATCTTCCTCGCGCTCGCGCCCGGACTGATTAGCTTCGCTCTGTTCCTCTTCGAGCCGGCGCTCTGGCTGGTGCTGGCCGTCGATATCTTTATCGTGCTATTCATCACCGCCGATCTTTTCATGCTGCCGCGTAAAAAGATGTTCGAAATCGAACGCGAAACCGGCCGTATCGCCTCGCTCAAGAAACCGCATCAAGTCAAGCTGACCTTGGTGAATCTCTCGACGCGGGATTATGCGATCCTCCTCCGCGACGGCGTTTCCGGCGAACTGAATCCCGAACCGGCCGAATTCGAGCGCACCATCGCCGCCCGCTGCCGTTTGGGGCTGGAATATCTCTTGCGCCCCAACCGCCGCGGGGCGTTCACGATCGACAACCTGTATTTGAGCGTCGCCAGCCGGTTCGGCTTCTGGCGGCGGTTGCTCGTTTACCCGCGGGCCTCGAGAATTAGCGTCTATCCCGACATGAAGCAACTTGCCCACTACGCGCTCTTGGCCCGCACCAATCGTCTGAGCCTTTTGGGCGTGCGGAAGACCCGCCGCGTCGGCCAGGACAACGAGTTCGAGCGGCTCCGCGACTACGCCATCGACGACAACCACAAGCACATCGACTGGCGCACCACCGCGCGGCGGCAGAAGCTCACCGTTCGCGATTACCAAGCCAGCCAGAGCCAGCGGATTATTTTCCTCATCGATTGCGGGCGGATGATGACCAACCAGGCCGCCGGACTGAGCCTGCTCGACCATTCCTTAAACGCCATGCTCATGCTCAGCTACGTGGCCCTGCGCCAGGGCGATTCGGTCGGCATGATGACCTTCTCCGACGAAATCCACAACTACGTCCCCTTGCGCGGCGGCATGAACCAGATGAACCGCCTGCTGCACGCCTCCTACGACCGCTTCCCGCAACTTGCCGAATCGCGCTACGATCTAGCCTTCCGCTACCTCGCTTCCCATTGCCGCAAGCGGTCGCTAGTGATCCTGGTAACGAACGTGATCGACGATGTCAACTCCACGCAGATCGACCGCTACCTGAGCAACCTCGTCGGCCGCCACCTGCCGCTGGGCGTGCTGCTCCGCGACCGCACCCTCTTCAATGCCGTCGAAGTCGAGCACCCCCAGGAAAAGCAACTGTGGCGCGCCGCCGCCGCCGCCGACATCCTCCTCTGGCGTCATCAAGTCCTCGGCGACCTCAAGCGCCAAGGCGTTCTCGCCCTCGACGTCTTCCCGGAACAAATGACCGCCCCGCTCATCAACCGCTACTTGGAAGTGAAGGCCCGGCATTTGCTTTGAATCGCTCCCCTCGACTCGCTGGAAATCGGACAACGAAAAAAAGCAAAATAACTAGACAAGTCCAGTAATCATTACCGCGTCGCTGCCGAATGCCGGGTTAAATCCTTGCCTGCCCAGGGAATTTTGGTGGCTTGGTGCGGGGAATCCCCGGACGCGAATTCTTTGCAGCTCGAATTCTTGCGAAATTTGAATGCTTCCGCGTTCAAAGGGTCCTCGATCGGCTCGGTTCCGAAGACGCCATTTGACAAACGAGAATCGCAACCTATTCATTACTAGTCAATTTGCGTTTAACGAAAACCTTCTGCAGCCTGCCGGAACGATTTCGTGCAATTGTAAACCATTTACCTTTCTGCGCACCCCGTACTATTGGAGAAACGAATGTTCGCCAAGATGAAAACCGGAACCAAGATTCTCGTAGGGTTTGGATTTGCCATCGCCATCACGGCGGTGGTGGGCGTGGTCGGCTACCGAGGCATCAATAAACTCAGCGGGCACATTACCGAAATCGGCGCGGTGCGGATGCCGAGCCTCGAAGGCCTGTTCATGCTCAGCGATTCCCAGAAGACGATTCTCGCCGCGGAGAATATGCTGTTGTGCAAAGCTCTCGACGACGCGGACCGACAAAAGCGCATCGCGCGGATGAATGAGGCATTCGACCGCGCCGACAAGGGCTGGAAGATTTACGAGCCGCTGCCCCAAACGGTGGAAGAGGCGGCCAAGTGGAAAGAGTTCGTTCCCGCCTGGAGCGCCTGGAAACGCGATCACGAGGAGTTTCTCCGCTTGACTCGAGAATGGGAGAAGGTCCGCAAGGCCGACGCCTCCGTCGAAGAGGCGGCTTACGATGCCGCGGCCAAATTGGCGCAGGGCGCGAAATGGCAGTCCTTCACCGCCGTCGAATCGCTGCTGAACGACATCATCAAAATCAACTCCGAGGTGGGCGCGGATGCGGTGAAGCAAGCGGCGGACGACTCCTCGCAATCGATCACCTTGATGTTCGTCGCCATTGGCGCAGGCTCGGTATTGATGCTGGGCTTGGGGATTTTTCTTTCCAAGAGCATCGGCAAGGTGCTGAAGGCCCTGATCGGCGAAGCCGTCCGCTTGTCGCAGGCCGCCGTGGAGGGCAAGCTGCAAACGCGCGGCAATTCCGATCTGGTCAGCCTGGAATTTCGGCCCATCGTAACGGGCGTGAACGCCACGCTGGACGCGGTCGTCGGACCGCTGATGGTCTCGGCGGAGTACGTCGATCGCATTTCCAAGGGCGACATCCCGCCGAAGATCGCCGACAGCTACAACGGCGACTTCAACGAAATCAAGAACAACCTCAATCAGTGCATCGACGCCGTGAACGGCATGATTTCCGACGCGGGGATGCTCTCGCAGGCCGCCGTGGAGGGAAAACTTTCCACCCGCGCCGACGCCTCGAAACATCACGGCGATTTCCGCAAGATCATCCAAGGGGTCAACGACACGTTGGATGCCGTGATCGGTCCGTTGAACGTATCCGCCGAGTATGTGGATCGGATTTCCAAGGGCGATATCCCCGCGAAAATCACCGACAATTACCGCGGCGACTTCAACGATCTCAAGAATAATTTGAACCAGTGCATCGAATCGATCAATGCCTTGCTGAATGCCGGAACCGCCGTCCGGAAGGTGGCCGAAGGCGACCTGGATGCCCGCGGCGACGAGTCGAAAGTCCAGGGCAGCTACCGCGAGATGATTCGCACCGTCAATGCGACCATGGAAGCGTTTATCGTCCCCGTGCGGGAAATCGGCGAGGTTCTCAAACGCATGGCCGCCAAGGATTTCTCGACCGCCGTGGAAAAGAACTACCCCGGCGTTTTCGGCGAGCTTCGCGACAACGTGAACGAGGTGGTGAAGAACATGCGCGGCGCGATCGAGCAGATCGGCGAGAGCGCGAACCAATTCGCCGAAGGGGCGCGGGTCATCGCCGAGAGTTCGCAGACCCTGGCCTCGGGCGCGCAGACGCAAAGCTCCGGCGTCGAAGAGATGTCGGCCTCCATCGAAGAGCTGGCCCGCTCGGTCGATGCGGTCAAGGAAAACGCCACCCAGGCCACGAAGGTGGCCGGCGAGGCCAATCAGTTGGCCGAAGAGGGGGGCAAGGCGGTGCAGAAATCGGTCGAGTCGATGGAGATGATCCGCACCAGCTCGCAGCAGATCAGCGAGATCATTCAGGTGATCTCGGAAATCGCCAGCCAGACGAACCTCTTGGCCTTGAACGCCGCCATCGAAGCGGCCCGCGCCGGCGAACACGGCATGGGATTCGCCGTGGTGGCCGACGAAGTCCGCAAGCTGGCGGAACGCTCGAATCAGGCCGCCCGCGAAATCTCGACGCTCATCAAGGAATCGACCCAGCGCGTCGAGGAAGGCGCGCAACTCAGCGACCAGACCGGCGACTCCTTGAAGCAGATCATTGCCGCGGCGGAGGCCACGGCGGCGAAAATCGCCGAAATCGCCGCGGCCACCGTCCAACAGGCGGCCAACGCCCAGGAAGTGTCGAAGGCCATTCAAAGCATCGCGCAGGTTACCGAGCAATCGGCGGCCGGCAGCGAAGAAATGGCCTCGAGCAGCGAGCAACTGGGCGCGCAAGCCACGGCCCTTCGGGAATTGGTCGGCGAGTTCAACGTCGGCGGAAATATGACGTCCGGCCGCGCTGCGGTCGCAACCCACTAATTTCAACTTCGCGACAACCTGGGGCGGTCGCTTCGCGGCGTCCGCCCAGGGGTTGTCCATAAGGAGATGCCCATCATGTCCACCGTGGCAGAACGCAAAAATACCTTGGAGAACAACCTCTCCGAAGTTCACGGCACGATGCAGTTGGTCAGCTTCCAGTTGGCCAAGGAAATATACGGCATCGAGATCACCAAGGTCCGCGAGATCATCTTGATCTCCGAAATCACCAAGATTCCGCAAACGCCGCATTACGTTAAGGGGTTGATCAACCTGCGAAGCTCCGTCATTCCGGTGATCGACCTCCGCGCCCTGTTCGGCTTGTCCGAAGGCGAGCAGTCCGACGAAAGCCGGATCATGGTGCTGCAGGCGGGCGGCAAGACGATCGGCATCATGGTCGATGCCGTCAGCGAAGTGTTGCGGGTGAAGCACGAGCAGATCGCGCCGCCGCCCCCGACCATCGCCAGCCTCGGCAAGGAATACATCACCGGGCTGGTCAAACTCGACAAACAGCTCTTGATCTTGTTGGATATCGACCGGATCCTGGGCAACGAAGCGACCGACGAATTGCTCTCGGCCGCTTACGCCGGGTAAAAACATGAATGAAGCCGATCGCGCCGGAAATCCCGGCTCCCGATCCGCTTGAATGGGCCATTATATGATCCGGCGGCGGGGAAGCGGTTTATTTCCGCTTCCCCGTTCGATTTGTGGAAGCGGCATCTTGCCGCTTTTGCCTAAAATGCGGCAGGATGCCGCTTCTACAATGTATGAATAATCCCGGTTAACGCCGGAATCATTCGGTAATCGGTTCCCCAAGGGCCGGATATGCCGCATATTCGGCGTTTTCGGGAGCATTATCCAACCCGTCCGAAACGTGCATTCGGGGCATTCGCATCCTATATTTGCGTGGGGCGAGATCGCGCTCCCGGCGCGCCGTGCCGCCGAGTTCGATTGCGGCGATTGACCCGCGGAAATTCGCCCCTCGAATCGCGGCGACGAATCCCCGCGGATATCGCGTCGGACGACTAATGGTCCGACAAATACAAATTGACAGGTTCATGTTGGGGCGATAGTTGTACTGTCGCCCCGGGGATGGCGGTACAACTGCCATCCCAACACTCCGTCATTTTACGATTGTCGAACGACGGGGGAACGTCTCCGAAACGGGAAAGAACGGCTCGGCATGAAACGTAGATTTACCCTCCCCTTGCTGCTGCTGGTTTTCGCGGTCGTGGCCGCCGGCATCGTCGCGGCGGGTTGCCTCCTCTATAGCGCCCAGCGGGAAAGTTGTCGAACCGATGCAAAGCACCTCCTTGCCGCCGTCGCCGGACTCAAGGCGAGCGAACTTTCGATGTGGCGGAACGATTTCCTGGAGGGAGCCGGCTTTTTCCACAAGAACGACGCTTTTTCGACGCTGCTGCGGCACTGCCTCGAACGGCCGCAAGACTTGCCTCTTCGAGAAGAACTTCGAACCTGGATCGGCCATTTCCAGGCTACCGAAAAATACGATCGAATCAGTCTGCTCGACGCTTCGTGCCATGCGTGGATGTCGGTTCCGGAGACGCAAGAACCGCACTCCGCGCTTGCGCTTCGGATGTCCCGCGAATCCTTGCGCTCCGGCAAACCGATCTTCGGCGACTTTTGCCCGGAGGATCGCACGAATAAAGTTTTTCTTTGCCTTTTCGTGCCGATACTCGACGGGCAGGCCGGCGGCCGGCCGCTCGGCGTTTTGCGGATCAGGATCGATCCCGAAGCGTACCTCTACCCCTACATCCAACGCTGGCCGACGCCCGCCAAAACGGCCGAAACCCTGCTGATCCGCCGGGATGGCGACGAAGCCGTACTTCTGAACGAACTCAAGTTCCGCAAGGGCACGGCCTTGACGCTGCGCCCTTCCCTCAACGACGCCGATCTCCCGGCGGTGAAAGCGGCCCGCGGCGTTCGAGGCTTCGTCGAAGGGATCGATTACCGGGGCGTGCCCGTGCTGGCGTTCGTGCAAGCCGTGCCCGATTCGCCGTGGTTTATCGTGGCGAAGATCGACGCCGCGGAAGCGTTCGCGCCGATGCGCAAGCTGCTCTGGCCGACGGTCCTTTTCACCGGCGCGCTATTGTTCGGCGTCGCCGCTGCGATGATCGTTTATTGGGAGCGGCAACGCCTCGACCTCTACCGGCGGAAGAGCGAGAGCGATTCCTGCATGAAGGCCGTGGCCGATTCGGCCCAGGACGCCATCCTGATGATGGACTCCCAAGGCCGCGTCCGCTATTGGAATCCCAGGGCCGAGTCGATCCTGGGCTACCGCAACGACGAGGCGATGGGAAAGGAACTGCACGCCCTCATTGCAACCGAACGACACCGCGCGGCCCACCTCGCGGCAATGCCCGAATTCGTCCGCACGGGCCGCGGTGAAATTATCGGCAAAACGGTCGAATTCTCCGCCCGGCGGAAGGACGGCCGCGAGATCGCGATCGCCCTGTCGCTGTCGGCGGTTTCGCTCCGCGGCGAGTGGCACGCCGTGGGCATACTCCGCGACATCACCGATCAGAAAGAAATGCAAAACCGCCAGGAACTTTCGGCGGAGATCATGGGCATTCTGAACGATCCGACCGACTTGTCCCAGTCCATCGAAAAAATACTCACGGCGATCAAGTCGAAAACCGGCTTCGACGCGGTCGGCATTCGCCTGCAAAATAATGAGGATGACTTCCCTTATTTCGCGTCGGACGGATTTTCCCGCGATTTTCTGCTCGCGGAAAATTCGCTGGCCGTTCGAAACCAAAACGGCGAAATCTGCCGGGATGACGACGGCCGCGCCGGCCTGGAATGCACGTGCGGCCTGGTCATTTCGGGCCGAACCGATCCGGCAAGCCCCCTGTTCACGGCCAATGGAAGTTTCTGGACCAACGACTCGATGCCGCTGCTGGACCTCCCCGCCGAGCGCGATCCGCGCCTTCATCCGCGAAACCGCTGCGTGCGCGAAGGTTTCCGCTCCCTGGCCCTCGTTCCCATCCGCTCGAATCACGCCATCGTCGGCTTGCTGCAGCTCAACGATCGGAAAAAAGATCGTTTCACGCTCGACTCGGTGCGCTTTTTCGAGGGCATTGGCGCGAGCATCGGCGTGGCGCTGGTCCGCATACAGATGGAGGAATCGCTGCGGCGATCAAAAGCGGAACTGGAGATGTACGCCGCCGCGCTGGAATCCTCCAATCGTTCGTTGGAAGCATCGAATCGGCTTGCGGAATCGGCGACCCGCGCCAAGAGCGAATTCCTGGCGAATATGAGCCACGAAATCCGCACGCCCATCACGGCCATTTTGGGATTTGCCGAAAGCCTCCTCGAAGAGCCGGAAATCGACCGCGCGTCGCCGGAACGCGCCGCGGCGATTCGCACGATCCAGCGGAACGGCCGGCACTTGCTCGAATTGATCAACGACATCCTGGACCTTTCCAAAATCGAAGCCCGCAAACTGGACGTCGAACGCATCGCCTGTTCCCCGGCCCAAGTGCTTGCCGAGGTGATCGAACTGATGCGCATTCGAGCCGACGCGAAGAATCTCCCGTTGACGCTCGAATGCGTCGGCGACATCCCGCAATCGATCCAAACCGATCCCCTCCGGCTGCGGCAAATCCTCATCAATCTGGTAGGCAACGCCATAAAATTCACCGAAAAGGGCAGCGTGAAGGTGGTCGCCCGCATGACGCGGAATCCCGAAATTTCCGCGCGGCTGCAAATCGACGTGATCGACACGGGCATTGGACTAACGCCGGAGCAAATATCCAACTTGTTCAAGCCGTTCAACCAAGCCGACTCCTCGACGACGCGAAAGTACGGGGGAACGGGATTGGGCTTGAATATCAGCAAGCGGTTGGCCGAAATGCTCGGCGGCGAGATATCGGTCGAGAGCGCGCCCGGCGAAGGGAGCACGTTCCGCGTTGCCATCGATCCCGGACCGATCGAGGGGATTCCCACGATAAAGACAATCGTGCAAGCGTCCCTCCCCGATAAATCGCCGACGGCGCTCCCCGCCCTCCCCGACAAAATTGCCTTGCACGGCCGAATTTTGTTGGCCGAAGATGGGCCGGACAACCAACGCCTCATCGGCCACTTTCTAAAGCAGGCGGGGGCCGACGCGACGGTGGTCGAAAACGGCCGGCTTGCCGTCGAGCAAGCAATGCTTGCCCGCGAACGGGGAATGCCCTTCGATGTCGTCCTGATGGACATGCAAATGCCCGTCGTGGACGGCTATACCGCCGCGCGAGAGCTCCGCGCGCAGGGCTATGCCGGACCGATCGTCGCCTTGACCGCGCATGCTCTCGCCGACGACCGCGAAAAGTGCCTCGAGGCGGGCTGCGACGACTACGTCCCCAAACCGATCGATCGGCAGAAACTATTGTCCGCGGTTGCCGAATGGGCGGGCCGCGGGCGGGCCGCGGACCATTCCGAAACTGCGATCGCCGGAAATCGACCCAATCGATCCTTGCCCTCCGTGTCGATCCATTCGCGCTTGGCCGGCGAGCCCGACCTGGGCGATCTCATCGACCTTTTCGTGCGGGAGATGCCGAGCCGGATCGAGGCCCTCGAAACTCAAGCCGAGGCCCGCGATTGGAACGAATTGAGCCGGCTCGCCCATCAACTCAAAGGCGCGGCCGGCAGTTATGGATTCGACGAAATCACGAAGTTTGCCGCGCGATTGGAATCGGCCGCGGGCGAGGCTCGAAATGAAGAGGAGATCCGCGCCGCGCTCGAGGAACTCCCGAGCCTTTGCCGCCGCGTCCGTTCCGGCGCGCCGCGGGCCGAAGAGCGCCGCGAGTCGCCCGATCCGCTCCGATGCGACTTTTTGCAGGCCCCCTTCACCTCCAAAGTGCTCCTGGTCGATGACGATCCGGCGATGCTGCGATTGATATCGACCTGGCTGGTGCAAGCGGGCTTCGCGGTGCAAACCGCCGCGGACGGCCTCGAGGCGCTGCAATCCCTCGAGCGCGATTGCCCCGATTTCCTCATCGCCGATTGGGAAATGCCGCATCTCGACGGATTGGAACTCTGCCGCCGGATGCGCCGGCTTCCGCTGCCGCATTACGTTTATACGTTGATTCTCACTGGAAAATCGACTCCCGAAGAAATGATCGAAGGATTGAAAAACGGCGCCGACGACTTTTTCGTCAAGCCCGTCTCCCAAGAATTATTGCTCGCGCGGCTGCTGGCGGGAAAGCGGGTCGTGGAGCTGGATCGCCGCCTGAATGCGGCGGCCAATACCGACGGACTCACGGGTTTGATGACCCAACGCATGTTCCACGAAATACTAGGCAAGGAATGGCACCGGAGCAAACGCTTGCGGCTGCCGCTCTCGTGCGTGATGGTCGATCTGGACTTCTTCAAGCGGATCAACGACCTCCACGGCCATCCGGCGGGCGACCACGTGCTGAAGGCGGTCGCCGCGTTGATGGCCGAAAACACCCGCGCCAGCGATTCGCTCTGCCGCTACGGCGGCGAGGAATTCTGCGCGCTCTTGCCCGATACCGGCGAGGAAGCCGCCGCGGCTTGGGCCGAGCGCGTTCGCGGCGCATTGGCCGCGCTGCGGATCGCTCGCGACGGAGAGTCGCTGCGGATCAACGGCAGCTTCGGCGTCGCCCAATGCTCCGACGACGATCAAACGCCCGAACGGTTGATCGACCGCGCCGATCAGGCCCTGCTCGCCGCGAAGCAATCGGGACGCGACCGCGTCGTCCGCTATCGGGCGTTAGACGATTCGGACGAGTTGAGCATCGACCGCGATCCGCACGCCGAACTCTTCGACGGCCTCGAAGCCCGGCACGTCATGACTCCCATAGTGCTTTGCCTCCGCGAGGAGGAAACCATCGGCCGCGCCGCGGAATACTTCCTCCGGTCGCGGATCAATTCCACTCCCGTGATCGACGGGGAGGGAAAACTGGCCGGAATGATTTCCGAAAAAGACCTGATGGCGGCCCTGGTTTCCCTCGATAACTGGCGCGTGCCGGTCCGCGAAGTGATGAAGCCCAACGTCATCGCCTACGAGGAAGACGCGCCGGTCCGCATGATCTACGAATTTCTCTGCCGCGTCTCCATCCGCCGCGTGGTGATCGTCAAGGACGGCCGGCCCACCGGCTCCATCAGCCGCGCGACGCTGCTGCGCTGGTTCCGCAACCTGGTCGTCGGCAAGGGATTGGTGGAACACGAATGCGTGCTGCCCCCCGATCCCGAGAACGATCCCCTGCGCAGCAAGGAGCGCCTCGCCGAAACGGCCCGGCAAGTCGCGCGGGAAGCCACCAACCTCTTGCGGGATTTCCAACGGGACGACGAGGATTTAATGCAGCACGTCCTGGGCGGGGCCACCGCCATTCAAGAACTCGCTTACGACCTGCTCGCCTACGCCCGCTACGCCGCCGCCGACCGCGCCCCCGCCTCCGCCACCGAAGGAAGCGGCTTGGAATAATCGTGAATCGCCGTCCCCCTCGCCCCTCGCCACTCGCCCCTTCATTTCCCTTCCTTCTGGTACAACAACCGGCCGCAGGTCTTGCAGAACGCCGGCTGATTCATCATGATCTGGCTGTAAACATTGAGCGTAATTTGCTGGTTGCAGCCGCCGCAGTATTGATTCTCCAAAGGAGCCAACGCGTCTTCGCCGAGATGCTTCACCACGCGCCGATACGGATCGCGGATTTCCGGCGGCAAATCTTCTTCGGCCCTCTTGAGTTCCGCCTCCAACCGGGTCATGTCGGCGGTCAGCCGCGGTTCCTGTTCGGCGACTTTCGCGCGAATCTCGTCGAGCTTTTGCCTCGCGGCGGCCAGCTCCGCCTCGGCTTGCGCGATCTTGTCCTTGTATTCCTGGGCCTTTTCCATCGCCTCCAAAATCTCGTCTTCCAGTACGCTATTGGCCATCTCGGCCGCGCCGATCTGTTCGGTAAACGTTTGGTATTCGCGGTTGCTCTGCGCCGCGTTCCGCTTGATCTGGAATTCGCCGATCCGCGCCTCGGAGGTCTTGAGTTGGAGTTGTTTGGCGTCCAAGTGCATGCGGAACGCTTTTTCCTCCGCCTTGGCCTTCTCCAAGAGCGACTGGCGCGCGGCCAGATTCGACTCCGCGGCCGCGATCTGCTTCGGGCCGCGGGCAAGACGTTCGCGGAGGTCCGTCAATTGCCGGTGAAGCCGATGCAACGTGCGGAGTATTTCGGTGCTGACGGTCGGAGCGGACATGACAAATTACTCGGGTTGAAGTATGCGTGAGTGTATTGAAAAAATGATGGTGTTGTCGTTTAGCCCCCGCGTCCACGCGGGGGCGATGTGCGTTTCAATATCGCGCCCAAAAACAAAAAAAGCCGCCGGTCGTGAAACCAGCGGCTCGATGCGCCGTAAGGGAAATCAGCCCGCGGCTTTTTCGAGAAAACCGGCGAGCTGCTGGCAGCGGACGGGATGTTGCAGTTTTTTAACCGCTTTGGCTTCGATTTGCCGCACCCGTTCGCGGGTAACTTTGAAGATGCGGCCCACTTCTTCGAGGGTGTAGGTGTAGCCGTCGCCCAAGCCGTAGCGCAGGCGGATGATCTCCCGCTCGCGGTAGGTGAGCGTTTTGAGCAGTTGTTCGATGCGTTCGCGCAGCAGTTCATTCGAGGCCGCCTTCTCCGGTCGGGGGAGTCCACCGTCTTCGATAAACTCGCCGAAACTACTATCTTCGCTTTCTCCGACCGGCCGGTCAAGGCTTACGGGGTGTTTTCCCATCGCCAATACCCGGCGAACTTCGTCCAACGACAGCTCGGCGCCGACGGCCAATTCCTCGGTCGTCGGCTCGCGGTCTAACTCCTGCTCGAGCCTTTTCGACACGTTTCTGAGCTTGGAAAGCACGTCGATCATGTGGACGGGGATGCGAATCGTGCGGGCCTGATCGGCAATCGCCCGGGTAATCGCCTGGCGAATCCACCAAGTAGCGTAGGTGGAAAACTTGTATCCGCGGCGGTATTCGAATTTATCCACCGCCCGCATGAGGCCCGTATTCCCCTCCTGAATGAGGTCCAGGAAGCTCAACCCCCGATTGCGGTATTTTTTCGCAATCGACACCACCAACCGCAAATTCCCGCCCGAAAGCTGGCGCTTCGCCTGTTCGTAATCCTGATATTGCCGCCGCATGATTTCGATGCGATGGCGGAGGCTTTTGGGGGTTTCCTGGGTCAGCACCATCAGATCGCGCAGTTCCCGCCGCAGATTCGCCCGCTTGTCGCGCGTGAGCGAATTATCGACCATCATCCGCAGGCGGGAACGAATGTCGTCCATCCGCGCAAGCGTGTCTTCGATATGCCGCATCATGCTCTGGACCCGGCGCGTGCGCAGGCTTAGCTCTTCGACGAGCGTGAGCATTTTGCGGCGGCGGCGGATGAATTTCTTCCGCGATTCGGCACGGACGTCCGCGGGAGTGTTGCTGTTGAGAAGTTTCGCGAAATCCTTGCGATTCTCCTCCAGCAGGTGTTGCAGAGTATGTAGATTCACCGGCATCCGGGCGGAAATCTGCTCTTTCGTAAGCCGCTCGGTGAGCGATACCTTGATCGTCCGATCGAACGGCAGCGCCCCCTTGAACACCTTCGCCAGCGTGGCGATCGTGCTTTTCATCGCCATGCTGCAACCCAGCACCGTGCGGCGGTAGCGCTTGCGCGTGATTTCGATGGTTTTGGCCAGCGAAATTTCCTCCGCGCGGGCCAAGAGCGGAATCTCGGCCATTTGGCTGAGATACATGCGGATCGGGTCGCTGCTGTACTTCGGCGGCTCGCCCGGCAGTTGCGCCGAATCGCCCGACTCGATCGGATCGGGAAGGTTCAGGTCGCCGTACATCGATCGCGCCTTGCTCGGCGGTTCGGCGGCCGTTCGCAGCGGCGGCCGTTCGCAAAGATCGATCCCTTCCTCGTCGATCGCGATCAGCAAATTGTCCAAACGCTCGGGATTGACTTCCTCGTCGGGAAGATATTCGTTCACTTCGTCGTAAGTCAGATAGCCTTGGGATTTCCCCTTCGCCACCAACTTTTGCAGTTCGTTATCGAAGAGATCCATCTCTTTCAACTCCTTTCGCGTCCATCGTGGCGCGCTGGATAAAGGGCGTTCCGTCGGCGCGAGCTTGATGGGTAGTCAGTCCCGAAGGGACGACAGTGGGTAGCCAGGGGCGTAAGCCCCTGGAAAAGGACGGCCGCAGGGATTTTTAGCCCTGAAAGGGCGGCAGTGACGCCGAGTGCCGCGCGACTGTCGCCCCTCCGGGGCTGCCAATTCGTTCTCAACCTCCTCCCAGGGGCTTACGCCCCTGGCTAAACACTACCGTCCCTCCGGGACTTGACTCGCCTCTCTCTCGCCGTCGTCCAAACCGCACGGGAGCGGCTCGGAAGTTTTGCCGCTTACGGCCCTTGTTCTTCCGTGAACTTGGTGATACCTTGGCGGCGGCGTTCTTGGTTCAATATCTGCTCCAATTTTTCGGCGTCTTGCAGCGGATCCTTCGCGCCTTCGCGCAATTCCACCACATTGACGGGTCGTCGTTTTTCAATCTCCTTTCGTTCGAAGATTTTCAATAAATCACTTACCAGAATGTGGTAATCGAGGTCCCGCAGGCCCTTCGATTGGCCCGCCTCATCGTATTCCACCAGCAGATTCTTCATCGCCGGATCGTCGAACTCGGTCATCAGCCGGTCGAACGTGGGTGGAATGCCTTCGTCGTCCATCTGACGGCAAATCTCGAAAATCGCACGGCAGGAACCGCCGCCCAGCCAATCGGGCCGAAGCCGTTCCCGCAATTCCGCGAAAGACTCGGGAAACGCCAAAAGGATCTCCAAAAAGCCCTTCTGGCAGGCGTCCAAAGTCTCCGGCGAAATGTTTTGATCGCTCAACTCCGTCGCGCCTTGCTCGTACGCCGCGGACCGCATCGCTCCTCGGCTCTGCGCGTGGCGCCGCAGCGCCGTGAGCCGCTCCCGCACCTCGCGCTCGTCAATGCGGAAGGTCGCGGCCAACCGCTGCAGGATCTTTTCCTCGCGGAAACGATCCTCGCTCGACGTGTTCGCCCGCAAGCGGGGCGCCTTGGCCACGATCGCGACCAGCCGCTCCAAAGCCTGGCTGGCGGCGTGAACGTCGCGCTCGACGTCCACCCCGCGAGTCGCAGTCTGAAACGCATGATCGAACGCATCGATGGTCTGGTGCTCCAGCAAATACTGAAATGCCTCCGGCCCGCGCTCGTGCAGGAAATCGCAGGGATCGAGTCCCGCGGGCAGCGTGAGGATTCGCAAATCGACCTGCTCGGCGACGAACAACTCTAGCACTTCGTTGGTCCGCTTCTGCCCGGCCTCGTCGCCGTCGAGGACCAAAACGATATGATCGGTGTAATGCTTGAGGATTTTGATGTGCTCCGACCCCAAGGCCGTCCCCAATACGGCCACCGCGCCGGTGAATCCATACTGATGCGCGACGATCACGTCCGTATAGCCTTCCATCACCAGCGCCTGGCGGCTCTTGCGGACGGTGTCGCGGGCCATATCCAGCCCGTAAAGCAACTTGCTCTTCGTGAAGAGCGGCGTTTCCGGCGAGTTCACGTATTTCGCCGGGCTGGTCGTGCCCAATTCGGGCAGCACCCGGCCGCCGATCCCCACCGGCCGGCCTTGCGAATCGCGGATCGAAAACAACAGCCGGCCCTTGAAACGGTCGTAATAACTGCCCCCCTCGGCCGGTCGGGCCAAAATGCCGATGGCTTCCAAAATCTTCGCCCGATTCGCGGCCTGCCGGGCGTTGCGCGACGCGCTCCCCTTGCCCACCTGCTGCAAAATCCAATCGCGGTCCAACGGCGAAAAGCCCAAGTGGAATTTCTCGATGCTTTCGGTCGAGATTCCCCGCTCGAAGAGATACTTCCGCCCCGCTTCCGCCTGCGGAGATTGCAACAGGCAATCGTGATACTGCTTTTCGGCCCAGTGCATCGCCCGATAGAGCGTGTGCTTGTCGAACTCCGCGGGCGCGGCGGCCGGAACGCCGTAATACTCGTCGGGAGCGTCGCCCGGCGCGGCGGAATCGCCGGAAAATGTTCTGCGCGGGGGCCGCGGCCGTTCGATGGCGATGCCCGCCCGATCGGCGAGCATCTTGAGGGCTTCGCGGAACTCGACCCCCTCCATCTTCATCACGAAGCTAAAGACGTCGCCGCCGATATCGCACACCCAGCACTTGAACGATTGCCGTTCGGGATTGACTTGCAAAGAAGGCTTCGTGTCGTCGTGCCAGGGACAGAGGCCGACGAAGTTGCGTCCCTGACGGCGCAACCGAATGTGGCCGCCGACGAGATCGACGATGTCGATCGCCTGCTTGACCTGCTCTTTGGTGTCGAACGCCATGCCGCCAGACACCGCTCTCTCCCTTATGGCCATGTCGGCGAATTCCATTTCGCGTTTCGTAGGACAGGTTTCCAACCTGTCGCGATCGAGTGTTTCCGATCCCGCCCGCAAGCAAGCCGAAACGTCCTACCTTGCAACTCCGTTTGCCACAGCCGCTATTTTCGACGGCGAGCAGATTATAAGACACGCGTCAAAAATGGTCAATCTCAGAAAAAAATGAGCCAAGCCATTTTTGCTTCGTTTCTGCAATCATTATATGAAAAGAGTGTATTTTTACATGTCGGCGAATCGATTTTCCCTGTATTTTGTATCATTTTAGCCGTATGGAGTAATCTATTGTGTAATATGGGAAAAAGGGAAAGGGAAAAATGGAAAAGTGTTTTCAGCTTGTTTCTTGACTGATTTATACCATGTTCGGTTGAGATTGACACAATTCGACATATTGGACAGCGAGCCGGGGGGTTTATCCCCTCGGCTAGAATCGTCGAACAATATCGCACTTCTAGCCGTGGGGATAAACCCCCCGGCTCGCTTGAAATCGAACAATCTCAACCGAACGCAGTATAGTCAAAAAAACAATTT
>JADLEL010000139.1 GCA_020846145.1 Pirellulales bacterium | reverse complement strand
TCGGTCGAAGCGCCGGGATAAACCCGGCGGCTCGCTGATAAAAATCCCGTTTTTCGACATTGCTCCTCCATTCGGCTAAAATGTTACAAAATGTCAAACCTGCGCCTCGGATGGATCGGTTTTCACGTCGAAGGGCAACCGGCCTTTCAAGCCCTGCTGGAAAGCGGCATTCGCATCGAAGCGGCGTTCACGCTGCGGGAAGAAGCATCGGCCAAGCGCAGCGGCGTCTGCCGCTACGACGAACTCTGCGCGCGGCACGGCGTTCCCTTGCATAAAATCGGGCACGTCAACGATCCGGAAACGGTCGCCTTGTTGAAACAATTGAATTTGGACGTGGTTTTCGTCATCGGTTGGAGCCAGATCATCGGCGGCGAGGCTCTCCGCGCCGCCCGCATCGGCATGATCGGCGCGCACGCCTCCCCGCTGCCGCACAATCGCGGCAGCGCGCCGGTCAACTGGGCGATTATCCGCGGCGAAACCGAAGGCGGCAACACCCTGATCTGGCTGGCCGACAACGTGGACCAAGGCGATATCATCGATCAGGTCCGCTTTCCCATTACTCCCTACGATACCTGCGCCACGGTTTACGAAAAGGTTGCGCACTCGAATCGGGAGATGATCCTGCGGCTGATTCCCCGGCTGCAACGAGGCGAAAGGCCGTCGCGCCCGCAACCGGCAACCGGCGAGCCGATCCTGCCGCGCCGCCGGCCGGAGCACGGCTCGATCGATTGGCGGCAAAGCAGCCGGGAAGTTTACGATTTCATCCGCGCGCTCACGCATCCCTATCCCGGCGCATTTAGTCGGTTGGAGGGGCGGCGCTATTTTATTTGGAAGGCGGCGCTCCTGCCCGGCGAACCCTATCCCGCCGCTTCGCCGGGAACGGTCGTCGGCCCCGCGCTCAGCCCCGAATCCGGCGCTTGCGGCCAGGTGGTGGCTTGCGGCAAAGGCGCGGTGCTGCTGCTCGAAGTGCAATCCGAAGACGGTGAAACCTTCGCGGGAATCCCCTTGAGCCAATTGCCTTGGAAAGAAAAGGTTTGGACCCATGAATAATCCGGCTCCACGCAACATATTGGCGATCGCGGCCCATCCCGACGACGAAGTGCTGGGCTGCGGCGGAACCCTCGCGCTGCACGTCGATCGCGGGGACCGCGTCGCGGTGTTGATCGCCTGCGAAGGCGAATCGCTGCGCTACGGCGTGGGCGCGGTCAACCAGGCCGACGACATCCAGCGGGCGGCGAAAACGCTGGGAATTCACGAAATCCGCTGCCTCGGTTTCGCCGATCAGAAACTGGACACCTTGAATCTGGTGGATATCATCACCCCGCTGGAAAAAGTGGTGGACGAAATCCAGCCCGATCTCGTGTATTGCCAGTACGGCGGCGACATCAACCGCGATCATTACATGCTCTTCCAGGCGGCGCTGGTGGCCACCCGGCCGCTGGCCGAATTCCTCCGCGGCGTTTATGCCTTCGAAACGGCCAGCAGCACGGAATGGGCCTACCCGCGCTCGTTCGTGCCCGACACCTGGATCGACATCGCCGCCACGCTGGATCGCAAGATCGACGCCATGGCCTGCTACCGCAGCGAGGTTCGCGATTACCCGCATCCCCGTTCGCTCGAGGCCCTGCGCTACCGCGCCGCGTACTGGGGCAACCAGGTCGCCCTCCGCGCCGCCGAAGTATTCATGACCGTCCGCCAAGTCCTCCGCAACGGTGAAACGCCCGTTTGACATTGTCGCGGCCGCGGCCGCCCTGATCGTGCTCTCGCCGATCTTCCTGATCGCCGCGCTAGGCATCCGCCTGTCGAGCCGGGGGCCGGTCCTCTACCGCGCCACCCGCGCCGGAAAAAACGGCCGGCCGTTCGTCATGCACAAATTCCGCACCATGCGAATCGAACAAGGGAACCGCGCCAGCGCGATCACCGCTGCGGGCGACGACCGCGTTTTCGCCGTCGGCCGCTTGCTCCGCGCCTTGAAAATCGACGAACTGCCGCAGCTTTACGATATCCTCCGCGGCGAGATGTCGCTGGTCGGGCCGCGGCCGGAAGCCCTCGAAATCGTCCGCGACCACTATGCCCCCGAACATTGGGAGACGCTTGCCGTTCGGCCCGGCTTGGCCAGCCCCGGAAGCATCTATAACTATACCCACGGCGAAAAGCTGATCGGCAAGGAAAATCCCGAGCGAGATTACCTCGAAAAGCTGCTGCCCCTCAAATTGGCATTGGATGAAGTCTATGTGCGGCAAGCCGGTTTCGTTTACGATCTGCGGATTATCGTTCGCACCGCAATGGTGATCGTGCAGATCGCCCTCGGCAAGCGTCGCTTCGCCGATCCGCCGGAAATGAAAGCGATCGAGCGCATCGTACCCGCGCGCAATATTTAACAGAGGAGTAGAACGTTCGTGAACGAGTCCCCTACCACAATCCGCCAGGAAGTGCCTTTCTTCCGTCCCTCGATCACCCAAGACGAGATCGACGAAGTCGTGGCCTGCCTCCAATCCGGCTGGCTGACCACCGGCCCGCGCGTCAAGCAATTCGAGGCCGATTTGGCCGCGGCCGTGGGCGCGAAATACGCGGTGGCCGTCAATTCCTGCACGGCCGCGCTGCATCTGGCCGTGGAAGCGTTGGGATTGATGCCTGGCGATGCCGTGCTCGTGCCGACGATGACCTTCGCCGCCACCGCCGAGGTCGTCCGCTACCTGGGCGCGCTCCCGCTGCTGGTCGATTGCGACCCGGCCACCTTCAATCTCGACTTGAACGACGCCGCCCGAAAAATCGAAGACCTGCGGGCCGGCCGCACGCCGCTCGATCGGAACGCGAAAGTCGTGGGCATCATGCCCGTTCACGTCGGCGGGCTGATGATGGACATGACCGCGGTGCAGGCGTTCGCCGCCGAGCGCGGGCTGTGGATCGTCGAGGACGCCGCCCATGCGCTGCCCGCGGCCTATCGCGCCGACGCCGATGCGCCCTGGCGGCAATGCGGCGAGAACACCGCCGCCGTCACCTGCTTCTCCTTCTACGCCAACAAAACCATCACCACCGGCGAGGGCGGCATGGCCGTTACCGACGACCAGGTCCTGGCCGATCGCATGCGGCAGATGTCGCTGCACGGGCTGTCGCACGACGCCTGGAAGCGCTTCGCCGGGGGGCGCGTCTGGGACTATCAAATCGTCGCGCCCGGCTTCAAATACAACCTCACCGATATCGCCGCCGCGCTCGGCATCCATCAACTGCGCCGCGCCGAGTCCTTGCGGGCCGAACGCCAACGAATCGCTGAGGAATACCGCCGATTGCTGGCCGGCGTGGAGCAACTCGAGCTGCCCCCGATGCAGGTAAACCGCGTTCACGCCTGGCACCTATTCCCGATCCGCCTGCGTTTGGAAAAACTCGACATCGACCGGAATGCGTTCATCGACGCCTTGCGCGAGCGCGGCGTGGGCTGTTCGGTGCATTGGCGCCCGCTGCATTTGCATCCCTATTATCGGGAAACCTTCGGCTGGAAACCGGAGCATTTGCCGGTGGCCTCGGCCGAGTGGACGCGAACGATCAGCCTGCCCTTGTTTCCCGGAATGCGGGCGGAAGAGCGGCGGCACGTCGTTCGATCGGTGCGCGAGCTTTGCGCGGCTCGCGCCAAAGCGTGAAGGGTAAAACCCGACTTAGGCGCAGTTCGACAATAAACTACCGAATTCCTATGTAGTAGGCACACTCCGTGTGCCGTAATTCGCGGACGGCACACGGAGTGTGCCTACTACGATTCCAGCAACTTTTTGTCGGGCAACGCCTCATTTCCGCACTGACCGAAAAGTCCGTCATCCATCGATATTCAACGCGATAAACTTGCCTCCCCCATGACCCCTCAATCGCCATTTTCCCGATTCGCGGACGGCGTCTTGCTTGCCGGCGAGGTGCTTGCGCGGCAGGTCTATTGGCGCATGCCTTGGCTGCGGAACGCCTTGGCGAGTTCGCGGAGATGGCCGAAGGAGCCGATTCGGGCGGTGCGCCGCGGCGAGTTGCGGGATTTTCTCCGGGAAATCGGCGTCGTCGAAGGCGCATTGACGATGGCCCATACCGCGGTGACGAATCTCCGCTTCGAGGAAGCCGGAAAGGAATCGGCGCAAGGCGGTTTTCTGGCGGCGGCCAAAACGCTCGTGGACCTGCTCCTCGATCTGCTCGGCCCCGCCGGAACGCTGGTGATGCCCACCAATCCGCAATACGAAGCGGACGACCTCAATCGCTCCTTCGCGGAACGCGGCGCCTTGGTCCTGCCCTACGACCCGCTGCGGACGCCTTGCGCCGTGGGCATGGCCAACGAACTGTTTTGGCGGCGCAAGGGGGCGCTTCGCAGCTTGCATCCCTACAATCCGCTGGCGGCCGCGGGGCCGTTGGCCGAGGAGTTGCTGCGCGACAACCTCAATCCCCGGGAGCCGCTGCCGCACGGCGTCGATTCGGGGTATTATCGCTTTTGCGCGCGGAACGGCTTGGTCGTGAGCGTCGGTGTGCCGCTTTGGCGTTCGATCACGATCATCCACGTGGCGGAGGAAATCCGCGATGCCGATTGGCCGATCAAGAATTTTTTCGAAAGGCGCCGCTATGCGATCCGCATCGGCGGCCGAGACGAAATCCAGGTCGTCCGGCAGCGCCGTCCGGCGTTCGGCTCGATCTGCGTCTGCAATCGCAAAGTGCGCCGCGATTTGCTGCGGGAGGGAATTCTGCACGAAGGCAAAATCGGCGCCGCGACCGTCGATTGGGCTTCCGCGCGCGAGGTCTTCGACTATTTGATGGAGCGAAACCGCAATTCCCATTACCCGTACTACGGCGTGAATCTCCTGCGATCGGAACAGTGAAAGCGGGCAAGCGTTCACTCCCCGGTCGGGGACTGGTCCATTTTTCGGCGTGAAAACGTATTTTGTGGAAAAACGGTAGGCCGAAAACATGGACCTGTCCCCCTCCCGCGGCGCGAGGGGGACAGTCCCATTTTTGCGGCGATTAAGCGCTTTTACGGCACCATCGCCTTTTGCGCCGTGAAAATCGGGACAGTCCCCTGTGAACGGTTACGAAAGCGGAAAGTGAAAGCCTTCGCGACACATCGATTCGAGCAAATCCGGCAGCGCGATTTCGCCCGGCTTTCGGGCGATTTCAATCCGCTGCACGTCGATCCGCTTTTCGCCCGCCGCACGCTCTACGGCGAGCCGGTCGTGCACGGCGTTCACTTGGCGCTTTGGGCGTTGGAGGCATGGCTGGCCGATCGGCCTCGCCCCGCGGCGCTCGGCGAACTCAAAGCGCGCTTTCACAAGCCCGTGCCGTTGGAGATTCCCATCGCCCTCGAACGAGCGGACGCGGCGGAAAATCATTTTCGACTTTTCACCCGCGACGGCCATTTCGAAATTTCGGGATGCCTCGATCCCGAACCGAACGATTGCCAGCGCGTCGAATTGCCCCAAAGCGGCGCGGCGTTGACGTGCCGAGAAACCACTTTTTCGGAAGCATCGCGCGGCGAGGGGGAAATCCCCCTCTTTCTCGACCGCGACCTGCTCGCGCGGCTATTTCCCGCGGTGGCGGCGAAATTGCCGGCAGTCCAAATCGCTCAACTATTGGCTTCCACGCGGTTGACGGGCATGGTTTGCCCCGGCCGGCGCAGCATCTTCCACGATATCGAGATGCACTTCGAAAGCAATGCCGAGCCGCCGGCCATGAAATACCGTTGCCGCCAGAGCGATCCGCGTTTCTCGATCGTTCGGCTCGCCGTGAGCGGCTCTGGAATGCGGGGAATCCTTTCCTCGTTTTTCAATCCTGCCCCCGTCAACCAGCCTTCCGCGGTCGAGGTCGCCAACGCGGTGCGGCCCGATGAATTCAAAGGTCAAAACGCGCTCGTCATCGGCGGTTCGCGCGGACTGGGCGAACTGACGGCGAAAATCATCGCCGCCGGCGGCGGTTCCGTGCGCTTGACGTATCATCGGGGGCGGGAAGACGCCGCGCGCGTGATCGCGGAACTAAAGGCCTTGAATGCCGATGCCCGATGCTTCCCCCTCGATGTTTTGAGCCTCGACCGACCCGCGATTCAAGAAGCCTTGCAAGCCTGGACCCCGTCCCACTTGTACTATTTCGCTTCGCCGAAATTGGAGCCTTCTTCCAAGTGCCTGTTGAAAAAGGGGACTGGCTCGGAGCCAAATACCGGAATTCCCTCTGAAAACGAATTGAAGCGACGTGCCTGTCCCCTTTTTCAACAGGCTCCCAAGGGCCAATCGTTCTCCGCGGAGTTATTCGACCGTTACCGCCTCTTTTACGAACGCGGTTTGCAGGATATACTGAAGCTTTGGGCGGCGTGCGGATCGAGCGGAATCCGCGTATTTTATCCCTCCACATTCCTGTTGAACGGCGGAGAGGAATGCTGGCGGGAATTCGCGGCGGCCAAGGCGGAAGGCGAAAAGAAGATCCGCTGCTTCCTCAAGGAAAGCGGTTGCGGCGGCCTTTACGCCCCTCGATTGCCTTGGCTCCCCACCGATCGAACGATGAGTCTGCGGCTGAAGGTCGATCCGAAGGCGTTGGAGGTTTTGTTATCCGAAATCCGGCGGAGCATTTCTTTCATTGACTGATTCCGCAATGGAAATATATTCGCATGATTTGCGCGGCGCAATTCGAATAATCGTCGGGTAGGAGTTTATCCATGACATTGGCAGAGCGGTTATCGAACATTTTTTTCAACGCGTTCGGTTTGGAGAAGGAAAAGTTTTCGCCGGCGCTCGCGCCCGAGGACGTCGCCAATTGGGATTCCATCGGCCACATGAATATGGTGATGGACTTGGAGAAAGAGTTCGATCTCCGGTTTGAAGTCGATGAAATCATGGAAATGAGCTCGCCGCAAAAAATACTCGACATCTTGAAGGCCCGCGGAGTGCCGGATCGATCCAGCGGATGACGAGAACCGATTCCAACATCGCCCATCGGATCCTCTCCGGCAAAACCGCCGATGCGCCCGCTCTTTATTGCGGCGAGAGAATCTTTTCCTATGGCGAGCTTCGCGCCGCGGCGCATCGCCGGGGCCGCTGGCTGCTCGACGAGCACGCCGCGCCCCGGGAATGCGTGGGAATCTGGGCCGAAAACGGCTCGTTCTTCGTGGCCGCGTATCTGGGAACGATCCGCGCGGGCTGCTGCGCGGTCCCCTTCCAACTCGATGCGACGGAAAAGAGCTTCGCGTCGATCTCGCTCCAAACGGGAATGAAGCGGCTGTTGATCGCCTCCCGCTTTCGGCCGCGCGTGGAGCCTTGGGCGAAGCGCCTGGGCGTCCAACTCGCCGACGAAAACTCCGCCTTGCCCCCTCCGCCCGGCGAGTCGTTTGCGTGGCCGAAAATCGATCCCGTTCGCGATCCGGCGGCGATCGTGTTCACCTCCGGCTCCACCGGCGAGTCGAAGGGCGTGGCCGTTTCGCACCGCAATATCGAGTGCAACACCCGCGACATCGTCAAATATCTCGGCCTCTCGCCGGACGACCGCACGATGGTCGTGCTGCCGTTTTACTATTGTTACGGCGCGTCGCTCTTGCACACCCATTTGGCGGCCGGGGCGTCCTTGGTGCTGAACAACGGCTTCATGTTTCCCGAAAAAGTTCTGGACGAAATGGAGCGGAAATGCTGCACCGGTTTCGCGGGCGTGCCTTCCACGTATCAGATTCTACTCCGCAAGACCCGCTTTGCCCGGCGTAAGTTCCCCGTCTTGCGCTGGCTTCAGCAGGCGGGCGGAAAACTGCCCAACGCTTTCATCCGAGAAATCCGCGAAGCCTTCCCGCAGGTCAAGTTTTTCACCATGTACGGGCAGACCGAGGCCACCGCGCGGTTGAGCTATCTGCCTCCCGATCGGCTCGACGACAAGCTCGGCTCCATCGGCAAGGGGCTGCCCTCCACGCGGCTCGAAGTGTTGAAAGAAGACGGCACGCCCGTCCGCCCCGGTTCCGAAGAAATCGGCGAAATCGTCGCTTCCGGCGAAAACGTCGCCTTGGGCTATTGGAACGACCCCGAAGAAACGCGGCGCTATTTCCGCGGCGGCAAGCTCTACACCGGCGACATGGCCCGCGTCGATGCCGATGGATTCATTTTCATCGTCGAGCGGACGCGGGATTTCATCAAGGCGATGGGCAATCGCGTCGGCCCGAAGGAAATCGAGGAAGTGCTTTGCGAAATGCCGGAGGTCGTCGAAGCGGCGGTGATCGGCGTGCCGGACGAGATTTGGGGCGAAGCGATCAAAGCCTATATCGTCCCCGCCCAGCGCGATCGAATCGCAATCGAAGACGTCCGCTTGCATTGCTTGAAGCTTTTGCCGAACTACAAGGCGCCGCAATACATCGAGTTCCTCCCCTGCTTGCCGAAAACCGCCAACGGCAAAGTGGCCAAGGAGGACCTTCGGAAGATGAATGCCGCTTGCGGCTTCGCAAAACGCGATCGATAACCTTCGCCGCTCAACGCCTGCAAAACTCATGCCCCACGAACCACTCGATATCGACCAACAAGTCGAGGACCTGATTCGCGGCCCGCAATACGCCTTGCCGCAGGCCGAAAAGGATCGTGTGCTCTTGGACGTTTTGCGCGAACGCTGCCACAAGATCGCCCTTGTCTGCCCGGCATACGGCCGCTTCCTCGATCGTCTGGGAACGCCGCCGGAGACTTGGCGTTCGCTGGCCGACGTGCCGCTCCTTCCGGTCGCGATGTTCAAGCATTTTTTCCTTACCGCGGTCCCGCCGTCGGAAATCGTGCGGGAGTTGCATTCCTCCTCGACCAGCGGACAACGGCCCAGCCGCATTCCCATCGATAAAACCACCGCCTTCCGGCAAACGCGGGCGTTGGCGTCGATCTTGAAAGAACACCTCGGCGGACAGCGACGGCCCTATTTGGTGTTGGATGCCGCCGAATCGGCCGCTGCCGGCGATACGCTCTCCGCCCGCGGCGCGGCCATCCGCGGCGTGGGCAACTTCGCCTCGCAAACCTTCTTTGCCTTGCGAAAAACGCCCGAAGGCGATCTTGAATCCGACTGGCCGGCGATCGAAGATTTTTTCCGAAAGTATGCCGCACAGCCGATCCTGCTCTTCGGCTTCACCTTCATGGTCTGGACGCGCTTCGTCGAGCGGGCCGAAGAGCGCAATCTCCAGTTCAATGCCTCGCAGGCGATATTGCTGCACTCCGGCGGATGGAAAAAACTCGCCGCCCGGGCCGTTTCCAAGGAACAGTTCAACCGCCGGACTGCCGCGGTCCTCGGCTGCTCGCCGGAAGCGATCCTCGACTTTTATGGTATGATCGAACAGGTTGGCACCGTGTTCGTCGATTGCGCGTCGGGTAACAAACACGCGCCGGCCTTCGCCGACGTGGTGATCCGCCGCCCCCATACGCTCGAACCGGTCGCCGTCGGCGAGGCGGGCATCATCGAAGTCCTCAGCACGCTCCCCGCCAGTTATCCCGGCCAGGCGATTCTCACCGAAGATCAGGGCGTTCTCTTGGGAGTAGATGATTGCCCTTGCGGCCGGAAGGGGAGCTACTTCCGCTTCACCAAACGCATCGAGCAGGCCGAAGCCCGCGGTTGCGGCGACACGTTTGCCCAAGCGAGGGAAATTTGATGGTCGTATTTCGCATCACGCCCGAGGGCATGCATCCCGCCGCCGATTCGCTCGAGCCGCTCGTCGAGGGGCTGAACCTCAATCGCGAATGGCTGGCGAAAATCCCCATCGACAATCTCGTCGCGCTGTTTGCCGACTTCGCCGGAAAAATCCTCCGCGATCCGCGCACCAAATCGCTCGAAGGCTGCATGTTCCTCTCCGCCTGGCTGGGCGAAAACAACCTGCGGCAACTCTTGCAGTTGAACCTGAACGGCAATCCCGCCTATCTCGACGGCTTTCAGCCGCTGGGCCGAAACTATCTGGCGGCCAAACCGCAAGGACTGGCGGCCATGTGGATGGCCGGCAACGTCGCTACCTTGCCGATGTTCTCGCTCGTGCCGGCGCTGCTGGCGAAAAATGTCTGCTTGATGAAACTCGCCGATCCCGATCCGGCCGGCATGGACAAATTGCTCGCCGTGCTGGCCGAAGCGCAAGCCGGCGAGTTGCGCGGAGCGGAACTGCTCGAGGCCGTCGCCGTCATTTGGTTCGATTATCACAACCGCGCGCTAAACGAGCAGATGTCCCTGGCCGCCGACGTCAAAATCGTCTGGGGCGGCGCGGAGGCGATCCGCGCGATTAGCGCCCTACCCCGCCGCGAGCACTGCGGCGAGATCGTTTTCGGCCCGAAATACTCCATCGGCCTGATCGACCGGGAACGGCTGGAAGGCGATCCGGCCAAACTGGAGGATGCCGTGGCCGGATTCGTCCGCGACATTTCCGTTTTCGACCAACGCGCCTGCTCCGCCCCGCAAACGATCTTCCTCGAACGCAACGCCAAACGCTCCCTGCGGGAGGTGGGCGAAATCTTCGCCCGGCAATTCGCCAAACTTCCCCCCAAGCCGGGTCTGGACTCCTACACCACCATGCAAATTGCGAACGTCCGCGCCCGCTGGGCGATGGACGAAAACCGCGACGTGATCGCCTCGACCGACGGCGCGAACTGGACCGTCTGCCTCGACCGCGAACTCGCGCTCAAGGAAGCGGTCCAATCGCGGACGATCTTCTTGACCGAAATCGAAGCCTGGCGCGATATCATCCCGCTGCTTTCGCCCAAGGTCCAAACCGTGGGACTCGCCTTCGGGAGAAGCGAAGATGCGCTCGAATTCGCCGAAGCCGCCGCCCGAGCCGGCGTCGCCCGTTGCGTACGGCCGGGAATCATGAATAATTACGAATCTCCCTGGGACGGAAAACTGCTCATCAATCACCTCGTCCGCTGGGTAACCTTGAAATTGTAGGGTGGGTAATGAAATTGTAGGGTGGGTCAAGCTTTAGCGCAGACCCGCCAAACGCCGGCGGATATTTTAGAATGGCAATTTCTTCATTGGAGTAAATAATGGCTCATGCTTTCGAGCGGAAAATTCTTGATCGTTCGGCGAAACTCGGCGTCATCGGGCTGGGCTACGTGGGCCTGCCGCTTATCCGGGCCTTCATCCGGGCCGGTTTCCGCGCCCTCGGTTTCGATATCGACCAGACCAAGGTCGATCGGCTCCGGGCCGGACAAAGCTACATCAAACACATCCCCGCCGAGTGGATCGCCGCAACGGTCGCCGACGGAACCTTCGAGCCTACGTCCGACATGCGGCGGTTGGCCGAAGCCGACGCGATCCTCATCTGCGTGCCCACGCCCTTGAACGAAAGCCGCGATCCCGACCTCGCCTACATCGTCGAAACCGCGAAGCAAATCGCCGCAGCGCTGCGGCCGGGCCAGTTGATCGTCCTCGAAAGCACGACCTATCCCGGCACCACCCGCGACGTCGTCCTGCCGATCCTCGCCGCCGGCGGAATGAAAGTCGGCACGGATTATTTCCTCGGATTCAGCCCCGAACGCGAGGACCCGGGCAATGCTAAATTCTCCGCCGAGAGCATCCCCAAAGTGGTCGGCGGCATCGACCTCGAAAGCGGACGATTGGCCGCGCTGCTCTACTCCCAAGCCATCGTGCAGGTCGTGCCCGTCTCGAATTGCGAAATCGCCGAGGCGGCGAAAATCGTCGAAAACACCTATCGATCGGTGAATATCGCGATGGTCAACGAATTGAAAATGCTCTTCGACCGCATCGGCATCGATATCTGGGAAGTCATCGACGCCGCCAAGACCAAACCCTTCGGCTTCCAGGCGTTCTATCCCGGTCCGGGCTTGGGCGGGCATTGCATCCCCATCGATCCCTTCTACCTGAGCTGGCTCGCCCGGCGGCACGGCATGAACACCAAGTTCATCGAACTCGCCGGCGAGGTCAATACCTCGATGCCGCGTTACGTCATCGGTCGGCTGATGGAAGCCCTGAATAAGCAGGGCAAGCCGCTCAAAGGGAGCAAGGTCTGCGTGTTGGGAGTTTCCTATAAGAAGGATATCGACGACAACCGCGAAAGCCCGACCTTCGAATTAATCGAGCTGCTTCTGGACGGCGAGGCGGTCGTCAGTTACAGCGATCCGTTCTTTCCCACGCTGCGGAAGATTCGCCACCACCGCCATCTGCCCGACATGAACCATGTGGAACTCACCGCGGAGTATCTGCAAGGCCTCGATTGCGCGCTGATCGCCACCGATCACTCTTCTTTCAATTACGAGTTCATCGTCCGCCATGCGCCGCTGGTGGTCGATACCCGCAACGCCACAAAGCACGTCGTGCAAGGCCGCGGGAAAATTTGCAAGGCTTAGTAGTCCGACAAACACTATTTGACGGATTCACGTTGGGGCGACAGTTGTACTGTCGCCCCGGGGATGGCAGTACAACCGCCTTCCCAACAATCTGTCATTTTACGATTGTCGAACCACGAACGTTAGGCGCTGTCCGACAATAAACTACCGAATTCCTATGTAGTAGGCACACTCCGTGTGCCGTAATTCGCGGACGGCACACGGAGTGTGCCTACTACGATTCCGGCAACTTTTTGTCGGGCAACGCCTTACGTCTTCCGCAGCAGTTCGAGGTATTTCCGGTCGAGCTTGTGCCCGCGAAAATCTTCGTAGGCCGCGTCCTTCCGCTCGCTGTCGAGGATGCCGAAACCGCCGCGGAAACCCCACAGGGCGAATCCCCAGCCGGCTTCTTTCCAAAGCTCCAACTGATCGCCCATCCAGGCCAGCACGACGCCGTGGGGCGTAAGGTTGAACGCCCCGCACTCGCCGACGTGCACGCCTACGCCCTTCTCGGCCAGTGCCTTCCACGGCTTGATGTGCCTTTCGTAGAGCTCTTGCCGATCGAACGGCCTTAGCCCCTCTTGCAGAGGCCAGGTCGGCTCGGGCCATTTCTCGCCGCCGACCCAGGTCGCGCCGTAGTGGCTGACCTTCATCGGGTCGTATCCCCGCGTGCTCTGCGCAATCCCCAAGTCGGCTAACTCGAACATCGGGTCGCGGCCGTATTGTAGGCCGTCGGCGATAATCAGCCGCTCGGGGTCTTCGCGGCGAATGGCGGCCACCACGCGACGGATCACTTTCGCGTAATCCCCCGCCTTCACGTTCGCCGGCTCGTTCACCAGATCGAAGCTCACCTCCTTAGAAGAAATGCCGCGATAGCGCTTGGCGAACGCCGCCCATTGAAAATCGAACTGCTTCTGCGCCTCTTCGTCCTTCCAGAGATCGAGCTTTTCTCGCGGCGATGCCACGGTATAGCCCGGCGCGCGGTGCATATTCAAATCGACGTGAACGCCGTATTTTTTCCCCCATTCGACCGCACGGTCGATCTCCCCCAGCGTCTTTTCCTTGAGCCGGTAGGGGTCCCGCCGATCGGTCCAGCAGCGGTAATCCATCGGCAGGCGGACGAAATCGAATCCCCACTCCGACATCCACTGAAAATCGGTTTCGAGAAAAGGGCCGTTCTCGGCGACGTTGAATTTCTCCGTCAGATTGAATCCCCGCCAGCGCGGCAAATTCTTCGCCAGCGCGGCGGTTTCCGATTCGGCCCGGACCAAACTATTTTGTCCCCCAATCGCGGCGGCGGCGCCCAAGAGCGTCGTTTTCAAAAAATCGCGGCGTTGCATGGCGGATACTCCGTTGGGTTAATCGGGTGCCATGCCCACGCTTGCCGTGGGCATGTTGGAAACTTGAGATCATTTCCATGCCCACGGCAAACGTGGGCATGCGCCGAGTAAACCGCGACCAATGGTCGCGGCTTTGCAAGTAAACCGCAACCAATGGTCGCGGCTTTGCAATTTACGCCACTTCCGCGCCGTTGGTGGCCGTGCAAACGTAAACCGCGGGGATGTTTCCGGTTTGCTTTTCGTAGCCCGCGGCCGTTTGGCAAACGAAGTCGTCGGCTTGTTTCGCGTCGATCAAGGCCACGGCGCAGCCGCCGAATCCGGCCCCGGTCATCCGCGCGCCGAAACACGCCGGATGCCGCCGGGCGTTCTCGACCATCGCGTTCAGGGCCTCGCTCGATACCTCAAAATCGCGATTCAAGCTCTCGTGGCTTTGGTTCATCAACTCGCCCAGCGTTCGGGCGTCGCCGCGGCGCATCGCTTCGGCGGCTTTTTCGGTGCGGTCGTTTTCCGTGATGACGTGCATCGCCCGCCGCCGGGCGACGGGATCCAATCCGTCGCCCATTTTCTGAAATTGCTCGACCGACACGTCGCGGAGCGCTTTCACCTTGAAAAACTTCGCCGAATCCTCGCAGTTTGACCGCCGCTCGTTGTAGGCCGAATCGACCAGCCCGCGGCGCGTCGCCGTATCGAGCACGACCACCGCCGTCCCCGCGGGCAAGGGAACCGGCGCGCATTCGAGAGTGCGGCAATCGATCAGCAAGGCATGATCCGCTTTTCCGGCAGCGGAGATGAGTTGATCCATGATGCCGCAGTTCACGCCGACCCACTTGTTCTCCGCCCGTTGCCCGAGCTTCGCCATGGCCGGCGCGTCCCAAGGCAGATTACCGACGGCGGCGAATGCCCGGGCGGTCGCCATCTCGAGCGCGGCCGAAGAGGAAAGGCCCGCCCCCAACGGCACGTCGCCCGCAAGAACGCCTTCCCAACCCGAAAGTTCGTACCCGGCGTCGGCCAGACTCCAGGCCGTGCCCTTGAGGTATTCGAGCCAGCCTTCCTTGGCGTGCGCGAGGCCGTCCAGCGAAAATTCCCCGGTTTCCTCGTAATCGATCGAATGCACGACGATCTTCCGATCGTTCCGCGGTTGCAGCGCGATCCACGCGGCGCGGTCGATGGCCAGCGGCAGCACGAAGCCGTCGTTATAGTCGGTATGTTCGCCGATCAGATTGACCCGGCCGGGCGCGCGGATTACCCATCGCGGTTCGCGGCCGAAACGCCGCACGAAATGTCCAACGATATCCGATTTACCTATAGGCATGTCATTGATCTTGTGTGCAAGAATTTCGAGGCGATTAAGACGCTTTCAACACGAAGTAATTTCAACATGGTGTAATTTCAACACGGAGACACGGAGGACACGGAGAACGAAATGATGAATGATGATTGATGAATGTAACAAAGCGTTGCAAACCGACCGGCTGCAATAAATCGGTCAGCGTTCATTGTCCCCTCCGTGTCCTCCGTGTCTCCGTGTTGAAAATATCTTCTCCGTGTTGAAATACCGTTTTGTCAGCATCATTTTAGCTGCAACCCTCTTGATTCCACAATCCCCGCCGGGCCGTGAAAACCGCCCAAGAAACCAAAGCGGCGGCCGTATCCGACCGCCGCTAAAGCGACCTGTGGCCCGTGGACCGTTTATTCGGTCAGGTCTAAGAACACGCTTTCCGACATCAACCGGTCGGCCGCCGCGCCGAGTTCGTCCAGCCGGCGTCGTTTGCCGACGGCGTGCCAAGGCCCCACGCCCGCCAGTTCCGGCATGATCTCCAAAAGCTGCTCGATCAGCGTCTCGATCATGCGGAGGATCGATTCCTGCCGGGCGTTTTCCTGGATCGCCAACGCCGATTTCATCAGCCGCACCAGTTGCGCGCGCAGCAAAATGCCGGGCGCGAGATTGTCGTCGGCGTCGGACAGCAACTCGCTGACGGGAACCTCGAGCGCCTTTTGCCACTCGTACAATTGGCTCAAAGTCATGTCGTAGGTTTCGCTTTCCTGCTCGCGCACGGCGGAAAGCTCGAGGTTCATCCGCCGCGCAAGCGCGCGGCGCGAAATCCCCTGCCGACGCCGGACCGCGGCCGCGCGATGCAGAGGTTTGACGGGAAACTGCGGCGGCGCGTAGCTCGCCGGAACATTGGGCACCGGCACGTGAGGCACGGCGCCGACCGCGGTAGTGGAAAGGTCAACGATGCTCATGGAAATTCCCTCCCGGATCATATTCCGATATGAACCGATGCGCGGTGAAGCAAGGAGATGAAAGAAATATGGAGAACATAACAGTCTTCGGCGATCGGTGATGAACCAACCGTCCCTTGAGGCGGCACTTCTTGCCCAGAAGTTATGCCGCACCGAAAACTGGCCTGCCGGCCGAAGCCGGAATTTTTAGAGCCGACGGATAGTGGATATCGAAACCGTCAACTCTCACCTATGAATAGTATCCACCTTGCGGGATGAATACAAGTGGAGTTCATGGATTAAATAAAAAAATTTCGTAACATTTTAGCCGAATGGAGGAGCACTGTCGAAAAACGGGATTTTTATCAGCGAGCCGCCGGGTTTATCCCGGCGCTTCGGCCGACTGCCATTTCCACCCGAAGCGCCGGGATAAACCCGGCGGCTCGCTGATCGCTTCATTCGGCTAAAATGTTACAAAATTTCGAAAATTCATCCCCTTATTCGCTCAAGGCAAAGTCCTTCAGATGCGCGAGAAAATTCGGCATGATGGGGCCCGAGTGGATTCCCGATTTCTCCACGCCATGACGGTCGAGCATCCGAAAACCCCTCCGCATGGTGGAGTGTTGAGGGTCGGAGGTTCCGGATTTGTGCTTTCCGTGCCCCATTTGGGGCGGTAGAAAGATTCGGCCCTTGGGTGATGTCGCCCGCCAAAGCCACACGATTTCCTCCATCGGCGAGCCGCCTCGCTCCTCGTGGAGCAGTACGACATCGCCGCGGGTCTGTTTCAGCCCGGAGCGAATCGCCTCCTGACGGCCGATCGAACGTCCTTGCCGCACTATCCGCACTTGCGGATAATTTCGCGTCAATTCGGTGGCGATTTCGCTCGTCGCATCCGAGGACCCGTCGTCGATGATCAACAACTCGAACTTATCCGATAAATCGGCCGCCACGTCGAGAATTTCTTGCACGGTCGCGGCGAGCGTCGCCTGGGCGTTTTTCACGGGGAGCAACACGGAGAGCGAATTGGGCACGGGGAAGGTCCTTTCCGGGGAGATATGCACGAGAAACACGCAATTTCCGCGCTCAGTAAACTCATCGGCCCCCCATCCGAAACCCCTTCAAAGAACCTTAAAATAGCCCGATTGTTCGCAATTTACGCAACCTCCGAACTATAACGAAAGCGACGGAAGCACGGTCAAGCAAAAACATAGAGGGGTACAAGAGATTAACGTTGCAGTGGGGGTGTAGAGCCTGCAACCGCTTTTCCCGCAATCTCTCAGCGTTCATCCACCAGCCGCGCCAATCGGACCACCTGGGCGCGGACGCCTTCCAAATCGGGATTCAACCGCAGGGCGCGGCGGAACGATTCCAGCGCGGAGACCGGATTTTCGAGTTCCAGATACGCCTGGCCCATGCAGGTGGCGGCGATGAAGTGATAGGGATTGATTTCCAACGCTTCGTGGCAGTCGCGGATGGCGTCGGCGAAGCGGCCCAACGCGAAGAAGGCCACGGCGCGTTGATGCCAGGCTTCGGCGAACCAAGGGGCGCGCTCGGTGAGTTGAGTGGCGCGGCGGACCACTTCCTTATACTGCCGGGCGTCGTTGAGCCGGGCGATGATCGTGATCTCCTGGCGCTCTTTTTCGCTTCCCATGCGGCTCCAAACCGAGCGCAGGCCGTTTTCGGCCAGCGTGCGGACCGTGCGGTCGTCGTCGAGCATCGCCCGGCCCAGGGTATGGTTCGATTCGTAATCGCCCAAAAAACCGAGCGCGAGCACCGCGGCACGGCGGATCTCGCGCAGGCCGCTCATCGCCAGCCGTTGCAGCGTGCCTTGGGCATAATGCCGCGCAACGCGATTCACGAACGCTACGGAATCCTGGTTGTCCAGGTACTTCTCGTAGAGTTCCAAAATCAACGGTGTTTGGATCGGCTTTTTATGACTGCTCACGGCGGCGGCCTCCGGCCAAAAAACGCAGGCGAAAACCGGCGGGAGAGTCCGATATTCGACCGACTCCCGCCACGATTCATTGTATCCTCGGTCTCGAAAAAACGCCACCGAAAAAATCGAATCTCAAGGGGAGGATATTCGGCCCCCCTAAAGATACCGCGTAGAATCCGCGAGAAATGGTTGAAACTCGCCGCAAAGCCCCGCCCTCGACCGGGAACATGGCGTTTCCGTTGCGGACGATTTCGAGTAGAATCGGGGCGCCAGTGGTTCGACCACCATAAGTTGCACCATACGTTGTTGGGATGGCAGTTGCACTGCCATCCCTGGGCGACAGTACAACTGTCGCCCCAACGTGGACCACCATAAAAGGACAGGTTTTACGAATTCGGCATCGAAATTTCATCATGTCCTCCACCAATTCTCATCTCGAAGGCGCCGAGTTTTGGACCGGGAAAACGGCGGGCCTGGCCGAGCCTTCCACGCCCGCCTCGTTAGCCAAGTCGGCCGAAAAATCGAATAAAAACAATCGCGCGGTCATCGATGCGATCCCCTATTTTCAGGATTGGCGCGAGGCCGCTCATCGGATCAAAACCTTCGCCATCGCCAACTTGGATAAATCGCTCGTCGAGTTCGAGCGAAACATCACCGCCCGGGGCGCGACCGTGCTCTTCGCCAAGGATTCGGCCGAGGCCAACCGCTACGTGCTCGAGATCGCCAAGGAAAACGGCGTCAAAAGTCTGGTGAAGTCGAAAACCATGGTCAGCGAGGAAACCGCGCTGAACCACGTGCTCGAAGACGCCGGCATCCGCGCGGTCGAGACCGACTTGGGCGAATACATCGTGCAACTGGCCCATCAGCGGCCGATGCACATCGTTACGCCGGCCATCCACATGTCGGCCGCCGACGTGGGCCGGCTCTTCGCCGAAGAACTTGCCGAGCCGTTCACCGAGGAACACACGGCGCTGACGGCCATCGCCCGAAAGCACCTCCGCGACGAATACCTGCAAGCGGGCATGGGCATCTCGGGATGCAATTTCGCCGTGGCCGACTCCGGCACCGTGGTGGTCGTCGAAAACGAAGGCAACGCCGGCCTCTCGACCGCCACGCCGCCGGTCCACGTGGTGCTGGTGGGCATCGAAAAATTCGTGCCCCGCATGGCCGATTTGCCCCTCTTTCTCAACCTCCTCGCCCGCAGCGGCACCGGCCAAAAACTGACCACCTACACGCATTTCATCCACGGCCCGGTGGAAGGAAAAAAACTTTACGTCATCATCCTCGACAACGGGCGGACCAATATCCTCAAAGACCCGGCGACCTGGCAATCGCTGCACTGCATCCGCTGCGGCGCGTGCTTGAACGCCTGCCCCGTCTATCGCCGCGCCGGCGGCTGGGCCTACGGTTGGGTCTATCCCGGACCGATCGGCTCGATCATCACGCCGCATTTGATCGGCTTCGAGAAGGCCGGCAAACTCCCCTTCGCCTCCTCGCTGTGCGGCGCGTGCGGCGAGGTCTGCCCGGTGAAGATCGACATTCCGCATCAACTCGTGCATTTGCGGCATCGGGCGGTCAACGAGCCTTCGCCCATGAATTCCTTCACCGAACGCCTGACCTGGAAAACCTGGGCCTGGTTCATGTCCGGTCCGCTGCGCTACCGGCTGGCGATGTTCGGCGTGCGGCTGGGCGTGCGGCTGGCGAAGTTTCTGCCGTGGCATCCGGGCAAGCTCGGCGGCTGGACCCGCGGCCGCGAGTTGCCCCAAGTGCCCGGCCCGGCGTTCAGAAGTTGGTGGAAGAATAGGAGCAATCCATGACCAGTCGCGACGCCATTTTGCAGCGAATCCGCAGTGAAGTAGCGAAAGGCCCGCGGATTGAGCCGCCGCCGGTATCGGAGGTTTGGCCGCGGGAGAATCCCGATACCGAAACGATGGCCGCCCGCTTCGAGCAAGAGATCGAGGCCATTCACGGCGAATTCGTTCGCGTGCGTTCGATGGACGAGGCAGCGGCGAAATTGGCCGAACTGGCGAAAGCGTCGGGCTGGACCTCGCTTGCCCCGATGGATCGGCCGATTTGCCGCGAGGCGATTGCCGATTTGCCCCCGGCAATGCTAAAGTGGCCGAAATCCAACTGGCCGCCGACGGAAATGGCCGAATTGTCCGCCAGTCTGGTCGCGGCCGAAGCGCTTCTGGCCGACACCGGTTCGTGCTTAATCGCCTGTCCGACGGCCGAAGACCGCCTGCTGTGTTATCTCCCGCCGTCCTGCGTGGTAATTGCGAAAACCGAGCAACTGCGCGAACATCTTCCCGCCGCCTGGGGGGATATTTTGCCGCGTTGCTTTGAAAAAACACTTCCCGGCGAGTTCGTGATCGTTACCGGACCCAGCCGTACGGCCGACATCGAAAAGGTGCTCATTCTCGGCGTTCACGGTCCAAAACGGCTCGTGGTCTTGCTCGTTGGATAGAATTCCTATGGAACTGTGCGGCGTCGTTTAGCCCGGAGCCAACGGCGACGGCGGATTGCGGCTGCAATGACGGGATTTGTGTTTGCCTCCGTTTTCGATCGGGAAACACCGTCGCCGATGGCTCCGGGCTAAACAACGCAAAACTCTTTTACGAAAGGGTCCAAACCATGGCGGAAGTGCCAATCGGGAAAATCACCCATTATTTCAGCCATCTCGGCGTGGCGGCCATCGAACTGACCGAGGGTGAACTCAGGGTGGGCGACACGATCCACATCAAGGGGCATACCAGCGATTTCACGCAGCAGATCGACTCCATGCAAATCGACGGCCGCGCGATCGAGCGGGCCACGGTCGGCCAGAACGTCGGCTTCAAAGCCGCCGAACATGCCCGCGAACACGACGTGGTGTATAAGGTTACGGCGTGAAAGAGGGAATCGATTCTATTCGAGCAATACGCGAGCCGCCGGGTTTATCCCGGCGCTGCGGAGGTGCGCATCTCCAGCCGAAACGCCGGGATAAATCCGGCGGCTCGCTTCGGTTTCGATTGCCTCATTCCCCCTCGAACAACAGGCACAGCACGTCGAGAGCCTGCACGGCGCGGGTCGGCTCGCGGCGGCCGTCTTTTTCGACGCAATCCTCCCAGACCGAAAGCGCGTAACGCAGATACTGCTCGCGCGATTCAAAGAGCAATCTTGCGCCCAATTCCTTTTGCAGCGTGGGCCAAACGGTTTGCAGTTGCCGCATCGCCCGCGCATTGCCGCCGATCGATTCATAGACCAGATCGTCGAGCAATTCGAGTTTTTCGAGAATCGCCGGCGATTCGGGATCGAGCGTTTGGGCGGGGCCGGAATGCGCGCCTTTCGCCTTGGCCGGCTCGGCTTCCGAGTTCTCGAATCGGCGATGCGCCGCATGCGCATGTTGCAGGAACGCCGCTTTGAACGCCGCGAGCTTTTCGGCGTCCGCCGCGTCCGCTCCGATCGAGGCGATGCGCGGAAATTCATTCGCCGATCTTTCCCCATCCGAATTTTCCGACGCGTCGGTCTCGGGTCGATATTCCCGCCGCGTGCATTGGTTTTGCAGCGCCGTGGCGTCCAGGTCTTCCAGCAATTGCAGGCCCAGGACCGGCAAATCCTCGGGCGCGAGGTTGAATCGCCGCTTCGACATTTGCGTGGAGAAAAATGCCGTGCGGCCGGTGCTCAGCAACCGTTCGATGAATCGCGACCAACCGTCCAGAGACGGCGAAGCCGGCGACGTGCGCCCGTCTAAATCGAGCGTCGAGACGTTGTTGTGATGTTCGAGCCAGCGCCGCTCGGCCGGATCGCTCGGCAACGCCACCAACCGAAACGGACGCCGCGGGGAAAATTTCAAGCCCGTGGCGAAGGAAAACTCCGTGCGGTGCGTGAGCGGCAGGCAATTGATCAACCCGGCGATGAGTTTTTCCGTCGGCGCCGGACCGGCGACCGCCAGGCAAACCGCGTCCCGCGCCGCTTGAACCAGCGCGGCGATCGCCTGCGGGCCGGGCTGATTCGACAATTCGATCAGCAGATTCTGATCGACCATCGTCGCGCCGCCGACCAGCGCGATCGGCTCCAACCGGCCGGGCAGCGGATCGCGGATCTCGAGCATTCCGCCCGCCAACGCCGCCTTCAACAACGCGAAGGGATTGTTCGCGAAACGCAAGAGCGTCTCGGGCGCGGCGATCAGGCAATGCGTATAGACGCGGACGCCGCCGCGGCCGCTGTATTCCCAGCCGGCGGGCACGGTCCGCGAGATGCAATAAGATCCGCTCGGCAAAGGATGGAAGTTGTGGCTCGCCGCCTCGGGCCCCAAGTCCAAAAAAGAATCGTGCGAGGGACACCAAACGGCCAACTCCCGCGCATCCTCCTCGTGCAAGCCGGGACTCCGGGCGACGATCTGATAACCGGCCCCCCGCTCGGTAACCGCGGAAGTGTAAATGACCTGTTCGACGGGAGTCATGCGCAAGGTAGGGGTTAGGGATTAGGGGATAGGGGATAGGGATTAGGGGATAGGGGATAGAATAGGGAGGTAGTCAGGGTGGAATGTTGATTGAAAAGAACAAAGATTTCAGGATCATACCGTGTTGGACTCGCCAACTTCAAAATACTGACGACAAGCTATCCGATCCGAAATGCCGGGTACTTTTTACTATCCCCTATCCCCTATCCCCTCTACTTCTTCATCTGATTCAACATCCATTCGAACGGTTCGGTAACGCCGCGGGGTTCGATGCGCAGGGGGATGTAGAGCCGGCCTTCGGTGAGCGTGTCGCAGGCAATGCTATTGCCCACCACGCCCGACGCGAAAAACCGGTGGCAGGCGAAACGTTCCCGGCAATGCTGCCATAAGCCGTTGGCGTGCGCCTTGGCATACCCTTCGGGATCGTCCCAGCAATCTTCGCAGCAATCGGCCTTGGTGAGCACGAGCGCGAGCGGGCGGCGCTTCCATCCGTGGCGGGGATCGTTGTCCAACTCGCTCAAATAACTCAGTAATTTCATGACGAAGAAATCCTGCTCGCGATTCCCTTCCTTGAGCTGCACGGCGTCGATCATCACCACCGCGGCGGCGCATTTCTGCAGGAATTGCCGCACGATGCGGTAAGTGTGCGGATGATCGACCTCCTCGAGCACGGCCTCGCCGGCCATGTCCGGCATGATCAGCTCCAGCGAATTCCGCTGTTGCGGCAGGCGGATTTGGCAATGCACCCAATTCCAGCGGTCCGGCTCGTTGGGCGTTTTGCGGGGAAATTCGCAGCGCGAAAGCGCCGACATGGTCGTCTGCTGCAGATTGATCGAAAACGCGCCCCGCGCGAGCAATTGCATCTTCCGCGATTGCTGCGAGAGCATGTCCAGCAACATCCCCATGTAAACGGTCTTGCCCACGCCGCTGGGGCCGACCACCGCCACCATCCGCGGCTGAACGCCCCGCACGTTCGCCTGATGCGCCAAGGCCATCGGCGCCGAACAGTGGTTGCAAAATTCCGCGTCGGTGGTGTTGTCGGCGGAACAGATGTAGCACGGGATCGGCGTGGAATACTGAATCAGCCGATAGGATTCCAGCGGTTGAATGACGGACTTGGTCATGGTAGCGACTCCTGACTTTTGCAGGATTCCGATATTTTATCGCAAATTGGGTAATCTCAAATTGCACATTGCAAATTGAACGAGCATTATCTTCAACATGAACGAAATTGATTATCTCTTATTTTTTCGTCGCAGCTTGAAAATCCGTAACCGTTCACAGGGGACTGTCCCGATTTTCGCGGCGCAAAAGATTATGGTGCTCTAAAAGTGCTTAATCGCCGCGAAAATGGGACTGTCCCCCTCGCGCCGCGGGAAGGGGACAGGTCCATG
>JADLEL010000138.1 GCA_020846145.1 Pirellulales bacterium | reverse complement strand
GGGTGGGCTGTCAGTTGACGGATTAGACCGCATTGCCGAGGCACTCGGCTTGCATATCACGGTACAGAAACCAAAACGAAAGGCGAATCATGGCAAGCATATCCCGCGAGCCAAACGGTAGGCGAACAATTCAATTCATCGGCGGCGATGGAAAACGACGTTCAATCCGACTCGGCAAGACAAGCCAAAAGAACGCCGAAAATTTCCGCATGAGAGTTGAATATCTGGCGCAGTCAGTCAATCACGGCACTCCCGTAGATGATGAAACGGCCCGATGGGTGGCGGAGCGTGATGCCGTGATGTATGACAAGCTGGCAGCGGTCGGGCTTGTGCCGGAACGGGCAACGATGGTTCTTGGCGGGATGCTCGATTCTTTCCTGGCCGCGAATCCGCGAGCGAAGCCCGCTACAAAAGTTGTATGGGGGCAAGTTATCCGCGACCTGCGCAAGCACTATGGCGGCGACTGCCCGATACGCTCCATAGGACGGTCGGAAGCGGAAGGCTTTCGGCAATGGATGCTCGATAACGAGTTGGCATCGACCACCGTTCACAAGCGGCTGCAATTTGCCCGACAGATGTTCGCCTACGGCATCCGGTGCGAATGGATTGACCGCAACCCGTTTGAAACCGTTTCGCACAAGAGCGGCGACCCGCAAACTCGACAACGGTACATATCGGAAGAGGATACGGCAAAGCTGATCGACGCGGCCCCGAATTGGATATGGCGGACGATCATCGCCCTGAGCCGCTATGGTGGCCTACGGTGCCCTTCCGAGGTTCTAAGCCTACGTTTGATTGACCTGGACTGGGAGCGCGGCGCAATGGCCGTACAATCGCCCAAAACGGAGAATCACGGGCAGGGCCAAAGAATCGTTCCCATGTTCGCCCGATTGCGGCCGTTCTTGGATGAGGCGTGGGAAATGGCCGTGGAGGGGCAGACGCACGTTATCCCGGAAAACCTCTACCTTCCGGCGGCGAACGGCCCCAGGGGGTGGAATAGCTGCAATCTGCGAACCACGTTTGAGAAGATCGTCAAGCGGGCGGGGATTGAACCGTGGCCCCGGCTGTTTCACAATCTCCGGGCATCTTGCGAAACCGACCTATCCAGAGAGTACCCCATTACCACCGTTTGCAAGTGGATTGGAAACACGGTTTCGATTGCGGTCCGGCATTACGTTCAAATAACCGACGATGATTTTCGGAAGGCAGCGGGGACAGAAAAAAAAGCGGTGCAAAATCCGGTGCAGCAACCGGCGGAAATGGCCCGCAAGGGTTCGCAACAAGAAACACAAAACCCCGCTATTTCCGAGAAATGCGGGGTCTTGCGACACTGTACAAGTGTGAACATGGAGGCGGCGGGAATCGAACCCGCGTCCCGCGACATTTCCGCGCAAGCTTCTACGAGCGTAGTCGGAGGTTTGAATTTCGCCGCTTCAGGCCTCGACCGACGGAGTTCCAAAGCGGCTAGCGGGGAACATTTTTAATTTCGGGCGTACCCTACGATGACCCGAAACGGTCCGGAATTGGCGGCCGGTTTTCGGTTCTCTCCGGCGAAGAACCTCAACCGGGGCAGTCGTTGTTAGACCGCCATGCTGAGTTTAGGCTCGGCATTTAATAAATTTGGTCTGCTTTTAACGTGGCCTGCTGACCAACCACGGCGCGCCACTTGCACTTCAACCTGCCCGGTCGAATCCAATTCGCCCCCGAATACGTCGGTGCGACGCATCATAGGATTAGATTGTATCGTCAAAAGGATCGCTTGGCTAGAGTTTTCTAAATCGAATCGGAAATCAGGAAATACAGCGCGACCAGCGCGGCCAGCGCCAGGCGATACCAACCGAATGGGACGAGGGTATGCCGGCCGAGGAAGCGGATGAAGAGCTTCACGGCCAGCCAGGCGAAAACGAACGAGACGGCGAAGCCCAGGGCAAGGACCGTAAAGCGTTCTCCCGTAAGGAGATGACCGCTTTGGTAGAGTTTATAAACCGTGGCTGCGAGCATGATCGGCACGGCGGCGAAGAAGGAGTATTCGGTGGCGGTTTTCCGCTCCAAGCCGGAAAGCATTCCGCCCAGGATGGTCGAGGTCGAGCGGGACATCCCCGGCCAGAGGGATAGGCATTGAAAGCAGCCGACCGACAACGCTTCCTTCCAGGTGAGCGAATCGACGCCTACTTTTTTCGGAGCGGGCAAAAAACGTTCGACGAGTAGAATCCAAACGGCCCCCACGGCCAAGGCGGCGGCGACGGGCAGGGGATAGAAAAGATATTTTTCGATAGCTTTATCGGCCAATAGGCCCAAGAAGGCGGCGGGGAACGAGGTAATGGCCAGCAAGGCGAGGCCGCGGATTCCCGCAAGACCTTGGTTTTTGTTGAAATCCAAAAGTCCGAGGAACCGGCCTGGATACGCCGCCACGACCGCCAAAATCGCGCCGAGTTGGATGATGATTTTAAAGGCGTCGGCGAATTCCTTTCCCCCCACATGCTCCTCGAAACCCAGCAAACCGTCGGCCAAAATGAGATGTCCGGTCGAGGAAATGGGCAGGAATTCGGTGATTCCTTCGACGATGCCCATGATGATCGTGTAGAGGTATTCCATAGGGGGAGAAAGCGGATTTCGAGGACAATCGAAGGGAGAGATATGTTTACAAAACCATTAGGAAATATAGGCCACAAGGCAATCGCACGAAATGATACCCCTCGCAAGCGTGACGAAAATTTCGGTTATTTTGCATTTTCACCACGGCTTACGTTCATTGTCAGGCACCCCCTTTTCAAAATCCCCAATTATCGTGTAGATTATGAGATTCGACGTTTCCATCGGCGTGGCCCGGCAGCGGGGTATTTTGGAAGTACGAGTTTTTCAGGGAGTCCGTCATGTTCAAGAATTTGAATCCGAATTATTTAGGCATCTCCGGTCATCAAAGCGAGGTGATCGAACTCGCGTTAACGCACGGTTTCGCGGGGATGGACTTGAATATCGCGGATTTTACCACCCGCGTTCGGTTGAAAGGCCTGGAATACGCCCGGCGGCTGATCGACAGCGCGCGGATTCGGATCGGCACGTTTTCGCTGCCCATTGAATGGGATTCGGACGAGGAGACTTTCAAGAAGGACATGAAAAAACTGCCGGAACACGCCGATGCCGCCGCCGCGTTGGGCTGCCGGTGCTGCACGGCGGTGGTGGCACCGGCGGGCGACAAGCGGCCGTACCACGAGAATTTCGAATTCCACCGGCGACGGTTCCAAGAGATCGCGGGGATTTTCCAGCCCGCCGGCATCCGCCTGGCGCTCGGTTTTCATGCCGCCGAATACCTCCGCCGCAACCAGGCGTTCCAATTCATCCACGAACTCGACGCCTTGTTGATGCTTTTGAACATGATCGATTCGCCCGGCGTCGGTTTGCTGTTGGACGTATGGGAGGTTTTCGCGGGGGGCGGCTCGGTGGAAGCGATCCGCAAAATACCGCGGGAGCAGATCGTGGCGGTGCAAATCGCCGAGATGCCCGCCGCCACGCCGCTTTCCGAATTGGACGAGAAATCGCGGCTGCTGCCCGATGCCGAAGGCCGCATCGGCGTGCCGGCGATTCTGACCTACTTGGCCGGGCAAGGCTACGACGGCCCGGTGTCGGTGAAGCCCTCCCGCAGCGCGTTTCCGAATCGCCGCCGCGACAACGTGGTGAAATTCACCAGCGAATCGCTCGATCGCGTGTGGCGCGAGGCCGGCTTGCCCACGCCGCCGCGGCTGTTCGTCGCCACCGCGAGCAACCTGGTCGATTAGCGATATTTTCCGGAATGCGTTGGCGCAGTATCGTTCGCGAGAAAACTTAAGTTTCGTTTCATCAACTTTTTAGTTTCGGAGTTCTATGTGGGAGTAAAAAAAACAGGCAAAGGCCGTCGGAAATTGGGCCGGAAAAAACGTCGAAATCGGGCGCGCATCCGGCATCGCAAATAATCATCGGCCTAACCGGCATTCCCCGCGCTAGGGGTATGTACTTATCGTCGCCGCGGTTATTTTCGGACGGCAGGCGTTTCTTGCCGGGAAAATTGCTTTTTCGCCGCAATTATCGGCTTGGCGGAGGGGAATCGTAAGCTAGATTTGGGATGACAGGTCGCATCGAGAACACGGCCGATCCCCACGCACCCCGATTTTCCCCCCAAACATCATGAGGAACGATTCCGCCGCCATGCTCGAACGTCTCGTGGTTCGAGCCGGCCAGCTTTTTAGCTTGCCGGTCGTGGCGATCCAAGTCTTGGAGTTGACCAACAGTCCGCAAGTCGATAATCGGGCCATCAAGGAGTGCATCGAGAACGATCCCGCGCTCACCGGTAAAATTCTCCGCGTGGTGAACAGTTCCCTCTTCGGATTGAGCCGGGAAGTTTCCGATTTGAATCAGGCGATCGCGCTCTTAGGCTCGAAGCCGCTCAAGCTCCTGGTGCTCGGATTCAGTTTACCGAACAGCCTTTTCGCCTCGGTCGAGAGCGAAATCCTCGGCCACTATTGGCGCCATGCGCTGACCAAGGCGGTGGCGGGCCGCGAGATCAGCGAGACCTTGTGGAATCTGCCCGGCGACGAAGCGTTCATTGCCGGCTTGCTGCAGGACCTGGGCCTGCTGCTGTTGATCCAGCAGGTGGGCGAGCCTTACGTGTTGTTGTTGAAAAAAGTCTGGGCCGAAGGAAAAGACATGGCCGCCCTCGAAACCGAATCGATGGGCTTCGACCATGCCGAACTGACCACCAGGCTGCTGGGTCATTGGGGCTTGCCCGCGGCGCTGGTCGAGGCCGTCGGCTGGGATCCGCAGCGGCAAGGCGCGGCGAACGCGGAAAAGCCGGCGGCGCTGTCGCAAATCGTGTATCTGGCCGAACTGGTCGCGCAATTGCTGGCCGACAACCGCCCGCAAGTCCTGCCGATGCTGATGCAATACGGGCGGGAATACCGGCAGTTGACCGAGGAGAAGCTCGAACGCCTGGTCGATAATCTGCAAAACAAGGTGAAACAACTGGCCGACGTGCTCTCGCTGCAACTGCCCGAAGGGACCGACTACCGCGATATTTTACTCGCCGCGCACGGCCGCCTGTCGGCCGTCGCCGCGGAAACGGTGGAAGACATGCTGACGGCGCAAGTCAACGCCTCGGCGGCCCAGGAAGACAACTTGCTGGCGGAAGTCAGCGGATTGAGCAAGGCGATATCGGGCCTCGCGGCGAAGCCGAAGGAAAAACTCTCGCCGGCCGCGGTCGCAGCGGGCAGCGCGATGCGGCCTGCGGGCGGCGGCGAGAGTCCGTCCCCAGCGCCAGGCTTTACCCGAACCGCGTTGGAATCGGCGCAAACCAGCTCCTCGACCGGCGCGCCGACCGAAACCGCCGCGGCCGACGCGTTGATGGCGAAGCTGGCCTCCGCGGTCGCCTCGTGCCGGATCTCGCGCTGCGCCTTGAGCGTCGTGCTGGTCGAGTTCGACCGCGTCGATGACCTGATCGCCGCGCGGGGCATCGAGGGTTTCCAGCGTTTGATGAAGGCTTTGCGGAACGCCTGCGGGGCGGCGGGTCATCCGGGCACGGTTTGCCTGCCGCATGGAGAAGCCGGTTTCGCGCTCATTCTGCCCGACTGCGAGCGCCGAAAAGCGGTCGAGATCGGCGGCGATTTGCTGCACGCGATAAGCCGCGCCGCGCCGCTCGGTGCGACCCCCGGCGCCCGCGCGGCGAGCCTCAGCGTGGGCGTGGGCACGGTCGCCATGCCGCCCAAGAATTTTCCGCCCCGCGACCTCTTCGCCACCGCCAGCCGCTGCCTCTACGGCTCGCACGCTTCCGGCGGCGGCGTGCTGAAAAGCCTGGAAATCTATTGAATCCCCGCGATTAAGATCGCGAGTGGGGCGATTTGATTTCATAGGAATTTTTTCTCCGCGCAGTCATTTGGGCAACAAACGTGCCTAAGAACTGTGTTTGGGATAAGGATGCAGTAGTCAAGTCCCGAAGGGATGGAAGTGATTAACCCGCATTATTCATAAAAGCGATTTGTAGAAGCGGCATCTTGCCGCTTTTGCCTAAAATGCGGCAGGATGCCGCATCTACGATGTTTATGAATAATCCGGGTTAACCAGGGGCGTAAGCCCCTGGGAGAAGTTCCCAATGCCAACAAAATCCCAACGGGGTGGCAGTAAGCCCCGCGGAACGAGAGTAATCTTCAATTTCCACGCTACTATCGCCTCTTCGAGGCTAATAAAATCGTTAAATCAACTTTCTCCAGGGGCTCGTGCCCCTGGCTAATGACTATCGCCCCTTCGGGACTGAGCAACATTCCCTTATCCAAAACTCCTAAGAAAATAACCGGCGAGCCAGGTTTCCTTTCTATTACTTCGCAAAGCAGTCCCCTCTTGTAAAGGCATCTGCGACAGCTAGAATGCGGCGAAGTGTGAAAGTCGCCTTTTTTCTCGTTCTTTTCGGGTGAATAGTTGGAGATCGGAAAATGCCCAAAAAATTAAATAGCTTGACCGGTGTGGCCGGTGAGTACTACGTCTGTGCTGAACTTGCCAAGCGGGGGTACGTTGCGGTACTTGCTCCAAAAAACAATCCATTGTTTGATTTGGTAGTTATGAATCAAGAGGGGACTCATTCTGTCTCAATTCAGGTCAAGACGCGATCATCCGACAATAAGCAGGGGTGGAAGCTAGGGAAAGATATTGAGCATAAGCATGAAAATTCCGAACTTTTCGTTGTTTTAGTTGCGCTCAAAGAAGAAGGATACCCCGATTTCTATATCTATCCTCATGATGAACTTTCCGGTCGTGTTGCTGGGCAGTATGAAGAGTACATCTCAGAAGTAAAACGTGATGGTAAGCCGAGAAAGGATGTCGGATTTCGGTGGCACGACTTGAAATATTTCACTGATTACGATCATTCGCGCAAGAACGATTGGATTTTACTCACAAAGTTATTAAATTGATGATAAAGATATGTATTTGCAACGCACCTAGAGATTTTTTCTAACAACTAACAAATCGTAACATGAAACTATGTGAGGCATCGGAATCAAATGCTCGTACGCCGAGAATCAAAGTCTCTGTTCTTGGAAGTTACTCGGATGGGTGGAAATGGTATTAACGGGGCTAGGGCAGTTCGGCTTGCAACCTATTTTCGTAGGAGCATAGACTGGTGAATGCAAATTTGCAGGCTAAATTAACACCCTTTAATCAACAGCATCTGTTGTCGTTTTGGGACCGGCTGGACGACGCGGAGCGAAAGAATTTGGCCGCGCAAATCGAACGCCTCGATTTCGCCGCGATCAACCAACTCTATCGCGGGCGAAACGAGTCGGGCGATTTTCGAGAACTGGCGAATCGGGCCGCGCCGCCGCCGGCGTTCCGCTTGGATAATTCGGGTTTGAAAACGGGATTAGGTCCATTTTGTGCGCAGCACCCTCCGGGCCTTTCAGGCAAAATGGACCCGACCCCTTTTTCACGGGCGGAAACCGCCTTGCGGGCGGGCGAAGTGGGGACGATCCTCGTCGCCGGTGGGCAGGGAACGCGGCTGGGTTTCGATCATCCCAAGGGGATGTACGCCATCGGGCCGGTCTCGCGGCGGACGCTCTTTCAAATCCACGTGGAAAAAATCGTCGCCGCCGCCCGGTGCTACGGCGTGAAAATCCCGCTCTACCTGATGACCAGCCCCGCCACGCACGAGGAGACGATCGCGTTCTTCCGGGAGCATAAGAACTTCGGCCTGCCCGACGAAGACTTGACGATCTTCCGCCAAGGCACCATGCCCGCCGTCGAGGAGGCGACCGGCAAAGTGCTGCTCGAAGCGCCGGGCCGCATCGCGCTCAGTCCCGACGGACACGGCGGAATGCTCTCGGCGATGGACCGCGAGGGCGTCTTGGACGACATCGAGCGCCGCGGCCTCAAGCATCTGTTCTATTTCCAGGTCGATAATCCGCTGGTCGATATTTGCGGGCGGGAGTTTTTGGGCTATCACCTCCTGGCCGGCTCCGAGCTATCCACGCAGGTGATTTGCAAGCGCGATCCGTTGGAGCGGGTGGGAAACGTGGTCGAGGTCGATGGCCGGCTGATGGTCATCGAGTACAGCGACCTCCCCGACGACGTGGCCCGCCGCCGCAATGCCGACGGCTCGCTCACGATTTGGGCGGGCAGCATCGCCGTGCATCTGTTTTCCGCCGCCATGCTCCGCCGGCTCTCCCGGAATGCCGACGCGCTGCCGTTCCATGTGGCGCGGAAGAAAGTCGCGTACCTCGACGACCTAGGGAACCTCATCGAGCCTGCCGTACCGAACGCGATCAAGTTCGAGCGGTTCATCTTCGACCTGCTGCCCTCGGCCGCGAATGCGATCGTGGTGGAGATCGATCCCCACGAAGGCTTCGGTCCCGTGAAAAACGCCCCTGGCTCGGCGAGCGACACGCCGGAGATCGCGCAACGCATGATGATCGCGCAGCACCGCCGCTGGCTGGAGCAGGCCGGCGCGCAGGTGGCCGAAAACATTCCCGTCGAGATTAGCCCCCTCTACGCCCTCGATGCCGAAGAACTCGCCCGCAAGCTGCCCCGCGGAACGCGCCTGGAGCAGGCGACGTATTTCGCTTGAAGCGGCAAGCTAAGAACCTGTCCAGTATCAAGACCGCATTTTGTTCAATGCGGGCACGGTTTGGTTGGCGATTCTGCGAGGCGGGAGCCTCGCGGACATTGCGTTCCCAGGCGGGAGCCTGGGAACGAGAAAATCGCGGAGTTGATGTTGAACAGGTACTTAGCCCAAAAAGTACGCAAGATGGGGTCAAGAAAAAAACGGCAATTCCGAAAGAGTTATCGCGTCAACAAGAACGCCCTACCATCTCACGATGGCAGGATTCTTTCGGATTTTCCGTTAGTGAGGTTGTTGGGACTCGAACCCAAGACCTACGGATTAAAAGTCCACGATATATATTTGTATAGGTATCCCGAAGGTAGCCCGAAAGGGCTTTCCTTCGGGAATTATAAGGTTTTTGAAAATCGCCCGGAAGTGGTCGGAAGGTGGTTGCAAGGTGAAACGGCAACACTTTCGGCAACACTCGGGGATTTAATTTTCGGTGCCTGGGGCCCCTTGGCATCCTACGGAAAATGAACCCGCCCTCCCGGCCTCCCGCGGGGACGACGGGGTGCGTTTAGATACCGCTCCCCAAAACCCAAAAATCGACTGTTAAAATAGGTAAGGACAAGGAGTAGATGCCATGAATGAATCGAAAATCAATTTGACTACACGCTTGCGGCGCGAAGGCCGATGGGCCGAAGCCTCGAAGTTCAAAGACGAGACGTTGAAGAAGCTCCGCGGCGAGGGCGTGAAGAGGGCCGAAGCCGGGGAAAAAGCCTGGGAACGAATGGCCGCAATGTACCCGCCCTTGGCTCCCAACGTCGAAGCCGCGCCCGAAACCGCTCTGGCGATGCCTGAGAAGCCTCTTACGGCCCAATCGTCAAGCGGCATCGAATCCAACGAAATCGATGCCCTCTTGGATCGGATCGGTGATGGCCGGCCGTCGGACCTCGTTCAGGATACCCTTTGGACATACGAGAACTTGGCAAATTCGAGGATCAAAGCCAGCGACGCTCCCAGCGTTGGCTCTTGGGGGCTGCTGCTGTGGGCGCGTCAATACCGCAACCGATTCTTCGAGCAGGTGTTGCCGAAGGCGATGACGAACAAGCCGCCGCCGGAGGAAGAAGAAAATGGTCGGCGAGAGAGGAGGAGCGTTGCCGAAATGGAACGAGTATTGGAGGGACTGAACCAACAATTCGCGGAAGAACTGGCCGCCGACGTCCCTGAAACCGTCAAAACTAAGGTTCGCGGCATCCTGGGGGACTGGGAGAGGCGATACGCCATAACCATTGCCGGCGAAGCCAAAACGAGCCTGGAAGCCCATTTCATCCGTCTCGCTCAGAATTGCGTGGATGCCCTAGCCCCTGAATTCAGGGGAGTTTGACGGCGGGGTGGGCGGCGGGGTGTAAATCCCTTTTTGTTCCCGGATGGCGTCTTGGAGGCTTTCCAGACGGGCGCGGGCGCGCGAGGCTTTCGATTTGCAGTCCTTTTGCCGCCTGATTATACTTATCGGAACTGGGTGCCCGTCGAGGTAGCTCCTCGTCATGGCCGATTGCCGACCGGGGGCGACCGCGTTCCCCTTCACTTTTCGCGGTCGCCCGCGGTCGGGCCCGGTTGAAAGTGAAGGGTCTTATGAAGAACGCGCTCTCGTTCAAGCGTGTGGGGCTCGTCGTTGTAATGGCATTCCCTGTGATGATTCTTTTCGTCTCATCTGCAATTGCCGATGTAACATACTACTTGATTTCCTATCCTGCTGATCAGAATGGGTGGGAATTGTCGGGTAGTATCACGACCGACGGAACTCTTGGCTACTACCTTACCGGCGCTCACATAAAATCTTGGGAGTTCACGATCTCAAAAGGTTCGTCTTTCTACTCAACATCGGATAAAATTACTTCCCTCCTCTACTTGCAAGCTACTGATACCCAACTCCTGCTTCCTTACTTGCCACCAGCATGCCCAAGCTTGCAACTTGGTCAGAACGCCACTCTTCCTTCCCTTATTTACGTCCGTGGGCCTGAGTCAATAGGGCAGTACCTTGGTAAACTCCCAAATTATGTTGGCGGCGTAGCTTGGAATACCTATCCTCCAGAAATGGGCGGAACAGACCCTTGGATTATTGCCCAGACGAATCCCAACCCTCAACCTCCCACCATAAGCTGGAAAGGCGGAAATGATGACACATCAACCGCCTGGGGCGTGGGCAATAATTGGAGTACTGGCTATGTGCCGGATGGGCCGGGCGCGAACGTCCAATTTGGCTCTCAGCCCGCCAACTGCCCGATTGTGGATATGGTTACGGTCGGACGGACGGTAGGCAACATCACTTTTTCCGCTACCACTTGCACCACCATACAAAGCACCTACGGATTCGCCCTCACCCTAGATAACAATGGCAGCATTTCCATCATTGACGTGGCAGGCAGCCACACGATTCTTACCTCGGTGAATATCAACAATGACGTGAAGATAAGCGGATTGGGTACGCTCAGTTTGTCTGGTGGAATAAGCGGCAATCATGCCTTGACGGTCCACGGCAGCATCAACGCATCAAGCATCCAAGTAGATTCGCTCAACATTGGCGTGATGGGAGTTGCGCAAGCCGTCCCCGAATCCTCTACCTTCGCCCTCCTCGGCATGGCGGCTATCTGCATGGCTGTCTATGCTTGGCGACGGCGAAAGCGGACTCTGGACACATAGGCCAATGCACCATTTTCAGTTATAATTTCACGCATCGGGTCGGCCGTCGGCTTGTTGCAACAGCCCCGGCCATGCGGTTTCGGCGGCGGTGTTGATTCTGATTACCTCTCAGCACTCCGCCGGAATCGGCCCGGCTGGAGGTAATCATGGAGAGCGTTTTTCCTTATGTTTTAGACTTCAATCCGGTTTGGACTCCTCTTGCCGAAGAGATTCATAGGATTGTCTGGGATGATGTAGGGTTGCCGACAGTTCAAGGGTTTGTCCGTCAGTGGGCGGAGAGTTACAATCGCGAGGTAAAGTGCAGGAAACGCATAAGGGAAGAGGTTGTTACCCACTGGGCTGAGTCCTTGGAACTGTCCGAAGTTGACTGTATTCACCTGATCCCAAAGGCTTTTTCTTCTTCGTATGATCCTTCATGGCCCGAGCTACCATTGCCGCCCGGTCACCGTTTGCTTTCGCCGGAGGAAAAGTGGTCTTGCTTGGCAGCAATACATGATGCGTACCGAATAGACGGGGATAAGATCAACCCTTGGCCGGAACCGCCCGACGAACCGTTACGATCGCCGACCGATAGGGCTGACATAGGCCCGTTTAAGGCGTGGCTTTTTGATGGAGGATGGGATTTCAGGATGCTTTTGCAGCGGGCAGCCAATCTGGCCGATACCGCCGAACCTGTTGTCTCCAGGTGGTTGCTGGAAGTAACAGCAGCGGCCAAGGCAACGGTAGATTTTGTTCCGAGCGTGACGTGGCAGGATGCAGCGGAACAATTAAAACGTCTCTACGAACGGGGGGAGCCGTGGACCAGCTACCGCAAACTAGCAAACCTCTTCAGCTGCTCGACTCAAACACTCCATAAGGCGATTCAAGAAACGCCCTCTTTGCAGATATGGGCAAAAAAATCCGACAAGACAATACCTAGGGCGCAAAGTATAAATCCGGTGATAACCGACCGCGTGGCGCAGAATCGGGAGCTTAATCCAGAGGATGAAGCGGCAATACGGGAGTTTATCGAAAAAGCCGATCCCGAAACAAAGGCGTGGTTCTTATCCCTATCGACCGAGAAACAGCTTGAGGTTGTCACTGACCTTGATACCCACCTTACCGACAATGGGCCTACTCTAAATCAGCGAATCCTTGGTCGAAAAGCCTAGCGTTTGCAAACGTTTGCGGGGCGTTTGTCTCTATTTTTTGGGGTTTTTTCTTAAATATCGCAAACGTTCGCCTTCCTATATACGGTCAAAATGACCCACGGGAAAGCGAACGATGACGAACAATACCCCGCAACTCCGAACCCCGGGCATAATTGCTTCCGAGCTCAATGTGCCACTCCGCCGGGTTCTCTACGTTTTACAGAAGCGCGACGACATTAAGCCAATCGGTCGGGCTGGCTGCCTGCGCCTTTACGACCGGCAGGCAGTGATCCTTGTTGAAGATGAACTTCGCAAAATGTCGCAAAAGGAAGCCCAACCATGACCCGCCCCCTCGACTCCAAACGCCCCGCCCCGGTTCTGAGCGATCTTGGCCCTATTCGGATTGATGAACTTTACCCGCTACAAATACTTGGCAAACGCCTTGGGCTGGGGAAAAAAAGCCTGATCGTAGCCCAACGGCGCGGGCTAAAAACAGTGAAGTTTTCCCACCGAAAGTATGCGACGGGCCAAGCTATCTTGGAATGGTTTGGCTCTCTGGCCAATAAGCAGGACGGGGAGGGCAACGAACAATGACTACCGCGGCAAGGAATGGCATCGGAGCCGGCCGGCGGCTGGCCGAGCTTCTCGGCATCGAAGTCAAGGGCGTCGAGGGACACGATTTGAAAACGGCTTGCGTTTCCTGCTCTTCATCGGACGCCGGGCGGATACACTCGGAAACCGGCGTTTTCTTCTGTTATGCCTGTCAGGAGAAACGCTCGGCATTCGCCCTCTGCGAAACGCTTTTGGGCAATCAGCAAGATGCCGTGCGGCTAATGGTCGAGGTGGGATTGTTTGAAGATCGAATCCGCGACGGCAGCGGGCCGAAGCCCTCGGGGAATGGCAGCGCCCCAGCAGTCGAAGGCGACGCTATCGATATGTTGGCACGCGCGAAGGGCACGACCGGCGCCGGGTTCCGCGCGATGGGGGCCATTGAAAAGAACGGGAAAGTTTTCTTCCCGACCTTTCAATTACATGACGGCAAGGCCGAGCGAATCAGCCATTTTGAATTGGATCCAAAAAATCCGAACGGCAAAGGGAAAAACGCATTCGGAAAACCCGCCGGAGTTTTCCTTCGGTGCGAAATGGAAGGCGGCAGCGGTCGAGTCCGCAAGCCGAAAGCGGGAGAAACGTGGATCGTTTGCGAAGGCGGCAAGAATGCCGCGGCCTACGCGACGTTGGGATATTCGGCCGTGGGATTGAACGGAAAAAGTGTCAAGGCCGAATTTCTTGCCGGTTTCGTGGAGGCTCTCAAAGGCGTGGATATTGTGCTCGTCCCTGATGGAGACGACCAAAGCAGCGCGGCCTTCAAAAAATTGGGGGGCGGGCTGTACAAGACAGCGAAGTCCGTTCGCCTTGCTTCTCTCCCGTATGGCCTCGAAATCCGCGAAACCGGCGGTGACGACGTTCGCGACATTTTGCGAAAATTCGGGGAGGAAGGGCCGCGCGTGGTCCGCGATGCGATTGCGGCGGCAAAGCCTATCGGCCCCGGCGGTGAAATCGTCGAACCTCCGCGATTCCTGGAATCCCTCGTTACTTCCCGGCAACTCGCCGACGAATCGGCCGACGTCTGCTATCTCGTTGATGGTATTTTGACGGCAGGGGAACCTGGAACCGTCGGTGGCCCTGCAAAATGCCTCAAGACGTTGACGATGGTCGATCTGGTGTTATCGGTAGCCAGTGGGCGACCGTTCCTTGATCGTTTTGAAGTCCTACGGCAAGGCCCGGTGGGATTTTTATCGGGCGAGTCCGGCCGGGCGGTCTTGCGGCGAGCGGCGCTAAGAATCGCAAAATCAAAGGGGATCGATTTGCGGGAGTTGCCGGTTAGCTGGGGATTTTCTCTTCCACAACTTACCGTCAAAGAGCATGTCGAGGCCCTCGGGGAGTGGATCACAAAAGAAAAATTGGCGCTCGTCGGCCTGGACCCAACATACTTATGTTTACTGAATTCGGCAAACGCCGGGCAGGCGGGCAACCTCTTCGCGATGGGGGCGGCACTGGCCCCGCTTTCCGAGATAGTGCAACTGACGGGAACAACGGTCGTTTTGCTTCACCACTACCGGAAAAATCGGCCCGACAACGGCGGGGAGCCGGCCGATCTCCAGGACCTGGCTATGTCGGGCATGATGGAGTGGTCCCGATTCTGGCTGCTGCTCGATCGCGCTGAGGTTTATGCAAACGATGGGCAACACAAACTGTGGATGCGCGCGGGCGGCAGCGCCGGACACGCGGGTTTGTTCGGATTGACCATAGGCGAACGGGCAGGGCCCAACGGCGATGGTTGGCAAGTCGAGGTGGAAAGTGTCGGGGATGTGCGCCGGAGCCTTCAGAACGCAAAGGAGATGCGTCGGGCGGCCGATTTGGAGCGGCGAGAAGGGGAACACGTCGAAAAGGTCTTGGCAGCCCTGCGGCAATTTCCCGATGGCGAGACGGTTAAGACGATCAGAACCGTTTCGCGATTGAATCCCGACAACACGGAGCGCGCGCTGCTAACCCTTCAAAAGGATGGTCGAATCGAACAATGCGACGTTAAAAAAGGAAACGGCACACACCCAGGATTCAGGCTCAAAATGCGATAGGTGGACCAAGGTGGACCACAGTGGACCAACAGAAATTTGGTCCACCGTGGTCCGGGCGGACCAGGACCAGGACTATAGTAGAGTCCTGGTCCGCCCCGGAACCGCACAATAAAAACCGCGAGGTGGACCAACAGAAATTTGGTCCACCTCCCCGACCTTTCAAATTGAAAAATTTCCAAGGGGCAAGGAGGCCGGGCGGTTGAAACTCGAAAGCGACTTCAAACCCGAAAGGACGAATGATGAGCGAACTCGAAACCATTATGCAAGCTGCAAATACTTTGCGGCATAGCGTGCCGAAACTCGTAACGGATTATTTGGAAAACTTGCCGGATGAGGCGGACATGGGGTTTGAAAAGGATTGGTATGAAAATCTTCCTCGGGAAGTGAATGAGCTATTCGACGACCTGATGGGTCTTTGCCAGCGTTTTCGGTTGGACCGGATGACCGACGTTACCGGCAAGCCGTGGCGAAATTTGCAAGATTCCGATGATACAAATTTTCTCTCGACGGATGACGAAAAATGGCCACTACCCCCCTCGACCATCCCACCTCAGCCCCAACACCCCAACCGACCGACCGCGGCCGTCAACGGTGGTGCCGACAGAAAGCATTGATGCGAATTTCGCTCGAAGCTCGTTTGGATCGGTCTTTCGATGAAACTTTCGCCAAGGTCCGTCGCCGGTGGCCCGTATCGACGGCAGGAAGTGAATTTGAGGAGTTGGCACGGAGGGAGTGGGATCGGGCCGCGGCGCAAGAAGCCGCCGAAGCCGCGGCCGCGCTGATGCCGACTATTCCGTCCCACGTCCGCGCGCAGTTGTCTGTCGATCCATCTTCGGCGCTGGGACGGCTGATCGCAAACCGCCGTCTGGCAGAATCGGCCAGCGGGCTACTCGCTGTGGCCCTCACTGACCACGAATGAAGCGTGGATGAAAAACTTGGGGGGGCAAGCGATAGTGGCGAGAATGCCGGGGGGCTTATCGTTCATGCCGACGACGACCAGATGGTGCCGATCGGCGCGGGACATATTGCCCGGGCTTGACTTCCGGCGGTAGGATGCCGATAATAAGAGCGTCAACAGTTTCCAAGGATTTTCCCATGCGTTTTTCCATTCAGCAAAACGCGCGCAAAAACCCGTATGGCCCGAGGTGTTCCGCAAGGGCACCCGCATCTACCCTTGGTAGCTGTTGACAGGACCATGCGGGCTTTTGCGCTTCTTGCCGAGTAATCGGCAGAGGAGACCTCCCGCCATGTCTCGAAGCCCCGGAGCACGTATCGCCGTCCTGATCGTACAGACGGCAGAGGATTTCAAACCTCAAAGACCGTGGAATGTGCCGGAAACCATTCTTTCTGGCCGACTGTTTGCGAAGAATCTTTTTTCCACTCAGGCAAAACACTTCACCCGCACGTTTAACAAAAACGCCCTCGAAAACAAAATGGCCGGCCTTTGGGACCGAACCTGGGCTATCGTGGTGCCATGCGTCAAGCCGAAGCATTGGGGCCGAAGCTCCACCGCTTCCAGTAGGAGGGCAATGCAATGAGACGAATAAAAGGCAAAAAGGCAGGCCCGAACAAGCGAACCGTTTTGATGTTCCTGCAAGCGGCGGAAATGTTCGTTAACGGGACGCCCCTCAATGAAATTTGGCCGAAACTCGGCTACGAAAGCAAACATCAATTTCAAAATGCGAGACGCCAGTATTCAACTCTCTGGGAAGAAGCGGTATCTCGCGGGATGGAAAAAATGGTTGAAAAGGTGCGCGCCGACGCGGGCACCGATGCGGTTTTGGTCGATCCCGGAACGCACGTTGCCCAGGCCAAGCGGGCGGAAAAATGGATCGAAGAGAAGGGCGGAAAACTATTCCCGACCGATGGAAAAATGACGCTCAGTACGTTTTACTTTGAACATTATCTGCCCGATATACTTTTCGAGGCGACCGCGGGAACAAAAATTTCCTACAAGGTTGCCGTGAAAAAATGGGCATACCTAACGGGCGATCCGCCCGTGGAACTCATAACCAATTCGATGTTGGCCACGTTTCGGGATGCACTCCCAAAGATTTCCGGCCGACGCGGACTGAAAGGCTCTCCCAATACGGTCCGTTCGATCCTGCAATCGATTTACACCCTCTTGGGAAAACTCGGCCCCGCCGGACCGCGCAATCGCGATGCTCTCGGCATCCTCCAAACGATACCCTGGGCGCGTCCGCCGCGCAAGGATATCAAGCTGCCTGTGATCGCCACGGAAGAACAAATCGCCGCTTGTTACGAGGCCGCGGCCTGCATGGATGTTCCTCATATTCCAGGCATCAAGTCGCCGGCGTGGTGGAAGGCCCTTTTGGTCCTTTCGTGGAATACAGGCTTGCGATACGGTTCGATTTTTTCGGCCCGCATGGAGCATCTTAATTGGAAAGATCGTCAGTTGATCTTGCCCAGCCAATGCCTAAAATCCCGTCGGCCGTTGATCGTCCACCTTAATGAAGCGGTAATGGAACACTTGGTCCGCATTCGGACGGATCGGGAAATGCTAATTCCCTGCCCTTGGCGGCGTGACCAGTTTTATTTTTGGTTCGGACGGCTCCAAGAGATTGCCGGAATTTCCGAAAGCGAGCGATTCGGCCTTCATAATGTCCGCAAATCGTTGGCTACGCGGCTTTGGGAAATCTCCCCCGGCGCCGCGTCCGCCGTTCTCGGTCATACCGCCCAGGCCGTGACCCAGCAACATTACGTCAATCCGACCGGCATCGCGGCCCGGGCACTCGACGCCCTGCCGCAACCGGCAGTATTCGTTCGATAGCAACCCCGCCCCCGGTTTCAGCCGGAGGCTTTACTACACAGAAAGGCCAATACCATGAATGACGAAATCAAGGTTCTTGTGAAGAGTAACGGCGGCGGCCGATGCCTCGCCATGTACTACGTTGACCCGGTATCGGGGCGGCGGGTAGTGAAATCCACCGGCACAACGAATCAGCGGGAAGCCGAGCGGGCGGCGGGCGAGTGGGAAAAGGAATTGCAGCGCGGCGGCGGGCAATCGCCCTCGAAAATCACTTGGCAGCATTTCAGGGAACGATATGAAGCCGAGCATCTTGCCACCCTGGCCCCGCGAACTCGGCAAACCGCCCGCGTTGACTTCGATTGCTTGGAAAGGGTTCTTTCCCCCGACCGGCTTTGCAAACTGACTTCCGCCGTAATGAGCAAGTTCCAAGCGAATTTGCGGGAAGCGGGCATGAAGGAAACCACGATTGCCAAAACCTTGCGGCATATCAAGGCGGCATTGCGGTGGGGCGAGCGAATGGGCTTGATGCAAAAAGCCCCCTCGATCATCATGCCCAAGCGGGTGAAAGGCCAAAGCATGATGAAAGGGCGGCCCATCACCGGGGAAGAGTTTGACCGATTGCTTGCGGCGGTTCCCAAAATTCGCCCCCTTGATGCCCCGGCGTGGCAAGCCTATCTCACCGGCTTGTGGCTGTCGGGCTTGCGGCTGTCCGAATCGCTCGTCCTCTCATGGGATGCCGAAGCCCCGTTTGCCGTTGACTTCAGCGGGCGGCGGCCGGTTTTCCGAATCCGGGGAGAAGCCCAGAAAAGCGGTCGGGATGAAATTTTGCCTATGACCCCGGATTTTGCCGAGTGGTTGCAAGCGACCTATCCCGAAGCCGAGCGGGTCGGGCGAGTGTTCAAACTCACCGATGATGCCGGTATCCCCTTGGAACCCCTCTGGGTAAGCAAGAAGGTGGCAGATATGGGAGAAGTGGCCGGGATCATCGTTAACAAGCAAGAGGGGAAGTATGCCTCTTGCCATGACCTCCGGCGGGCATTCGGCAACCGATGGGCCAGAAAGGTTACTTCCGCCGTTTTGATGCGTCTTATGCGGCATGGCGATATTCAGACCACCATGAACTATTACGTTGACCTGGATGCCGGGGAAATCGCCGATACCCTTTGGCAGGGTTTCGAGGCTGAAAAGAAGCAAAACGGCAACACTTGCGGCAACACTCAGCAAATTAGAGCCACAGACCCTTACTCCGTAAACGACATAAGCCCTTGAAAAACAAGGGCTTACAAAAGTGAGGTTGTTGGGACTCGAACCCAAGACCTACGGATTAAAAGTCCGTTGCTCTACCAACTGAGCTACAACCCCGAACGCTATAACGTGTTGATATATAAGGAGTTATGAAACATGATCTCTCGAAAAATCGTGAGCGTGGTTTTTTGACTGCGAACCGTTTTGACGGCCGGATGCCGTTTTTTCGATCGGCTGAAAAACGCAACCTGCAAACTAGGTTTCATTCGGAAAAATCCAAGACCAAATAGTGTACCACGCGCACGTTAATCCGCCAAGCCCCACCCTGTTTTTCCCCTAAAGCCGCACTTTTCCGATAGATGCCGCAAGAAAGTAAGTCGCAATTTCCACCATTTTGGGTCGGGGGGCCGTTTGCAGCATGGTATCAAAAAATCTTTTTTGAAAAATCAAATTCATGGACCAAATTTCAACAGCCATTACCAGAGCATGAGATAATACGCTAATATAACTATTTCGTCCCTGCCCTATCACCGGATCCTCCCATAAATATAAAGTTGTGGTTTTCGCAATTATTTCAAGGAATTTTCCCCATGCGCATCCTTCGCCATTTGCCCGGGCTCGTTTTATTGCTTTTCGCCACCCTCGTCCGGGCCGCCTCCCCCATTCCCGAAATTAAATTCGAGAAATACAGGTTGCCCAACGGCTTGCAGGTGATTTTACATGAAGATCACTCCACGCCCATCGTTACGGTGAACGTGTGGTATCATGCCGGATCGAAGAACGAGCAGCCGGGGCGGACGGGCTTCGCACACTTGTTCGAGCACATGATGTTCCAAGGCTCGAAACATCACGATAGCGACTACTTCGCCCCGTTCCTGGCCGCCGGTGGGAAGCTCAACGGCTCGACCAACCAGGACCGCACCAACTACTGGGAAACGGTGCCCGCGAATTATCTCGAACTGGCCTTGTGGATGGAGTCGGACCGGATGGGCTTCCTGCTGCCTGCCATGAGCCGGAAGAAGCTCGACAACCAGCGCGACGTGGTCCGCAACGAGCGGCGGCAAAGCTACGAGAATCGGCCTTACGGCCTGATCCACGAGATCATGCTGGCGGCGCTCTTTCCGGCCGATCATCCCTACAGTTGGTCCACCATCGGCTCGATGGCCGACCTGGGCAACGCCAGCCGGGAAGACATCGCCGATTTCTTCCGCCGCTATTACCATCCGGCGAACGCGAGTTTGTGCATCGCGGGCGATTTCGACTCGGCGGAGGCGAAAAAGCTGGTGGAGAAATACTTCGCCCCGTTGCCCGCCGGCCCCAAGGTCGAAAAGATGCAGCCGCGGCCTGCCGAACTTAAGGAAGAAATGCGCATCCAGATGACCGACCGCGTGGGCTTGCCGCGTCTGACCATGGTTTGGCCGACCGTGCCGGAATTCGCCGACGACGAACCCGCGCTCGAAATTTTGGGCGACATCCTTTCGACGGGCAAGACCTCGCGGCTGGAGAAATCGCTCGTCCGCGAGAAGCAGATCGCGCAATCGGTCGGCGCGGGGCAAAATTCCGAGGAGATCGCGGGGGCGTTCATGATCGACGCCCTGGCCCAGCCCGGCCGCACCCCGGCGGAGTTGGAAACCGCGATTCTCGAACAAGTCCGCGCCATCCAAGACCGGCCGCCGACGGCCGAGGAAGTCACCCGCGCACTGAACCGCATCGAAACGCACATCATTCGCGGGTTGGAATCGCACAGCGGTTTCGGCGGACTGGCCGACCAGCTCAATAAATACAACGTGCTGCGCGGCGATCCGGGCTATTTGAGCAAGGATTTCGCGCGCTACCAAAAAGTAACGCCCGAGGATATCCAGCTCGTGGCGAAGAAGTACCTCGGCCCCGGCCGCCTGGTGCTGGAGATTCTGCCCGGCGGCGAGGTGAAAATCGCGCCCGATCCGCGGATTCCCGACGCGGCCGAGCGGGACAAACTGGCGCAGGAGGTGCGGCAAACGCCCGTGCCCGAAGCACAAACCATCGCCGAAGACGACGTCCGCAAAACGCTTCCCCAGCCCGGTCCCGCGCCGAAATTCTCGCTGCCGCCCTTCAAACGGGCGAAGCTCGCGAACGGCCTGGAACTGCTGGTCGTCGAAAAGCACGATCTGCCGCTGGTGGCGTTGAACCTGGTGTTTCCCAAAGGCAAAACTTCCGAAGAAAGTTCGCAACAGGGCTTGGCCATGCTGACGGCCGCCCTTTGGGACGAGGGGACGAAAAACCGCACCGCCGAGCAGATTTCCGATGAACTTGCCGGCATCGGGGCCGAAGTTTCCTTCTCCGCCAGCTGGGACACCACCTCGGCGCGGTTGTTCAGCTTGAAAAGCCGATTGCCCAAGGCCCTGGAAATCTACGCCGACTTGCTCGTCAACCCGCTCTTCCCCGAAAAGGAATTGGAGCGGGAAAAGAAAATGATGGGGGGCCGCTTCCAGCAGATTCGCAACGAGCCGGCCATGCTCGCGCAATTGGCCGTCGGACCTTCGCTCTACGGCGAAAATAATCCTTACGGGCGTCCCGCGCTCGGCACGCCGAAAAGCATTCAAAGCATCCCGTGGAAAAACCTCCCGAATTTCTATAAATCGGCTTACGTTCCCGCCGGAGCGACGTTGATCGCCGTGGGCGACATCACCGCCGCGGAATTGGCGAACGAACTGGATCGAGTCCTTGCCGATTGGAAATGCAAAGGCTCCCTCGGACCGCCTCATCTACCCGATATGCCCGCGGCGCAACCCACGCGGATCATTCTCATCGACAAGCCGGGCGCGGCGCAATCGGTGATCGCCGTCGCGCAAATCGCCGCGGAGCGCAAGTCGCCCGACTATTACCCCCTCAACGTGATGAACGCGATTTTCGGCGGGCAGTTCATGAGCCGCTTGAACCTGAATCTCCGCGAAACCAAGGGTTACACCTACGGCGCTCGCTCGTCGTTCGAGTGGCACGTTCACGCCCCCGGCGCGTTTACGGCCTCCTCCAGCGTAAAAACCGACGCAACCGCGCCCGCGCTCGTCGAATTTCTCAAGGAGATCGACGGCCTGCGGGGCGCGATCCCCATCAAGCCGGAGGAACTTGCCGACGCAAAAGACTACCTCACGCGCGGCTTCCCTTCGGAGTTCGAGACGATCTCGCAAATTGCCGGCCGGCTGGAAACGCTGGTCGAGTACCATCTGCCCGACGACTACTTCAACGCCGCGATCCCGAACCTCGCCGCCGTAACGGGCGACGACGTGCAGGCGGCGGCGAAAAAGTACATCCACCCGAACAATCTCGCGATCATCATCGTGGGCGACCGCGGGAAAATCGAAAAAAGCCTCGCGGAATTGCCGGCGGGGAAAAACCTCGAACTCTTGCGGTTCGACGACAATTTCCAACTCGTGCCGGCAAAGTAAAGCGCTGTCCGACAATAAACTACCTATTTCCTTTGTAATAGGCACACTCCGTATGCCGTCTGTGAATTACGGCACACGGAGTATGCCTACTACGTTACAATTCGGTAGGTTATTCTTTTACAGAGACTAATTCCATTGGAGGGGCAGCGGGGGAGTCGCGGATCGGTTATGATGGAGCGTATTCTCGTGCGCACCATCCTTTTTGCATTGCGCGGCGGGAGACGAAGCCAATACCGCGTTTGAGAAAAAACGCCCCGCGAATGGCCGCGTAAAACATAAGGAGCGAAACATGATTCGGATCGATTTGGTGGATAAAACGAGCAAACTGAAGCACATCGACTTCCAGGTGGTTCCGGTGACCAATGAGAAGGATTTCATCTGCACTCCCGACGGCATCTTACCGCTGAGGAGCGTCGTGCGGCTCTCCCGTCAACTCGAAGCGGGGCGCGTGTCCGGTCAGTTCGGCGAATTCGTGTGGTATCGCCTGCTCGGCACGCCCCAGGACAGGCGCCTTGAACCGCTGGGCATTGAAGTCTAAAGCGAGTTTTTGCAAGCGTTCGCGCCCCGGTCGGGGACTGGTCCATTTTTCGGCGGGCTAGCGAATTTTCGTGGACAAACGGTAGGCCGAAAACATGGACCTATCTCCTTCCCGCGGCGCAAGGAAGAAAGTCCCATTTTTGCGGCGATTAAGCGCCTTTACGGCGCCATCATCTTTTGCGCCGCAAAAATCGGGACAGTCCCCCGTGAACGGTTACCTTTATTTCATGCCGAAGTGCTTCTTGACGAAGTTCATCATGTCCCCCGTTTCGCCGGGTTGCGGTCGGCCTGCAACGACCCGGCATTCGATGCCCAGGGCATCCATCTTGTCCTTGAGGGCCTTTCCGAAGCGAGGGTGGTGAATGCCGATGCCGTGGTTCGCGATCGGCGTTTCCATCGTGCTGCGGTAGATCAGCATTGCCGGTGCGTCATCCTTGGTGAGGTGGGTGATGGGCGAGCATTCCTCGAACAGTTCGTACTTTGCTTTCGGCAAGCGGTCCAAGTCGTCGGGGTCGATGTCGAACAGTTTCGCCAATGCCCCTTCCTTGTAGATATCCGCCTCGGGGAACAACTTCCGAATGAACCGCGGGTCGTAGGAGGTCTGCCCATTGAAGACGGCCATGCAGGCGAGTCGGGTGGACTGCCGCAACACGGGGTCTTCGCTCTTCGGATCGGCCAAGTCGTCGTGGAAACCCAGCCAGAGCGAAATCCCGGCGCCGGCCGACCCGCCCGTGGCGGCGATTCTTGAGCCGTCCAGATTCCACTCCTTTGCCTTCGAGCGAATGAACTGGATTGCCCGGGCGGAGTCGAGGAACTGGGCGGGCGCCTTGGCTTCATCGGACAATCGATAGGTGATGGCGACGACCGAAATGCCCGATCGCAGGCATTCCGTCAGCAGACCGGGGGCGACGCTCTTGTTCCCGCCCCGGAATCCCCCTCCGTGGATCGACACCAGCACCGGCGCGGATTTCTCGGACTTGGCCAACCACGCGTCCATGACGTTGCGGGCATGAGGACCGTACTTTACATCGGGATGCGTCGGCGGCGGGGAGGGAGCACGTTGCCGTCCACCGTCCGGCCGCTGTGCCAATGCAATCGCCGCCGCGACGAGCATCAACGCCATTGAAATTGCGAGCCGTTGTAGCATGGGCTGCAAATCCTTTCAATTGATTCCGGTTATGAGGAGCGGATTGTCCATCTCCAATTTCCCCGCCGCTCTCATCGATGTTGAGAGACGGATTGGCCGCTCACCGCTTCCCGGAGCTTCCTCGCCAACTCCTCGGCGGCTTCGGGCAGGGCGGCATCTTCCTCGAAAGTCTTCACGCCAACCGAAGCCACGGTAGCCTCGGGACCGTGCAGCATTTTGATGCCGGTCATCTGGCAGTCGTCGCCGCGGCCGCAGCGAATGCAGGGGACGTTTCCTTGGATCACCATCGTCCCCAAGTTCGTCATTCCTTCCTCCATCATCCAGAAGCCGATCTGCGCGGCCGCCGTCTCGGTGGCGGGGGGCAATCCTTGAACTCCCGGCGGACAAGCGGTGGCAATCACCGCCGCGCCGAACTTGCCGGCATTGCCGCCGATGCGGTGCCGGTGGCAGTACATGCGCTCCATGAAGGCTTTGCTGCGGGCATCCAAGCTGCTATAGGGCGTGTAACCGCCAAGCACGAAAGCCGAGACGCCGTGGAAAAGTTCCGCGAGCGCCCGGCCGTCATCCTGGACGACGCAGCGGTTTGTGTTCACGCATCCCAGACAGGCCCGGCACGGCGCGAGATCGAGGTCGCTCAGCTTGACGAAGCGGCTGCGCAAACCGGTAAGTTCCAGTATTCGCCGCACGGCCCGATCCGTGTTGCTATTCGGCACCGGGCTTCCACTGATTCCGACGATCTGAACGCTCACGGCGAATTTCTCCAAGGGATTCTTGCTTCGGTCGCGCCGTCATGCTAGGCGAACTCCGTTATACCACTGCCGGACAAGCCCGCAATGGCGCCCGGGCGCGAGAAATGCTTTTTCAGGGGATTTTTTTGAGGATTGGGGATTTTTCCATAATATTCCTTTGCGGTTTTTATCGGGTTTTTCGGGGATCGTGCGCGGGCTTGCGGGAGCGCGATGGCGAATTCCGCGGGAAAACGAGGTTTTTCGGGGCGAGTTTTTGCCGATTTGGGTTTTGGGGGACAGGGGACAGGATACAGGGGACAGGGGACAGGATACAGGGGACAGGGGACAGGGCGCGGAGCACGATACTGTATATATGTTTATATAGGAGCGGGCGGCTTTTTTCAAGAAAAAAATGTTGGATTGCATCGCAAGGCGTTGCGGGACAGGGGGTTGGGACATAAAATCATTGGACCGGTTGGGCGACGTTTTGCGGCCGGAGCCGGGAGAACCGATTGATTGACGATTGACCAAGAACGGCACTGCCGGACAAGCCGGCGGCGGCACTCGGCGATAAGCTCGATCGTTTCCCGCGGATCCGCATGATGGAGTTGACAATGCCGTTCAATTTTATTTGTCCACATTGCGGTCGAACTACCATCGTCGCCGAGGAATACGCGGGGCGGAGCGGCCCGTGCGCAGGATGCGGAAACACGATTACCATCCCGCCACGCAACGCCGTCGCGCCTGCCGATTTGAACGACAGTGCGGCGATCCGCATGTTGTTGCCGGTCGGACGTTCGATATGGGCGATCGCCGCCGGCTACATGGGCTTGTTTTCGGTGTTGGTGTTTCCCGCGCCTTTTGCCATTATTCTGGGAATTCTGGCGATTCGCGACATCCGCAAGCACCCGGAAAAACACGGCCTGGGCCGTGCAATCTTCGGTCTGGTCATGGGAATCATCGGCCCGATTCTCACGATAATCGGGATTATCGCGGTATCGACGCGGGAACAACCTGGGGGCTTTCATTGATTACCTCCCCGATCCGCGGGAACGAAGTACAAGCGGAGATCGGTATCGTTGTGGAGCCGTCGGGATAAAGGGGTCAGAACCTATGCCGTTGCGCTTTTTGTCGATGCAAGCAGTGCTAGCACACGAAATTTGAGGTGGAAACAAATAAAGAGACTCCGTATCCTGGATGAGTACGAAAAAACAAACCGGGCGGCAGGACGGCCGT
>JADLEL010000137.1 GCA_020846145.1 Pirellulales bacterium | reverse complement strand
TCTTCCTTTCCATGAGAATCCGTTCCCCGTAACACGCCACTACGCCCAGTTTACCAGAAAATCCCCAGATTCTCCTATTGATCTTTTTGACCCCCTGACAACTCGTACAAAAGCTGGTATGCACCCAGATGTTGGTTAGGGGGCAAATTCACCTTGACTTAAACTGCCAAAATCGCCTATGCTGCCAAAAACTACCGCACGGTTGAGTAGCCATCGATGTCTTGATGCGCGGCGGCAAAAAATCAAGGAAGATATTCATGGGCATTATCGACCGATATCTGCTCCGACAATTTCTCAAGACGTTCGCGATCTGTTTCTTGAGTCTAATGGGTTTGTACGTCATCCTCGACTGCACCACGCACATCGACGATTTTCTCCGTTGCGGAGAGAAATCGGGCGGCGTGCTGAATCTCATCGTCCGGCTTTACGGCTATCGGACCCTGGGCTTCTTCGACCGCACGAGCAATATCCTGACCCTCGTCTCCTTGATGTTCACCGTCGCCTGGATTCAGCGACACAACGAAATGACGGCCCTGATGGCGGCGGGCATCTCGCGAATTCGGGTCATTAAACCGTTGATCTTCGCGTCCGTGGCGATTTGCCTGCTGGCGGCGGCGAGTCGGGAAACGGTAATTCCCCGCTTTCGGGAGGAACTGACGCGAAAAACCGAGGATTTGCTAGGCGATCAGGGACAGAAGTTGAAATCGGTCTATGATGCGCAAACCATGGTTCTCCTCGGCGGCCAAAAAACCTATGCCGACCGCAAACGCATTGAAAATCCCACCTTCCTCATGCCCGAAACGTTGTGGCAGTACGGCAAGCAGGTGCGCGGCGAAAACGCCTTTTATCTTCCGCCCGCGGAAGGCAAGCACAAACATCCCGGAGGGTATCTCTTCGAGGGAGTGAAGGAGCCGAAAAATCTCGATACCCGGCCCTCGCTTTTCGCCAACGGAAAAATCGTGCTCATCACGCCGCGCGACATGCCCGACTGGCTCAAATCCAATCAGTGTTTCCTCGCCAGCGATTTGACTTTCGAGCAACTCGCGGGAAACGTGGAGTTTTCCTCGGTCTATCAGTTGATCGCGGGCTTGCACAATCGCAGCGTGGAATACGGGGCGGACGTGCGGCGCGGCATCCATTCCCGTTTCGTGCAGCCATTCTTGGATATCGTGCTGCTCTTTTTGGCGCTGCCCTTGGTAATGCGCCGCGAAAGCCGGAAAGTTTTTCTGGCGATCGGCATTTGCATCGGGATCACGACCGTCTTCATGCTCACGGTCATCGGCTTTCAGTGGTTGGGAGACAATAGCATCCTCAATCCCGCCCTGGCGGCTTGGGCGCCGCTGATGATTTTCGTCCCGTCCGCGGTGGGGCTTGGACAGGCGATGTGGGAATGATTGGGGGGGATTCCATCTCCAATTCCCCCCCCCAGAAATTTTTGAAAAAATTTTAAAAATAATTCTCCGGGGGCTTGTCAAGGCTTTTCGAGTTGCTACACTCCGTATATTGTTGCGTGGGAAACATGCCCATTATTTTGAAATTAGCTTATTTATTGTGGGTTTTAAGCCCATTTATCAGGTGCGAAGGTTCGGCGGCCCCCATTTATGACCGGGAATTCCGATTTCCTCCTTGGTGAATTCGAGCGGACGCTGGACGAGCGGTTCCGCGTATCGATTCCCGGCGAATTGGCGGACCCACTGACGGTCGAATCGGCGGACTGCATTTTGGCCAAGGAACGGCCCGGCTGCCTTAGTTTGTGGAGTGCGCCGCTATGGCAATCCCGCTTGGACGACGGCGTGGAGTTGGTCAAGCGGAAGATGCATTTGGGCAAGCTGCAGGAAAAAATTGCCGAAGTGCAACTGCTCGGACGCTTGCTTTCCACCCGGCATCGGCCGGTGCAATTGGCCGGCCGGGGACGATTATTGATTCCCGAGGGATTCCGCGAATTTCTGGGAGTCGAGCCGAACGGCGAAGTGTTGATCCTCGGCGCGGCGGTGTGCATCGAACTTTGGCAACCGGCGGTTTGGGTGAAGTATTTGGAAACGCGGATGCCGAAGTTCAGGAAACTTTTCGAGTCGTTGTCGGAATGAGATAGGTTACAGGGGACAGGGAGATATTCGCACGGAGGCGAAAAGGAACCATACTCCCTGTCCCCCGTAACCTGTTTTCGGGAACGATAATTTCGCGGTTCGCGGGCGGGGACGCCCCGGCTCGCTGCCGCATCAGACAGGTTGGAAACCTGTCCTACCATACATTCCATGCCCGGTCCGGAGGATTTCCTTTCACGGAGAAACTGGCAACAGTCACCCGGTTGAAACTGCAAGTCAATAAGGGAGGGATATTTCCGCGGCGCAAGGAGCGCCCGCCCTTTCGATCCCCGGGCCGGACATGGAGTTATAACGAGAAAGCGCCCTTCGATTCGTTTTCGCTATTTCTTGATCGCGACGAACGCCATTCGCAACTGGTGGAGCATTTCTTCGATTTCCTGGGATTCGTCGGGGGTACGGTTGCCGGCGGTTTTTTCCTGGAGCATGGCGAGCATGTCGATGGCGTGTTTGGCGCGATCGAGCTGCAATTCCGGTTGGTCGGAAAGCGGGCTGGGGAGCAACCCCATCGCCACCGCGCCTTGCAGATAAAGCGTGCTGGCCAGGAACGTAAGCGTGGGCGGGGGGAGCGGTTCGGGCGGGCGTTGTTTTTCCGCCGGCTCGGTCTTCGGTTCCCCGGCCGCGGCTTTTTCCGCTTCTACCTGGCTCTTCCAATCTTCATCGACGTAAAGTTTCTTTTCGCTGGGATTAGCATCGTTCGACATGTTAGGTCTCGGGTCTTGGATTTTCGGTCTTGGGTCTTGGGCCGCAAGCGGCTGTCGTTCATTCAGCAATCAGCAGTCAGCAATCAGCTTTCATCCTTCATCCTTCATACTTCATCCTCTTTTCTATCCCCTCTCCCCTATCCCCTGATCCCGGCTCTTTCTTCGTTGCACGGCGGCGGCGATGAAGCCGGCGAACAGCGGATGCGACCGGGTGGGGCCGGATTTGAATTCGGGATGGAACTGCACGCCCACGAACCAGGGATGATCCGCGATTTCGACGATTTCCACCAGCCCGCCGTCGGGACTGGAACCGACCACCTGCATGCCCTTTGCGGCGTATTGTTGCCGGTATTGGTTGTTGAATTCGTAGCGATGGCGGTGCCGCTCGGAGATTTCTTCCTTGCCGTACGCCTGGGCCGCCCGGCTGCCGGGGGCTAGTTTCGCGGGCTGGGTGCCCAATCGCATGGTGCCGCCTTTGTCGGTGATGGTTTTCTGCTCGTCCAAGAGGCAGATGACCGGATGCGGATTGTCCTTGTCGAACTCGGTGGAGTTCGCCCTTTCGAGGCCGAGCACGTTCCGGCCGAATTCGACAACCGCGCACTGCATCCCCAGGCAGATGCCGAAATACGGGATGCCGCGTTGCCGGGCGAAGCGGACGGCATCGACTTTGCCTTCGATGCCGCGTTCGCCGAATCCGCCGGGCACCAGGATGCCATCGACGGCCGAGAGCAGCCGTTCGGGTCCGTCGCGTTCGACCGTTTCGCTGTGGATGCGCTGGATGTTGATCTGCGCCCGATTATGCACGCCGGCGTGGTCGAGGGCTTCGTAGATCGACTTGTAGGCGTCGCGGTGTTCGGCGTATTTGCCCACCACGGCGATGGTGATTTCGTGTTCGGGATTCCGCAGCCGGTGGAGCAAGTCGCGCCAGCGGTCCAGGTTCAGCGGTCCGGCCTTGGCGAGCGAAAGCTTGCGGACGATCAGTTCGTCGAGGTTGTTTTCGACCAGGCTCAAAGGGACCTCGTAGATCGAAAAATCCTTGTCTTTCTCTTCGATGACGCTCTCGACATGCACGTTGCAGAACAGTGCGATCTTCGCCCGCTCGTCGCGCGAGAGCGAGCGTTCGGTGCGGCAGATGAGCACGTCGGGCTGGATGCCGATCTGGCGCAACAGGCCGACCGAATGCTGCGTGGGTTTGGTCTTGAGTTCCGCCGCGGCCTTCAAGTACGGCACCAGCGTGAGGTGGATGTAGAGGCAGTTTTCCTTGCCCTTGTCGAGCGAAAACTGGCGGATGGCTTCGAGAAACGGCTGGCTTTCGATATCGCCCACCGTGCCGCCAATTTCGGTGATGACCACATCGACATTCTCTCCGGCGGGCTTGGCCAAGGCCGCTTTGATCTCGTTGGTGATATGCGGAATGACCTGCACGGTTTGGCCCAAAAACTCGCCGCGGCGCTCCTTGTTGATGACCGAGAGGTAGATTTGCCCGGTGGTGAAATTCGAGTTGCAGTCCAGCACGCTGTTGGTGAAGCGTTCGTAGTGGCCGAGATCGAGGTCGGTTTCGCTGCCGTCGTCGAGCACATAGACCTCGCCGTGCTGGTAGGGACTCATCGTGCCCGGATCGACGTTGATGTACGGATCGAGCTTTTGCAGCCGAATGGTCAGTCCCCGCTGTTCGAGCAACATGCCGATCGAGGCGCTGGTCAATCCCTTGCCGAGCGAACTCACGACGCCGCCGGTAACGAAGATATGTTTGGTCATAACTTGTAAGTATAAAGGATGAAGGATGAAGGATGAATTGACTGGTTAGTGGACGATTGTAAAGCCGCGACCAGTGGTCGCGGTTTTCCGACACGCGCCGTCGCGGTCTTCCAACGATTCACCGCGACCAATAACCAACGAGGCACCGCGACCACTGGTCGCGGCTTTACAAATAGTGCGGAGCGCGGGATGAAACAACGCAACCATTGTAAAAGGGAACGCCACCAGCGGAAAGTGGCATTGGTTTCGACGTTGATTTCGCGGCGCAACTGCATGGTGTGAAACGGTTTACAACAATAATCGCAATCCGGCTTGACACGGTAATATCAATATGATATCATTATGATATAACTCTTACCCAAAGGAGTCTTGCCATGACTGTGGAAAAAACCATTCGCGTTCCCAACGGCTGGTTGATGTTGGCGGTCAACATCGCCGTGCTGTTTGCCGGTGTCGGTTTGATCGTCGGATTCATATTTTCGGCGATCGACGCCGAAAAGACGCACTCGCTGCCGAATTTCTATTATTTGGCGTGCGGCATATTTGCCCTCGTGCTGGCCGTTTTCCTCTTCAACGGCCATTTCACCTTGCAACCGAATGAAGCCCGTGTGCTGATCCTGTTCGGCGCGTACCGCGGCACCGTGCGGGAGAGCGGCTTTCATTGGACGAATCCCTTGAACACCAAGCGGCGGATTTCGCTCAGGGCAAGGAACCTTACCGGAGACAAGCTCAAGGTGAACGACAAACGCGGCAATCCCATTGAGATTGCGGCCGTGGTCGTGTGGAATGTTCACAATACCGCCCAGGCGTGTTTCGACGTGGAGAAGTTCGAGGACTACGTGCGCGTGCAGTGCGAGTCGGGCGTGCGGCATCTGGCCAACAGCTTCGCCTACGATCACGGCGAGGAGCACGAGCTTACACTGCGCGGCAACGTGGCGGAGATCGGCGACGCGCTGCAAAAAGAACTACAAGAACGGACCGACAAGGCCGGCGTGGTGATCGAAGAAGCGCGGCTCGCCCATCTGGCCTACGCCCCCGAAATCGCCGGCGTGATGTTGCGCCGCCAGCAGGCCGAGGCGATCATCGACGCCCGGCAGAAGATCGTCCACGGCGCGGTGAGCATGGTGCAAATGGCCTTGAAGGACCTGGCCGAGAAGGAAGTCATTCAGCTCGACGAAGAGCGCAAGGCCACAATGGTCAGCAATCTGCTCGTCGTGCTCTGCGGAGAGAAGGAAACGCAGCCGATCATCAACGCGGGGACGCTGTATCAGTGAAAGACGAGGGGACAGGATACAGGGGACAGGATACAGGGGACAGGATACAGGGGACAGGATACAGGGGACAGGGGACAGGGAATATTGTTGGACATCCTGCGATTTCCTTGTAAACTGTCCCCGGTCCCCTCCTCAATACTGCACGAGATTGCCATCATGGAACGAGTTTTTCGGACGAAACGCAGTTATTTTATATGGGATGATCCATGAAATCGAAATCTATCGGCTTCGCGATTTTGTTTTTGCTGATTGCGCTCAATCTCGGCCTGAGCGGATATTATTACGCCGTTTTGCCGTCGCGGGTGGCCTCGGAGTTCGATCTGTCGGGCGAGCCGAAAACGGAGATGGCGAAGGGGACGTTCGTGATTTTCAACGTAATGCTGATGATCGCGCTGCCGGCTTTTTTGCTCGCGGTGGCGTGGATTTGCACGAAATTGCCGAATTGGATGATCGACCTGCCGCACAAGGATTACTGGCTGGCCCCGGAACGGAAGGCGGAGACGGCCGCGCGTATATTTGGCTACCTCCTTTGGCTGACCAACGGCATCGAATTGTTCTTGACGGCGCTCGTGGGGCTGGTGTATCGGGCAAATTTGGGACATCCCGATGCGATGCGGATCGCGTCGCATGTGCTGTTGGCTTGTTTTTTATTGTTCATGGCCGGGTGGCTATTCTGTTTTTACCGAAAATTCAAGAGAGTTCCAAAGACGTGAGAAGGCCCTCACCCACAATCCCACTCCGGGCACCGACCGGGCATCACGCGAAGCGTGGCCGTTGGTCGGGAGAGGGGGGAGCATCATCGAGATTCCCGTACGCATGAAACCGCGCAAATCGTTTCCATTACGATTGAGTCCCGAACTGTACCAAGCGCTCGAAGCTTGGGCCCATCAGGAAATGCGCAGCGTGAACGGGCAGATCGAGTTTCTGCTCAAGGAAGCGGTCGGCAAGCGGCAGGGCAAGCCGCTGGAGGCCGCATCGTCCGAAGAAAGCGGGAATGAATCGGCCTGTTAAGTTCCCTTCTTGAATCCCTTGGTCCCGCCTGATCGGCATGGCCTGCGGCATGAAATGTGATGTCCCGCCCGGCGGACGGGATGGTCGAGGCACTAGGCTAGTCGCGAGTATGCAGTAGGAGATATTATCCACAAACTTCCAATAGAGACCGTTCGCGGGTGTCAACCGTCGGATTTCCTCAATATCGCCGTTGAAACGGCTTCCCAATCCGGCCCTTTGGGCATGACGAATAAGCAAGCCCCCTTGCTTCGATCCGCCCACAACTCTCCCACGGCGCGTTTTTCCTTGGAATCGTCATTGCTCCAACGGTCTTCCCCTTTGCTTTCGACAACCAGGTATCGACCGTCTTTAAGCAGGGCAACGAAGTCGGGATAAAATTTGTCGGTCGATGTTTGCAGCCAAAACGACGCTTCAGGCCGACGTTCCAAGTTCCGAACCCAATACTTTACGGCGTCTAGTTGGTCAAGGAAGATTGCGCATTTATCTTCACCCTCTTTCCCGCCGTCTTTCAATTCGCCGATCAAGGGGAAGTAATGTTTGCGAAATTGATATGGCCCCTCATAGTAATAATTGGCCGAATACCGATCTAACGAGTATTCAAAACACACTTCGGGGCCGACTTCGATTTCGGCATCGGCGGAAAACAAAGCCTTTTGGTAGGAATCGTTTGCGGCAATCTGCCGATGGTTGTCAATCTTGGCGGCAATCGCCGTTTTCAAGCGGAATTTCTGCGCGGCGAGCTGTTCTATCGTCACTCCGCGCGATTCCATCAATTGCGAAAGCAAACGGTGGATGAATAACATCGCCTCTGTCCGCGTAAGATCGTCATGCGGAAGCAATTGCCGATCAAGCCAGTTGGTCAATCCGGCAATATCCCAACCCGGTTCGATGCCGAGCAATCGCAATTGCCGATGTATTTGGTCAACGAATTGAACTTCTATGTTCCCCTGCTTGTTTACGTCAAGTTCTCCCGATTCGCCCCCGACGTATTGGGAAGGAAATTCACTCTCCGTTAAACCGGCTTCACATTCCGACAATTTCCAACGGTTATCGAGAAAATGCCCTTCCTCGAAAAGTTCAAGTTGGCCGTCAACGCGAATGGAAAGCATCGGCACCCGAAACGGTTCCCGTTCAACCGGCTTGGTTTCCGTTTTCCGCCCGTGTGACGCATGGTAAAGGATTTCCACCGCTTGCTTGGCTTCGGGCGTGGTGAAGCACTTTTCCAGCGCGGCCTTGTCTTGTTCCGTCAAAACCTTCTTGACGCTAATCGTGCTTGTCTTTTGGTCGAAAGCGACTTTCTCCCGAAGTTCTTTCGGCAATTGGGACAAGTCGGGCTTTTCGGATACGACTTGATCGGCCTCGAAAAACAGGGTTCCCGCCCCGAAAAATGTCGGTTGCGCTTCCTCCCCCTTTACGAATAACTCGGCTTCCAACTTTTGGAAACCGTTTTGTATGAGCGCGTCTTTAAGCGACATTGCCGTATCGGAGAATCGCCGGGAAGCGGAAAGGGCATAGGCGCAATTCAATTCATCGTGCTGCTTGCGAACGGCCCCCGGCAATCGCAAAACCCGGCCTAGTATTTGTTCCACCGCGCGCGCCGAACCGATTTCGGCAACGGAACAAAGGATATAGGCAAAGGAACAATCCCAACCCTCTTTAAGCGCGGCTACCGTGATAATGAACCGTATTTCACAATCCCGCGCGAATAAATCAACATCCTCAATTTGCCGAGTCTGCCCGGTTGCAATGGCTATTTGCGCTTCGGGGATTTTGAAATCGTCGATCAGCGATTGCCGGAGAACTTCGGCGGTTATCGGTTCCTTGTTTTGATTCTTCGGTTGGGCTTGAAAAAGTACAATGGGCCGGATGTACTCGCCCGTTTGTTTTTCCTCTTCGTTGGCGATAGCTTCCAAAGTCCGCCTAGTTTTCAGCGTTTCGGCAACTACTTCTTTCCATTCCGTTCGGATTTCAAACTTGATCGGCAGTTTTACCATATCTTCGGCTTTCAATTCCGCTGCCGAGACGTGGTGCAAAATGTTACTGGCAAACAATCCTTTGTCGGGCTTGTGTTCCGTTTCCGGGGTGGCCGTAAATTCGATGATCGACGATGGATTGAATCGGGCAAGCGTATCGAAAGAAAGTTGTGTTCGGGCGTTATGCGCTTCATCCATAATCACCAGTGGCCGATGCAACCGTAAGACATTGCAGAGCGAATAGGGAATTACGCCCTCTTCCCCCTTTTCAAGCAAGGCTTCCTGTTCCGCCACAAGCCCGCTGAAATGATCCATTAGGTAGCCGCACGTTTCATATACCTTGCGCCCGTCGGTATCTTCCACCCGCAGCGCGGCCAGCGTGGAAACGATGATGCACGTATCGCCGGTTAAAGTCCCGCGCGTGACGTTAATGGCTTCTTGCAAGTCCATTACGCTCACTTGACCGCCGAAAAGCAAGTCAATCGCTTGACGATAAGGGTGTTGCCGATTGCGCAGCGCGGCTAAAGTCTGTTCCCGAATCGTATTCGAGGGAACCAGCCAAAGGCAAACCGCCCTTTCGGCTTGTAGAAATTCCTTGGCGGCAATGCTGAGCGCATGGCAAGCCATAAGCGTCTTTCCGCCACCCGTTGGAATCCGCAGGCAGATATAAGGCAATTCGGGCAATTGCGGCACGGCCCGATACCGATTATCGGTTTGATGATAGAAAGCCATATTCGCCCCGTGTTGGGTGGCCAAGCGAAAATAGCTTTCCAAGACGTCAAGACTTCGCTGTTGGTAGTTGCGGAGTTCCAGCATTTATTCGGCCACCTGAAATTGCATGGTTCTCGTTTCGGCCACTCGTTTCGAGGCGTCAAGGACCTCGATGCCAACCAGATTACCGTCCTGGTCGTAGTCGAGGATCACGCCGGGCTTGAATTCGTCGCTTTCCGCCACGGGACCGGGTTTTAATTCGATGGTCAAGGTATCGCTCTTAGGATCGAAAATCGCTTTCATGATAGGCTCCTGTATTTATCGATTTTACTCGTGCGGTACGCGGTGACAACCTCGGCGGGCGTCCGATCCACGTCCACGAACACCCGCAGTAGGTATTGTCCCGATAGGCTTTGTGCGACGATGCGGCCAAGCCGGATTTCCAGCACTTGCTCAGGCGACGCCAATACGCGGCGCACCTCGTCGGCGGTTACCTGCCGCCTAGCCATCTGCTCGATTGCATGTTCCGTCAAAACCGCCGCGCCGATATTCATCAAGTCACCTTGATTCCATAAGGTATTTGCTTAAAAATGATTCCTTCGCGTTTCAAGCGGGCCGTTCCCAATCGGGAACCTTCCCCGAAAATGATACGGGGGCCGTTGTGCGGGGGAAGCATTTTCAATACGGGATTCGTCAATACGTTTCCCCCGCCGAAACTTCGATCCCCTAGAATCCCGTTGTAGAGCAAATAGATCGCCTTGCCGTTGTGAATGCCAAGCAAGGGCGTTTTGCCGTTGGTCCGTTTCGGAATGGGTTCACCCGTTTCGGCAAAATAAACGTGCGCCGCAAGTTCGTTGAATGTCACCCCTGCCCGGATATTCCCCGTTTCGTCGAAAACTGTAGAACCCAATCGGCAAAAACGAAAACCGCCACCTAATCCCGGAATGTCTTTATAGCCTTCGATTGCACGGGCAATCCTTTGTGCGGTCACTGTCTGGCAAATTGACTCTTCCATTTCGATCAAAATAAAATGCCGAGTGCTACCATCGGCCTTATTTTGTGCCAATACAGCATGCGCCGTTGAACCGCTCCCCGCAAAAGAATCGAGAATAAGGGAAGTAGAATCGGAAGCAAGTTGTAATACGCGACTAATCAACAATGTTGGTTTTGGAGTAATAAAATCGAATACGCGCGAGTCATCAAGAATGTCTCTTATCTCTTTTTTTGCCGTGTCTGTATGTCCAGCAAAATCATGCATCCACAATGTCTGAGGGACAATGCCCTCTCCATGCCGCAAAAGATGCTTATATCTCTTGATAGATGGAACTTTACCTTTACCATCTTTACCCCAATATATCATGTTATCTCGAATATGCCGAGCGTGTTCCTCTTTGGAATATGCCCAGACCCGTGTACGTTTCGGATAAATTTCTTCCCCTGTATTTGGATTCGTTATCGGATAAAAAAGGTTTGGCCTTTCGTCAGCGGTCTTATTACATGTATAATTGTCAGGTCGGAAGATGCCTTGAGCGTCTTTGTGTTTGTATAGTCGGTCCTTTTCTTCTGTGCGCGGAAATAATCGCCGTTTCCACTTCTCGCTACGACGATAAACAAGTAGATAATCATGCATTGGGGCAATGGTCTTATGGTCGTTAGCCACTGCATATTTCTTTTGCCAAATTACATTAGCCACAAAGTTTTTTGCGCCAAAGATTTCATCCATCATCAAGTGAAGCGTTGCATTTTCGTTATCATCAATGCTGACTATGATAGCCCCATCTTCGGATAGAAATTCACGCAAAATCATTAATCTTGGATACATCATGCAAAGCCACTTATCATGGCGGGATAGGTCTTCGGCTTCGGCCCCGACCACCTTGCCCAGCCACTTGCGGATTTCCGGGCTGTTGGCGGCATCGTTGTAAACCCAATTTTCGTTGCCCGTGTTGTAGGGCGGATCGATGTAGATGCACTTCACCCGGCCCGCGTAATACGGCAACAGGGCTTTGAGCGCAAGAAGATTATCCCCCTGAACCAGCAAGTTCCCGCTGCCGGGGTCGCCTACGGACAATTCCTTATCGCATTTCAACAGGTGGTAGGGAACCTCCCGATGGTGGTTCACAACCGCCTTCTTTCCGATCCAATCGAGCGTGGGCATATCAAAAAACGAGAATCGGCTCCAAACGGGGCAATTTTCCAGAAACGTCCCCCATTTTAGCCGTTTTCTCATCCTGCGCTAACCCATGCCCATGACGAAAAATGGTTCATCCGGAAATAGCGCACCTCAATGCACGATAAGACGGGGATTCATTTTGGCCCGAAGGGCCTGCCGTTCTCCCAGCCCTGGGCATCGCCCAGGGGAAAGAGAGCAAGAGGAGAAGTCCCTTCGGCCCAACGGGCCAAATGTTCTCCTCGATGCGGGCGAACGGTCGGCCCGTTGGGCCTTGAACAAACATTTCAAAACCGATACGAACCCCTGGGCGTTGCCCAGGGCTGGGAGAACGGCAGGGCCTTTGGCCCAAGGAAACGGCCCCCTTTCGACTTGGTTCCCGTGGCCTTTAGCGTATCGGGGTGAGATCGTCCGATTATCGCCGGGTAATCCCCGGACAATCTCGGCCTAACGCAGTAGATAAAGTCCTGCGAGCCGATTGTCGATCTATTGAAAACGGCAACAAAACCCCTCCGATGCAGGGGGAAAGGGGAAATGCCCGCGCGATAGTCCATTGAACTTTTCAACGAGGCTTGCGTATTATCCGTTATCCCGCGATATTAGTTTGGCGTTGCCCGACAATAAGTTGCCGGAATCGTAGTAGGCACACTCCGTGTGCCGTCCGCGAATTACGGCACACGGAGTGTGCCTACTACATAGGAATTCGGTAGTTTATTGTCGGACAGTGCCGTTGCAATTCAATCCATCGGATTACCCATGCGATTTTTCCCTAATTCGTCGTTGCGGCGTTTGCGATTCTCCCGGCTCGGGGGAGTAGTTTTCGCCCTTTGGGCAGTTTTCCTCCTCGCGCGGCCGGTCGGGGCCGGGGGCGGGCCGGAGAACTTGTTTCTCGTGGTGAATCCCCGCAGCGCGGATTCCATGACGATCGCCAATTTTTATCTCCACGCGCGCGAAATACCGCCGGGCAACGTTTTCTATCTGCCCTGGGATCCGCAGCGCGATGGGGTTCCGGTTGACGAGTTCCGCAACGCCTTCTTGAAACCGATCTTGGGCGCGATCCGCTCGCGGCGCCTCGCCGGGCAGATCGATTACGTGGTTTATTCCAGCGATTTTCCACACGCGGTTACCTTGGACGCCGATCTCAATAAGTTTCAAAATCCGCCCGTAACGTTCAAGGCGATGCCCAAACCGCCGCCGTCGTTCGCGCAAGTCATGGAGACCGTTCCGGAAGCATCGATTACGATCGATTCGTCGCTCCTTTTCCATCCCGTCGGCTCGCTGAGCGGCATGACTTTCCTCTGGTCGTCGGTCCTGCGAGGCTCGCCGGAATATGTCGAATGGCAATCCAACCGCTACATGCGAATGCCCTTCGCGGAGCAGAAAGACTCGCCGACGCTGGGCTTTCGCAGCGCCGTCCAATTCGGCCCGCGCGGCGAACTCGCCGCGAAAGACGGCGCGACTTATTTGCTTTCGACGATGCTCGGCGTTACTTCGGGGCGCGGCAACAGCGTCGGCGAAGTGTTGAGCTATCTCGAGCGCAGCGCGAAAGCCGACGGCACGCATCCCGCCGGCACGGTCTATTTCGCGAAAAACAACGATATCCGCTCGACGGTGCGCGACGGCTTGTTTTCCGAGACCGTCGAAGCATTGAAGAAAGCGGGCGTCGAAGCCCGCATCGTCGAGGGATCGATGCCGCTCGGTTGCCCCGACGTGCAGGGCGTTTGCATGGGGACGGCCAATTACTATTGGAAGGCGTCGGGCAGCACGCTGCTTCCCGGCGCGCTCTGCGACAACTTCACCAGTTACGGCGGCGTGTTGCGGAAGAACTTCGACATGCAGACGCCGCTCAGCGATTTTTTGCGGTTCGGGGCGGCCGGCGCGTCGGGCACGGTTACCGAGCCAAGCCTCTTATGGCAGAAGTTTCCTCTGCCGCTCATTCAATTGCACTACGCCCGCGGCTGCACGCTGGCCGAGGCGTTCTACCAATCGGTTTACGGCCCGTATCAATTGCTCATCGTGGGCGATCCGCTCTGCCGCCCGTGGGCGAATGTCCCCAAAGTGGAAGTCAAAGGGATCGAGGACGGCGATGCGGTGAAAGGCGAGTTGGTCCTTTCGCCCGCGGGAAAAATGCCGCGCGGGGGGAGCATCGACCGTTTCGAGCTCTTCGTGAACGGCTCCCGCGCGGCGCAATGCAAGCCCGGCGAAACGCTCAAACTCGACACCGCCGTCTTGCCCGACGGCTATCAGGAACTGCGCGTCGTGGCCGTGGAGAGCGGTATTATTCAATCGCAAGGCCGCGCGATTCATCATATAGTTACCGAGAACCACGGCCGCAAGATCGAGGCCCTCAAGGTTCCGCGCGGCCCCTTCAAGCCCGGCGATACGCTTCGACTGGAAGTGAAGTCGCCGGGATCGATCGGCGTGGCCGTCGTGCAAAACGGCCGTTCGGTGGGCCGCGCCGCCGGCGAAGAAGGGATCGTGGAGATATCGGCCGACAAGCTCGGCGCGGGAAAAGTCCGGCTGCAAGCCGTGGGCATCGGCAAGGGCGGCCCGCGGTCCCACGTGCTGGCGACTCCCGTTGAAGTGGAAGTTGAAGCAAATAAATGATAATACGGTCTTGGGTCTTAGGTCTTTGGTCTTGGAACCAAGTCCTAAGACCCAAGACCTAAGATCCAAGACCTAAAATGCACGAACACTACATGCAACTCGCCTTGGACGAAGCGGAACGGGCCTTCCGCGAGGCGGAAGTGCCGATCGGGGCGGTCGTCGCGCAGGAAGGGCGAGTGATCGCCGCGGCGCATAACCAGCGCGAACAACTGCACGATCCCACCGCGCATGCCGAGATGATCGCCATCACGCAAGCCGCCGAAGCGCTGCAATCGTGGCGGCTCGATGGCTGTACGCTCTATGTAACTCTCGAGCCTTGCCCGATGTGCGCAGGCGCGATCCTGCAAGCGCGAATCCCGCTCGTGGTTTACGGCGCGGCCGATCCCAAGGCCGGCGCGGTGCATTCGCTCTACCGCCTGCTGGACGATCCGCGGCTAAATCATCGCTGCGAAGTCATTGCCCAAGTGCTCGCCGATCGATGCGGGCGGATTCTCTCCCGATTCTTTCAGGATCAACGCCGCTTGGGGAAAAAGTGAGGGATGGTTTATTCGTAGGTTATGCCATTAGTTTTCAGGATTGAGGGTAATTCCTCAAAGTTTATCGTTTAGCCCGGAGCCAACGGCGACGGCGGGTGGAGTTGTCCAGTGCCCCTTATGCCCGCCGTCGCCGTTGGCTCCGGGCT
>JADLEL010000136.1 GCA_020846145.1 Pirellulales bacterium | reverse complement strand
ACGGCCGTCCTGCCGCCCGGTTTGTTTTTTCGTACTCATCCAGGATACGGAGTCTCTTTATTTGTTTCCACCTCAAATTTCGTGTGCTAGCACTGCTTGCATCGACAAAAAGCGCAACGGCATAGGTCCATATCCACAAAGCTTGGATTAGCTCGTTGCAGGAAAAGATAAACAACAGGAATTTCTGTCGGCGCTTCATAGGGGCGATACTTTCCGGCTTCTTTGCCGTTAAATACGAACCAAGCACCATCTCGGGATATTATATCAATCCATTTGCCTTTTTCCCCTCTCGCAGAACCGAACATTTCGTATCGCATTAGATTTGGAGCGGAGTAAACATTGACATGAACTTCAATCCCCGAGGGCAACTCATAAACCATCATCCAAGTCGCCATCTTTTTGGCCAGCTTTTCCTGCGTTTTGGAGATGATATTTCTCAATTGAGCCAAATCCGGTTTCGCAGACGGCTCTGACGCAAACGATGCGCGAACGAATATTGCGAAAAGAATTAGAACAGGGAAAGAAGAAATATTATGAAAACGCAACATGAATAAACTCCTGAAATATTGCATAAGGGAAATTAGATACAACAGCCATCTTATTTGTCCAGGATCAAAGTGAGGCTAGCGGCAGATTCCCTCACTGCGACGCCGGAGCGTCGCGGAATTGCGTTCCCACGCGGAGCGTGGGAACGAGTAAATCCATTGTTCAATTTGCAATTTGCAATTTGCAATCACCAATTTGCAATCTCAACTTGCGACCGCTTCCGCCGGTTCTTGCCGCTCGATGATCAGCACGCTGCCGCCGTAATCGGCGTCTTCGATTTTCTTGCCGCGGTCGTCGAGTTGGGTGTCGGCTTCGGTGGTGCGCTTTTTGGCGACGTGGAGCAGGTTTTCGTAGAGCTTGTCGCGGTCGCCGCCGTTTATTTTGGCGACGGCCGAGGCGACTTCGCCGACGTAGCGGAGAAAGAGGTTCCGCCGCTCGCCTTCGTGCTTTACTTTCAAGCGGCGGCGCATGAACATGCCCAGCTTGCGGCCGACGGCTTGAATGGCCAGCCGGATTTCCTTCTGAATTGCCTCATACGAGGCGACCGCCTCTTTCGATTCGCTGGTGAACGGCACCCAGACGCTGGCCATGTGGACCATGATCGTCACCGGCCCGGCGGGCAGCGCGCCGCGGCTTTGCGAGAGGCCGTAGCTCCGCCAGTTGGTCTGCATCACGGTTTGCGTGATGGCGCAGCCGCCGGCCTGGAATTGCAGCGGCACGCGGTTGGCGTAGCGGAGGATGTTCATCGACTGCCCTTCGCTCACGTTGATCGTTTGCAGGGCCTCGTGCAGCTTGGCCATTTCGGCGGGCTTCAAATTGCCGGGCGAAACGCGGGTCTTCAGCCCCGACTCGCCGAGAATTTTGTCCGCGCCGTCGGCCCCCAGCCCGTTGAACGTGGTGATGAGAAACTGCCGCAGCGTGCGGGCGTCGCTCTCTTCGAGCAGTTCGGCGAGCGCCTCGCGCGAAACTTTGTGCGAAATCGGCGCGCCGCCGTAGGCCAGCCCGACTTCGATCAAAAACGGATTCCCGCGATACACCGCCGGCGGCCTTGTGGCGGCGGTGTAGAATTCGCCGGGCACGATCTGGTGCAAGCCCTTGATGATCAACTCCTCGCCGATGGGCGCGATGCAATCGGTCGCCGGGGCGGGAATTCTCGTCTCCTGGATCGCCTTGTAGAGCGAATCGGCCTCGGTCCGCCCAATGTTCTTCGGTCTTGCCCGCGTACTGAGCTTTGCCGCCTCGCAAATCTTCCGCGCCACGCCGGGCGAGACGCGGGAGAACGACTCGCAGAGGAACTGCGAAAGCGTACCGGCCTTGGTGTCCTTCAGCATCGCCACCAGCCGGCCCAGTTCCACGCCGTAGGGATGCGGCAATATTTCCTTCGGCTCCGGCGGCAGATGCTCGGCGACCCGGAGATAGTCCGACTCGTTGTCGTCCGGGTCCTTATAGTGGATCGAAACGTGCGGATTGGCGATGGCCGTCTGTTCGAGATATTCATCGACGCTGCCGCGGCCGCGCACGTGCTTGCCTTCCAATTCGATGGTCACGCGGGTGCCGTGGTCGAGGTCGATCCACTCGATTTCGTGCTTTTCGATCGCCTTTTGGCCGGCCTCGCCCGGCGGCACTTCCACGCCATCGCCCTTGCCGTTCAAGATTTCGGGCAGGTTGCGTTTGGTGTCGATCTGGATTTCGTAATAATGGGCCGGTTCCTTGCGGGAGATCTTCGACATGATCTTGACCGGCTTGCCCGTGGTCAATAGCCCGTACATGCCGGCGGCGCTGATGCCGATGCCCTGCTGCCCGCGGCTCATTCTCATGCGGTGGAATTTCGAGCCGTAGAGCAGCTTGCCGAAAATGAGCGGAATGGTCTTTTTGAGGATTCCGGGGCCGTTGTCCTGCACGCCGACTTTGAACCGGTCGGGCCCGGTGCGCTGGAGATGAATCCAGATTTCTGGAACAATGCCGGCCTCTTCGCAGGCGTCCAGCGCGTTATCGACCGCTTCCTTGACGGTCGTCAGCAGCGCCCGGCGGGGGCTGTCGAAGCCCAGCAAGTGCCGGTTCTTGGCGAAAAACTCGCTGACCGAAATATCGCGCTGGCTGGCGGCCATCGATTGGGCCGTGGCGCGACGCTTCTGCCGCACTCCGGGCGATCCATTCGCGCCGGAAGGGGAATCGCCATTGCTCGATGGGGGGGATTGAATTCCTTTGACTGCTTCCAGAGACACTCTTCTCGCTCCCTCGTATTGGTGGTTCTATTCCTCAATGTATATGATGTTCCATAAAGTCGTTTAGCCGTCGCGTCCACGCGGCGGCGAACTGGGAATTCCGCGTTTTTCCTCGAATCGCCCGATTATACCGATTATACCGCCATTCGCCCACACGGGTTTATCGCTGTTTTCGGCATAAGAGTTCCGATTGTTCCGTCCGGCATACAAAGATTTATCCGCAAGACCGGCCCCGGTCGAGAAAGCAGAAGGAAATCGATGGTTGGGGACTGTCGCATTTTTCGCGGCGTGATTGACGTTGTCTTCTCGAATAACGCTAACGCCGCGAAAAATGGGACTGTCCCCCTTGCCTCGCTTCTTCGACGCCGAGCGTCGGGGAATTGCGTTCCCACGCGGAGCGTGGGAACGAGTATCGATCCCTCTCGAATAAGGAGCCTCAAGTATGGCGCATAAACTGTTGCCCTTGGTCTTTTCGCTGCTTTGCGTCGCCGTGGTCGGGAGTTATTTGCTTCCCCAAGCGCAGGCGGAGCTGCCCTATTCCGGCCCGAAAGATATCTTCTACAACTATTACGTTCCGCCCGGAGCGGGATTGGTGGGCGCGCAATTGTACCTCTGCCCGCGTCCGGCGCCGCCGTTGACCGGCCATACTTACATCACGTATCCGCCGTTGATGCCGCACGAATTCCTTTACAAGCACCATCGGACCTACCGCACGAAACACGCCGATGCGCCCGCCACCACCACGAGAGTGCATTGGCGGTAGAGAGTGGAGAGTAGAGAGTGGAGAGGGGAGAGGGGAGAGGGGAGAGTATCCTCGTTCCCACGCTCCGCGTTTCCTCGTTCCCACGCTCCGCGTGGGAACGCAATTGTTGGACGCTCCCGCGTCCGAAGCGCATGAAAATCCGAACGCTGGTAAGTAATTCGGCGACGCCGGAGCGTCGCGAAATCGCGTTCCCACGCTCCGCGTGGGAACGAGGCGTTTTTCAAATCCAAGGAATCATTACTATGAAAAATATCCTCGCATTCACGATCGCCGCGTTGGCGTTGTCCTTCCTCGGCTCCCATGCGGCGCAGGCCGCCGGCTACGGCTCGCTCAAAGGCCGCCGGGCGCACAACCAGGCGCAGACCTATCCCTGGCACGACGGCTATTACGATGCTTCCTGGAACATGCCGCTGGCGCTGGTCGTGCCGCCGCGCGCGGAGAATCAGGTGAAGTATAGTTGGGGCGTGGGCAGCAGCCGCGTGGTGCCCATCGAACATCAATTCGAGCGGAACTACCCCGGTCCCGGCTATTACAACCGCGCCCATTTCCGCCCCGCCCCCCATTGGCCCAGCGACACCGATCAATTCGGCGTGCATTACGTCCGCGGTCCATGGAAATGATCTTATGACAAAATAATCGCGAGGCGGATTATCCTGTAGCGGAAAGTGCGCAAACCGTGGGGTGCGCGCTTGCACGAACGTTTTACCGCGAAAAAAACTCCACGTGCGAGAGCGCACCCTGCATGATGTTTGTGCGGCATCCGCTCGAGAAAAGGCGGGAGAATCAATCCAGGAGAGGGATTGCCGGGAAACTACTCTTCCTGATTCTCGTAATGCTCCACGTAGGGCCAATACTTTGAAAAATTGAAATCGGGGCTGTTTTCGCCGTCGTGGCAGGTGCGGCACTGGTTCTTTTCCGATTCTTCCTTGGTGATCACCGAGGCTTTGCGGTATTGGTCCATTTTCGCCTGATCGCCCCCTTCCTCGGCCTTGCAATGCAATTCGCCGGGGCCGTGGCAATCTTCGCAGCCCACGTCGAGCAAGTGCGGCGTCTTCTCCTTGCTCTTGAAGCCGGACTCGTAGGGGAAGTACCGCTGCGGATTCCAGCCCACGACGTGGCAACTGAGGCATTCGGGATCGTAATTCCGCGGCGGATCGAGTTCGGCCAGCGTTTGGTAGCCTTTCGCGTGGCCCGACTTCCGCCAGATTTTGTACGATTCTTCGTGGCAGGGCTTGCATTTTTCCGTGCCCACGTATCGGCCCCCGCTCTCCTTTTGCGGACTGGGCGAGGGGCGCAGTCCCAAGCCCGCGAAGCCGATCGCCTTGAGCTGGTCCTGAAAGGCGGCCATGAGATTCTTCATTTCCGGCGGCGGCGGAGCGGTCGAGACGATCGGTTGTTTCTTCGGATCGAGGAACGAGGTCCGCGAATCGAGCACGACCCGCTGATAGCGGACCGCATCCGCGCCGTCGTAGAAGCCCAGCACGATCGCGCACATCCCTTTCAAACCGACCTCCACGAAGACCGTTTTCGAGCCGTCGATCTTCCGCGGCTCGTCCGGCGGTATGGGGTTTCCGCCCGAGGTCGCCACGACGTGAAATTGCGGATATTTTTCCGCCAAGGCGAGCGATTCCTCCATCGTGGCATGCGCGAGGAGGACCAGGAGGTTGGCGTTCTTTTGCAGTTCGGGAAGAACTTTTTTGATGGCCGCGTCGGGATCGGCGAATTCGATCTCCGCGTTTTGGATTTCCTTCTGCAGCGATTTGCCGAGCACCGCGGTAACGCCGATTTTCACGCCGCCGGCCGCGACGATCCGCGACTTGGCGACCATGCCCGCGTCGAAACCGAACAAGCCCACGTTGGCCGAAACGAACGGGCTTTTCTTGTTTTCCACATCGGTCGTTTCGGCGACCAATTCGCCGGCGGGCAGTTTCAGGTCGGTCTCGCCGAGCGCGATGGCCCCGTAATTCATCGCCCGCATCCCTTCGGCGAGCGTGTGGAACTTGATCTCGGATTGGCGGCCGAATCCGTGGGCCAATCCGCCCACGTCCAGCCCGACGACCGGCCAGCCCGCTTCGCGGAGTTGCTTGAAGAGCATGTACCGGCGGCCCATGCCGCCCTTCATCCGCTCGAGGCCCGCGCAGCCGCAGGGTTCCAAGTAACCCTCGATCTTGCCGGTGATCAACAGCGCGAACCGCGGCTTCGGCCAGCCCGTGAAAAACGCGCCGTTCTCCTTGATGAGATCCAACGGCGGACGAAGTTCCTTGGGCGAGCCGGCCGGTTTCTTCGTCCCGGCGGCGGCAAGCGCATTGCTCTCGGCAGGCCGCCTCCCGGCAGCCGAATCGGGCAATGCGCCGGGAGATGCCGGAAGATTGGACCGGACGCTGGGACGGATTTTCCCCTCGGCGGGAGCCGGTCGAAGATTGTTCGGAAGCGGAACGCCGGACGAGGACGGCCGCAGCGGATTCGGGCGTTCTTCTTCGGCGACCGCGGGCGATTCCACCGCAAATGGCGGCGGCTCGCGCATCGAATCGTCGGCCAAGCCGGCCCGAGCGGGCGCGTTCGGCGTCGGAACATCGTAGTTCGCGGCCAGATTGGGCGATTCCACGGGAATCGACGCCGAGATCGGCGCCGCCGTTACCCGATTGGGTAATTTCGCCGGCTCGGCAGGCATGGGCTGCGCGGCTACAATCGTTGGAGATGCGGGCTTATTTGCCGCGGCGACGGAATTGCCGGTCGCGTCTTTTTTCGCGGTTCCGCCTTCTCGAGTAGCCGGGCATCCCAACGAAAAAAGCAGGAATCCCCCCATCAACAATACGTGAATAAATGGCGAAAGAAGTATGTTTTTCGTATTCATGCCTGAATTTCCAACCACTCCAGTTCCACTGGAGGAGACTTAAGCACTTGCGTATTTCCCACGGAAGTGCAAAATCCTCCGTGTACCGCGACCGATGGTCGCGGCTTTGCAATGACACGATGAACCGCGACCAATGGTCGCGGCTTTGCAAATATCAACGATATGCCGCGCTTCACTTCTCGACCGCAAATCGGACCGGAATGCGAAATAGATGCGCATCGGGATGGGTCGTCTCAAGCTTGATGACGGCGGCATCATCCGATTGATTTTCGCTATCCCGCACGTGCCCTAAGCGGCTTGCTTGGTGACTGCCCTTGGGAATCTCGATAAGCAGCGGCGTTTGCACGACTTGGCCGTTATTGATTTCGGTCATTTCTCCCAAGGTTATCTTTAACGGCGCGGGCGGCGGTTCGGCCAAATCGAAATGCACCTCCTTGCGGTACGGGCCCCGCACCACGAGCAATAACCGACGGCTTAGTCCCTCTTGGCTCGTCACCGTTCCTAAATACAAGGTTTCTTGCTCGGAATCCCAGCCGGGGCCGACCACCGATATTTCTTCGCCGACCGAGCCTTCGATGGGAACCACCACTTCCTTCTTATTCGGATTGTTGGTGCTAAGCGTGATTGTCTGCTTAAACGGCCCTTGTGGCAATCCCGGTTTGACGGCAACGGTCAAAAGAAATCCGCTTTTTACGCCCAGGTCCTCCTTGATTTCTCTATCCGAAAGAGGGGTGCTGGAGACATCGAAATACCGCTCGAGGCCATTTTCATCGAGCCGCGGATTGCCGATCGCCAGCGGTTGATCGAGGTAGCTTAGAATCTTTACCGTGCCTTGCGAAGATTCGCGGGCGGAGATGCGGTTGAAAGTCAAGACCGACGGGCGAACGCGGAGCGCGGCCGTTATTTTGCCGCTTACGGTGATCTTGAAATGCGGCTTGCGGGGATCGTTCGTGTAAAACGTGGCCGATTGCTGATAGGGGCCAGGCTCGTCGGTGGGATGCCATTTGAGCGTGATTTTCGTCGATTCGCCCGGCAACAGATCCGTCTTTTCCAATTCGCCGGCGGCGCAGCGGCAGGTGGTTTCGCCCTTGGTAAGTTTAAGCAATGCCTCCCCGCGATTGGAGACCGTAAACTCGCGGCTGCCCTTGTCTTCCACATCGAGCGTGCCGAAATCGTATTCCAGCTTATCGATGATGATTTTGGGGAGGGGGCCGGAACCGGGCGGAATTGATGAATCGCTCTCCGCCACCGAATCCATCGCCGGAAGCCCTTCCCAAGGCACCGAAGAAATGCGCAACCAGCCGACGAGGATTCCTAGTCCGACCCCGAACAAAAGGGCGAGAATAAACGCATAAACTGGTTTCATTTTTCGGAGGCGAGCGGTGGGGCTAGGGGCTACAGAGTTTAGCCGCGGCCGGGCATCGACCGAAAGCCGGCCGGGAGCGCGTAGCGTTTATTATAGTAGATCGGTGAAATTTTACTATCGAGCGAAGCGCGCGACACTACCCCCTCAACCGTCGATGGAGCATCTCCCGGCACTCGCTGAAAAACCGCTGATAATCTTCCCGGCGGTAATCGGCGAAGGTGCAATCGTGGTGCCGCCAGCGGCGATGCTTGTAAAACAGCGTGACCTCCGCATAGATGCCGCGGTTCAGATAGATGCGGTGCGCGAAATCCTTGGTCGAGGCCAGCACCAGCTTGCCCAACGTCAGATAGCCCGGATCGATATTCAGCGGCCGCGGTTCCGGCAGCTTCGTCTCGGCGGCGTATTCCTCCTCCCAGCAGTTCGCCGCCAGCTTGATCTCGACCAGTTCCGCCGCATCGAAAGGTTTCTCGAAGGCCCAAAAGAGCTTCTTGATGCCTTTTCCCATCGTCGGTTCGTAATAATCGGTCTCGACGAAATCGAACGCCGGACTCTCCAGCGCAATCGCTCCCCACTCCGCCTCCAATTTCCGCTTCGCCCACGCCAAGGCGTCATCATAGCGGCTAAAGGCGGCGGCAATCAGCAAGGCGGGGGAGGGGAGGGTAGGTTGGCCCATGATATCAGGACTTATCCGCTTCACCCGCCTTACACCCTTCGCACCACGCCCACCACCGCGCCCAACACGCGGGCGTTCTTCACGTAGATGGGCTTCATGTTGGAGTTCGCAGGCTCCAGCCGGATGCGGTTCTTCTCCGGGAACCAACGCTTGAGCGTGGCTTCTCCCTCGTCGGTGATGGCCGCGACGATTTGGCCCTTGCGGGCGGTGCGCTGCTTGTGAATGACCACGTAGTCGCCGTCGGAAATATGGTCGTCGATCATCGAATCGCCGCGCACGCGCAGCACGAAAAGATTTTTCTTGTGCGGATCGAACATCGCCGCGAAATCGACGCGCTCGTCCTGCTCGACCGCCTCGTGCAACACGCCGGCGGCAATCTGGCCGATCAAGGGTAAGCCGCGGAACTCGACCGGTTCGGCGGCCAGTTGAATCGCCCGCGACAGGTTCGATTCCCGGGTAATAATGCCCTTCCGTTCAAGGGCCTTTAAGTGGCAAACCACCCCGTTAGGGGAGGCGATATCGAATTCCTTGCCGATTTCCCGAACCGTCGGCCCATACCCCCGGTTGCGGATTTTGTCGCGGATGAATTCGTAAACGGCCATTTGACGTTCGGTTAAGTTCTCAAACATGCTCGAAACTCCCCAAAATGGTGGATGCGGTAAGCGGCCACTGCCCGTCTCTGGACAATAGTACAATATACGGGCGTACATAGTCAAGGGGATCAGAAAATTTTTCCCGTACAATAATTCCAGGTTTTCGACTCCAATTACCCCCCTACCCTTCGGGAGAGGGATTGTGATTTGGCCTTGGCGTCAGGGAAACTTTTTAGGTGTCATTTCTCGATAATGTCACATTTTGTCTGTGCCCGCCATGTTCTCATTTCCGATCTCCGGCGACATGTCTTCCATTCCGATAGCTCCACAAATGGATTTTAGTAGTCGAGGTGGCCATTCGTGGAAAATAACTCGTAGTCTTCCATTAATATTCAAAGCTAGATAGAATAATAGGTTGTGGTCAAGGAAAAAATCAAATTGCGAGAGTATTCTCTATGAGATTTTATTTCACTGGCCTTATTGCAGCAGCGCTAATTGTCTTTGATCTAGGTTCAACCTTCGCGGCATCCTACAGGATCACGGCGAGCTACGAGGGGATTTTGCTTAAATTGATGTATCCCAATCCCAATGCGGGCGGTTATGCGATCGGCTTAACCTTTTCTGATACTCAAGGCCAACAGTATTATCTTGAACACAATGGTACGCGTACTCAAATCGGAACTCTCGGTGGAACAAGAACCAATCCCTTATTTGTCAACGATTATGGGAAGGTGGTAGGCTCATCTTCTCTCGCGGGTGATGCCGCCGAGCATGCTTTTTTGTTTTTTGACGGATCAATGACCGATCTGGGCACTTTGGGTGGAAAATCGAGCTATGCCATTCGCATTAATAACGGCGGACTAATTGCGGGAAATTCCTACATCGCTGGCGATCAATCCAATCACGCTTTCGTTTATGAAAATGGATCGATGAATGACATTGGCACTCTCGGTGGAAATTCCAGTCATGCTTCCGATATGAATGAGAATGGGCAGATTGTTGGTTCATCACTCGCCAGCAATGGAGATTGCCGCGCCTTTCTGTGGAACAACGGATTCATGTCCGATTTAGGTGTTCTAGGCGGTTCATATATCAGCAGTGAAGCCATAGATATCAATTCCATCGGACAAGTCGTGGGCAATTGCTCTCTTTTCCCCAAAAATCCCGACATCCCTCAACTTATCCCCGATAGCGATTGGTGGGCATATCGCCCTTTTCTTTATCGCAACGGGACCATAACCGATATCAATGATCTGGTGGATGAATCGCATGTACCATTCCGACTCGTGCATTCGATCGATGATTCCGGGCAGATTGTGGTGTATGGATCCCAAATGATCGATTGGGGCTTATATCGTACTTATTCCTATGTACTAACTCCTGTTCCCGAGCCTTCCAGCATTATCATCTTAGCAATCGGTCTCGCGGGTATTTTCTCTTTTTGTGTGAGGGGGAAGAAATCGTAAAGCGGCAATCAGTGCAATATCTTGCCGGGTGCCGCTACCGGCTTGCTCAACATATCGTTTCTGTTCAGGCTTCCGAAAAGAAAAAACACTTCAGGCATCGAAAGCGAGCGGGGCATTCTCGTTGTATCGGGCAATGATCGGCCATTGATATCTACGGCTAACCGTTGTCCACGCTTAGGAATTGATTTACAATAAGGCAATTCAACTATCGTTTTCCTCAACAACGGGAGAAATCATGAAAAGGTCATTTATTTTGCTCGTGGCGAGTTGGTTCGCGATTACTTTCTGTGGAAACATTTTCGCGGAGGAGACTTCGCTGGGAGAGATGAAGAGCAATCAAGGGGCGATGACGCTGACGGTCGATACCCCCTGGGTGGTTTCGGCCGAAGAACCGGAGGCCATCGAGCGGGCGCTCGCCGATGTCAAGCGCGATTGGTACAAAGTCATTGGACGCGTGCCCGTCGTCCTGACTAGTCCGCCGAAGAACTGGACGGGGCCGGTCATTTATCTGGGCCGAAAAGGCGATTGGTGGTCCGCTTTGGGAGTGAAAATCCCCGCCGGGCCGGAAAGCTTCGTGCTTAAAGTGCTGCAAGACGCCGCTGGGCGACAGGCCCTTGTGGCCACGGGCAACGATCTGCGCGGCGCGATCTACGCCGCCTACGCCTTATCGGAAGAGATATTGGGCGTCGATCCCTGGTATTTCTGGGTCGATAAAGAACCGCGCTACCGGGGGAAGATCGAATTGCCCGCCGGATTCGCCAAGCAGTTCGGTCCGCCGACGTTCCGTTACCGCGGCTGGTTCATCAACGACGAGGATTTGCTGCGTACCTACTCGCCCGATCCGCTCAAGGAAAACGTGTTTTCGCCGGAGATCATGGATCGCATCTTCGAGACCCTGCTGCGGTTGCGGGGGAATATGGTCGTGCCGGGCACCTTTAATTTTCCCGATGAACGCTGTCACGAACTGGCCGCCCGCCGCGGATTGGTCATCAACATGCATCATATTCTGGTGGTGGGGCTGAACACCTATCGTTGGCCGTCCGGGGTTCCCTTTTCTTACTCGAAACATCCCGAGGTCATGGAGAAATACTGGCGGACGTGCATCGACTCGTTCAAGGACAAGGAGATCGTTTGGACGGTGGGCTATCGGGGCAAGCACGACCGCCCCTTCTGGGCCGACGAGCCGGAAATCGCCACGCCCGAAGCCCGCGGCGCGATCATCACCAAAGCCATCGCCAAGCAGGTCGAACTCATTCGCGCGGTGCAGCCTCACGCTCCGATCATCGCCAATTTGTGGGTCGAAGGCGCGAACCTGTACCACGACGGGCACCTCAAGCTGCCCGAAGGCGTAATCGTGGTCTGGCCGGACGACGGCACGGGCATTATCCGCGACCAAGGCAAAGTGCAAGCGGGACAAGGAATTTACTATCATACCGCCATGCTCAGCGGACAGAGCAACCAGTTGAGCGAAATGGTCCCTCCCGGCCGCATTGCAAGCGAATTGGGGCGATTCGTGAAGGCCGGCGCCGCCGAGTATTTCCTGGTCAACGTGAGCGACGTGCGGCCCGTGCCGCTCTCGACCGATTTCGCCATGAAATTCGCTTGGAACGCCGCGCCTTTCGTCGCCCGCGAAGATTTGCAAAACCACAAGGAATTCATCGCCGACTGGTGCCGGCGGCAGTTCGGCGCGGAGGCCGCGCCGCGGGTGGCGGAGATTTTCGAGGGCTACTTCGACATCCCCTACCATCGCCGCGACGTGCGCTGGGGCGATAACGCCTTCCATAGCCTGATCCGGCAGATCAACGTCAAGGCCGCTCCGCTGATCGCCAAAGATCAACCGCTTACCGAGGCCATTCTGAAATCGGTGAAGGAGGGCGCCGACTACGCCGCGAAAAGCCGCGAGAGCCTTTCAGCGCTCGCCGAAAAGGCCGACGCGCTTGCCGCCTCGATACCCTCCAGACGGAGGTCGTTTTACCGGGGCAATGTCATCGCGCCTCTGCAAGTGCATCGGCAATCGCTGGCGATGCTCGACTCCTACACCCAGGCCATCGATGCCTACGCGGCGGGCGATAAGAACAAAGCGGCGGAGGAGATCGATAACGCCCTCGAAGCCGGCGAGAAACTTGCCGCCGCGCTCCGCCGCGCCGAGTACGGCAAATGGGCGGCTTGGTATCAGGGCGAGGATTTCGTCGGCTTGGACTCGACCTACGACCGTTTGCGCTGCCTAAAGGCCTCGCTGTCGGGCGAGCCGGTTCCGCCGATCCGCGCGAACGAGGGTTATCCCGCGCTCTACGAATATCAAAAGCGTTTCGAGAAGAATTTCCCGCTCATGTATCCGCCGAAGCCGTAGAGGTACTATCTTTTGCGGAAAGAAAATACTTGGCGCCATGCCTGCGGCAATCGTGTGTATGGCGCCAAGTCCGTTTTAACCGATAAATCTTCTTGAACTGCGGAACGTTACAATCCCGTTACATGAATGCCGGAATTTCGTGGTAGAATAGAGAAAGTTGTCCGGTATTTCATTGCGGCGGCAGATCGGCCTCTTATGGGCCGGGAGCGGTGACGCCGCTGGCTCGCTTTTTTCACGCGCATTTCGATGTCAAAACTACGCATACTCACCGTCGAGGACGATGCGGCCATCCGCCGGGGGATCGTCGATGCGCTGCGGTTCGCGGGCTACGAACCGATCGAGGCGGGGGACGGCGAGACGGGATTGGAAATGGCCGTCAAGCGAGAATACGATCTCCTCCTGCTCGACCTCGTGCTGCCGAAGCGCGACGGGCTGGAGATTTTGAGGGAAGTCCGCCGGCTGCGGCCCACGCTGCCGGTGATCATCCTCACCGCGCGGGGCGACGAGACCGACCGCGTCGAGGGGCTGCGCGGCGGGGCCGACGATTACGTCGTCAAACCGTTTAGCGTCAAGGAACTTCTCGCCCGCGTCGAGGCCGTGCTTAGGCGCTGCGCCGAACGGCCGCTGGACGTGGATACCGTCGCCGTCCCCGGCGGGCAAATCGACTTCAACCGTCGCGAAATCCGCTACAAAAACGGCCGCCGGGCGGAATTTTCCGAGAAGGAAGCCGAGTTGTTACGCTACCTATCGTCGAACGCGGGCCGGGCGATCTCCCGCGAGGAGATATTATCCAACGTGTGGCGGATCGCGCCGCAAGGCGTTACGACACGAACCATCGACATGCATATCACCCGCCTCCGCGAGAAACTCCACGATCATCCCGAGAACCCGCAGATCATTTTGACCGTTCGCGGGAAAGGATATATGTGGGGAAGCAGGGGAGAGGGGAGAGGGGTGAGGGGTGAGAAAACAACGGATTAATTTTACGAGGCGTTCATTCGTTCTCCGTTCCAAGATTCCTGCCCCCTGTATCCTGTCCCCTGTATCCTGTCCCCTGTATCCTGTCCCCTATTATGAAACTCTCCGCTACAATCTGGCTCGTTTTCGCGTTTTGCCTGCTCTTGGTGCTGGCGGCGATGGGCTGGCTGAGCGCGACGGCCTTGCGGCTCGATCGGGCGGAGATCGAGGCCCGGCGGCAGGCGGCCTTGGAAGAGAAGGTGCGGCTCGCGCTATGGCGGATGGATTCGGCGCTGGCGCCGACGGTGGCGCAAGAGAGCGCGCGGCCGTACTTCGCTTATCTGGCGTATTTCCCCGCCGATCGCTCGTTCAATCGGATGTTCAACACCAGTGCCAAGGGCGAAACGCTGATCGCTTCGCCGCTCTTGCTGGAAACGCCGCCGCGGATCTTGCTGCATTTTCAAATCGACGCCGCCGGCAATCTGTCATCGCCGCAGGTGCCATCGGAGGACAATCGCAAGCTGATCGGTTCGGTAAAACTCGACGCGGCGGTTCAGGCAAATCGGGAACGGCAGTTCGCCCGCCTGCGGAAGATCGTTGCGCTGGAAAAATTCGCCGACCTTCTGTCGGAACCGAAACCGAAGGAGTTAAAACGCGTCGAATTGGCGGCCGGGGCGTACGAACCGCAACTTGGCCAGGCCGCCCCGCCCGGTTTGAGAGGCTCCATTACCGCTGACGACTCGAAAACGCCGCAGTCGTGGGCCTACGGGATGCCGCAAGGCGGTGCCGCGCCGCAACGCGACAACGCGCCGCAAGATCGCTACGATCGGCAAGGCGGCAACGTGCAGCCGTCGGATGCCGTTTCGCCGCGGCAATCGATGGAATCCGGTGCATCGCAGCTTCAACAACCGCAACCGCAACAACCGCCGCAGGCGCAGCAGGCATTCGTGCCTCAACAAATCGAGCAATCCCGGCGGGAATACGCGCAGCGCGCGCAGTCCGTGAAGCAGAGCGTGGACGTGATGGCGATGAATTCCGCGGCTAATCTACCGGCCGATTACGATTATCCGCAGAAGAAGGCGGAGTTCCCGCCCCAGGCGACAATCGGCGCCAAAGGCGGACCGCTACTACCCTCGACCAGCGGATCATTGTCGGAAGAGAGGGAGAAACCGAGCACCGACATCAACGGCGTGCTGATGACCCCCTTGTGGATCGACGGCGAGTTGCTTCTCGCGCGCCGCGTGCTGGTCGCCGGACAAAAATACGTGCAGGGGTGCCTCTTGGACTGGCCGGACATTCGCGGTTGGCTGAAAAACGAGATTCTCGATCTGCTCCCCGACGCCGATCTCGTAGCGGCGGGCGCTGCCGACACCGCCGAGGAGTCGCGGCTGTTGGCGGCATTGCCGATTCGCCTCGTGCCCGGCGCGGTCGCCGTGAATGGCGAGAAGAGCTGGTCGCCGCTATTGATGTCGCTCTTGGCCGCGTGGTTTTGCCTGCTGCTGACGGCGGGGGCCATTGCGTGCTTGCTTGCGGGCGTGATGCGCTTGAGCGCCCGCCGGGCGTCGTTCGTCACGGCCGTAACCCACGAGCTGCGCACGCCGCTGACGACCTTCCAGATGTACGCCGAAATGCTCGCCGAGGGGATGGTGCCCGAAGAGTCCCAGCGCAGGGAATATCTGCAAACGCTCCGTGTCGAGGCGGTGCGGCTGACGCATCTGGTGGAAAACGTCTTGGCCTACGCCCGGCTGGAACGCGGCCGTTTGGACCGCCGCATGGAAATCATCTCGCTCGGCGATCTGATCGGCTCGATGCAAAGCCGGCTGGCCGACCGGGCGGCGCAGGCGGGGATGAAACTCGTGGTAGAGGCAATTCATCCCCCCGGCGAAATCTCGGTCAAGACCAATGTTTCCGCCGTCGAGCAAATTCTCTTCAACCTCGTCGATAACGCCTGCAAATACGCGGCCTCGGGGGAGGACAAACGCATCCATCTCGTTCTGCACGTCGCGGACGGTCATGCGGAAGTGCGGGTCGAAGATCACGGTCCCGGCATTGCTCCAGAAATGCGCGGCCGGCTGTTCCATTCCTTCTCGAAGACGGCGAAGGAGGCCGCCCAATCGGCCCCCGGCGTGGGCTTGGGCCTCGCCTTGAGCCGCCGACTGGCCCGCGATTTGGGCGGGGATTTACGCTACTCCGAGCAATCCGCGGCGGGCGCGTGCTTCATTCTGACGCTGCCGAAGGCTTGAACACCCCGCCCGCTCGTGGAAAGAAGTTGATCGGCGGTCGATTTAGAGATATAATCGTTCATTATGAGCACAATTTCGATTGAAGTCGATGACGATCTTATTGCCAGGGCGCGGCAGTTGGCTGCGGCGCGGAAAATGACCGTTTCCGCAATGCTGGAGCGGCTGCTTCGCGTGGCGGCCGGCGCTCCACTTGCGGTGGAATCGCTTCCGCCGATTACCCGCCAAGCCTTGGGCATGCTCCCGCCGCTCTCCGATGAACAGGTGGATCGTCTGTTAGATGAGCAACGGACGAGCAAATACGAAAAATCATGATCGTTCTTCTCGACACCAATATTTTACTCGACGTGATTCAAGATCGCGCGCCGTACAGCGCTTCCGCGACCCGTGTTTGGAAGCTCGTGGAAGAACATGCGGTGACGGGTTTTGTCTCGGCAATAAGCTTCAATAACGTTTACTACATCGCGCGCAAGCAAGCCGGCGGCGAAAAGGCTTTGGATGCAATCCGGCTGATCCGGCGGATATTTCGAATCGTCCCGCTCGATGAACTCGTCATCGATCGAGCACTGGCCGATCCCGGCAACGATTTCGAGGACGCCATCCAAGCGGCGGCGGCCATTCGCATATCCGCCGATCATCTCGTGACGAGAAATTCGAACGATTTCGATTTCAAAGGCGTGTCGGCCGTCTCCGCCGAGGAATTTTTAGCCATTTTCCAAGCGTGAAAGGAGTACCTCGATGATGAATCTGCTCATCGTCTATTACAGCACTTACGGCAACGTGTATAAAATGGCGCAGCTCGTGGCCGAAGGGGCAAGGGAAGTGCAAGGCGTGGAGCCGGTGATCCGCCGCGTGCCGGAACTCATCCCGGCGGCGGTCGTCGATTCCCGGCCGGAGATGAAAGCCGGCGCCGATTTACAGCGGGAAGTGCCGCCGGTAACGCTCGACGATTTTCGCAAGGCCGGCGCGATCGCCTTCGGCACGCCCACTCGCTTCGGCAACGTCTCGGCGCAGTTGAAAAACCAGATCGATCAACTCACCTCGCTGTGGATGAAAGGCGAGTTGGAAGGCAAGCCAGCGGGCGTATTCAACTCGACGGGCAGCCTTCACGGCGGCCAGGAGACGACCCTTTTCACGATGATGGCTCCGCTCTTGCATCTGGGCTTCATCCTCGTCGGCGTTCCCTATTCCACGCAAGAGCTATTCACCACGCAGGGCGGCGGCTCGCCTTACGGTCCCGGCCACGTCGCCGGCCCCGACAGCCAGCGCCCGATCGATCAGCAGGAAGCCGCCATTTGCCGCGCGTTGGGGAGACGGCTCGCGGAAGTCGGACGGAAATTGCAGGAATAAATCGATTCAATCTTTTCTCCCAAAGCACGCCAGGCACATATCATCGCTTTGGGAGCGGTTGCCGACGAATTTTTTGACGTCGTCGAGCAAGTGCCGGCCGAGGGCGTTGACGCCGGAGACTTCCGCGGCGAGTTGACGGAGGAGGCGGTCTTGGCCGTAGAGATCGCCGTCGGCGTTCATGGCTTCGGTGATGCCGTCGGTGTAGAGCGTGAGCGAGTCGCCGGGCTTCAAAGGATAGACGCCTTGCTCGTATTGGACATCGCGATCGACGCCCAAGGGCAGGTTCGAGATTTCCTCGCCCAGCGGTTCGACGGCGTTCTTGCCGCGCCGCAAGATGGGCGGCATGTGCCCGGCGTTCACGAGCGTCACCGTGCCGTCCCGCGGATCGAGCACCGCCAGCACGAGCGTCACGAAACGGTCTTCCCAGCCGCTGCCGCAGAAGATGCGGTTCAAACGGCCGATGGCCGCGGCGGGCGTCGGCTCGCTAATCAGGCAGAAGCGGGCCTCGGCCGAGAGTTTGGCCATTAAAAGCGAAGCCGAGATGCCCTTGCCCGACACGTCGCCCAACACCACCGCCAGCCGGCCCTGGGGCAGTTCGACGTAATCGTAATAATCGCCTCCCAGCGCGCTGGCGGCTTCGTAGAATTCGAAGAAATCGTATTGCGGCAGTTGCGGCGATTCGGAAGGCAGGAATCCCCGCTGCACCTCGTGGGCGACGGCCAGTTCGCGCCGCATCGCCTCTTCGCGCATCGCCATGTCGTGCAGTTGCGCGTTTTCGACGGCGAACGCCGCCTGGCACGCCACGCCCGCCAATACGTCGAGGTCTTCGCGATTGAACCACTTTCGCCGGTCGTTGGTGTCGATCTGGATCACGCCCAGCGCGTCGCCTTCCCCGGCGATCAAGGGCGCGCACATCATCGAACGGATCTGGAAATCGACGATGCTTTCGGCCATGTCGAAACGCGCGTCCGAGGCCGCGTCGGCCGAAAGGATCGCCTGTTTCGAGTGCATCACCCCGTGGACGATCGTCCGGCTGATGCGGAGAACCTCCGTCTCGTCGGGATTTCGGCACTTGACCGCTTTGGGCACCAGCCGGCCCGTTTTCGAATCCTTAAGCACGATGAATCCGCGGTCGGCTTGCAGGAAAATCTTGAAGAGGCTATCGAGCAGCTTGGGCAAGACATCGTTGAGTTCCAAGGTGCGGCTCAAATTCTGGCTGATCTCCAGCAAGGCCTTGAGCTTCGCCTCGGTGTTGACTTCCAGGCTAAGGCCGGTCGAGCCGGTCGAGAGGTCCACCTTGGTCATCACCACCGAGCCGGTCGAGGGCCGTTCGTCATCGACGATCGTGGCCTGATCTTCGGCGGAGCGGCGGAGAAGCGTGCCCGAAGTAAGGT